>JBIKXZ010000167.1:0-5224 GCA_044355525.1 Chthoniobacterales bacterium
GCGCGTCAAAGAAATCGGCCGCAATGTCCTCACCCTCGCCGAGGCCATCAACGTGCGCAAATCCGTGGTGGCCCGCAGCAACAGCATCATCCAGAAAGCCGACGCCCGGCAATGGAACGCCGTGCGCCGCGAATTCGACGGCGCCTTGCAGGACGTCAACCAGGCCATGGTCGAACTCAACGACGAACAGCTCGCCCAGCTGGTCAGCCTCGGCGGCTGGCTGCGCGGCACCGAAGTCCTCACTTCCATCGTGAAGGACAAATACTCCCGCGACCGCGCCGAACTTCTCTACCAACCCCTGCTCGTTGATCATTTCAACCGCCAGCTCGACCAGATGAGCCCGCGCCTGCGCAGCCAGCCGCTGGTCGGCGAAATCCGCCGCTCGCTCGGACGCATCGGTCCGCTGATCAAGAAATCCCCGCCCGACGGCATCACCCCGGAAACCGTCACCGAGATCAACAGCCTCTCCACGCAAATGGTGCGGCTCATCCGCGCCAAAGCCGGCTGACCACGATGAATCTCCTCCCTTCCATCATCCGCCGTCCCGCCGCCGCCCTCGCGCTCCTGCTGGCCGCACCCGCGGCGTGGGCCTTTGTCGACGACGCGCTATCCTTCGCCTACGAGGCGGCCAATCCCTACGCCGAGCGCGGTTGGGTCATCCGCGAGGACGCTTGGGGCGGCGACCTCGAGGAAGGCGGGAAGAAACGCGTGGCCGCCCAGCTTTTCCGCGGCAACAGCTACATGTTCTTCCTCGCCACCGATATCGACAGCGCCTCGCTGCGGGTCAACATCTACGATGCCGAGGGCAACCTCGCGGAAAACAAATCGTGGCAGCGCGGACGCTTCGCCTACGCGGAGATCAAACCGCGCTCCACCGGCACCTACTACGCCATCGTGGAAATCCTTTCCTCGCCCGAGGAGCGCACCGGTTGGGCGCTGGTCTACGGGTTCCAGCGGAAATGACCGCTTGATGGAGAGCACGACGCTCCATTTTGACAACGCCCGCGCGGCCGCCGCGCTCTACCAGAACGACGAGCGTTTGCTCCGCGAGATGGAACAGCGCCTCGGTGTGCAAGTCGCCGCCCGCGAAGGCTGGATCCGCATCGAGGGTGAAAAAGAAAAAACCGCCCGCGCCGCGCAGATCTTCACCCAGCTCGACGAGGCCCGCCGCGGCGGCGCGGCCATCGGCAAACAGGAATTCCGCTACGCCCTGCAGTCCGCGGAGGAAGGCACGCCCGACGGCAGCATCACCGAACTCGCCGCCGAACGCATCGTCTGCTCCCCGCGCAAGGCGCCGGTCATTCCCAAGACACCCGGACAACGCGACTACGTGCGCGCCATCCGCGAGCACGACGTGGTCTTCGGCGTCGGCCCGGCCGGCACCGGCAAGACCTACCTCGCCATGGCCATGGCCGTGTCCGCGCTAAAAAAAGAGCAGGTCAGCCGCATCGTCCTGACCCGCCCCGCAGTCGAAGCCGGCGAAGCCCTCGGCTTCCTCCCCGGCGCGCTGGAGGAAAAAATCCTCCCGTATCTGCGTCCGCTTTACGACGCGCTTTATGACATGCTCGAGACCGACGAGATCCAGAAACTCATGGACCGCGGGATCATCGAAATCGCCCCGCTGGCCTACATGCGCGGACGGACGCTCAACCACTCCTTCGTCGTCCTGGATGAAGCGCAGAACACGACGGCCGAGCAGATGTTCATGTTTCTCACGAGGTTGGGCAACGAGTCGAAATGCGTCATCACCGGCGACCGCACCCAGATCGACCTCCCGCGCCACAAGCGTTCCGGTTTGCTCGAGGCGGTCGAAGTCCTGCAAAATGTCGAAGGCTTGGCCATCCGGCAACTCAGCCGCAAGGACGTCGTCCGCCACCCGCTCGTGCAGAAAATCATCAACGCTTACGAGTTGCACCGGGAAGCAGCACCGGAGGCGTGACGCTCGAACAGTTGCAACCGGCGGTCATAGACCGCCGCTGCAAGTGCTGGTATAAGGAAAGTTCATGTCCGCACCCACCCTCCTCGTTCTCGCCGCCGGCATGGGCAGCCGTTATGGAGGACTCAAACAGCTCGATCCGGTCGGCCCCGGAGGCGAGACGCTCCTCGATTACTCCGTGCATGATGCCATGCGCGCGGGCTTCGATCGCGTCGTGTTCCTCATCCGGCGCGACATCGAAAAAGATTTCCGCGCGCAGATCGGCGCGCGTTACGAGGGTAAGATCGGCGTCGGCTACGCCTTCCAGCAACTCGACGATCTTCCCGGGGGATTCGCGCCGCCGTCCGGACGCACCAAGCCCTGGGGCACGGCGCACGCCGTGTGGTGCGCGCGGGAGGTCGTGGGCGCACCGTTTGTCGCGATCAATGCCGACGATTTTTACGGTGCGGAATCTTTCCGCCGTCTCGGCGAATTTCTCTCGGGCGTCGATGTGTCCGCGCATCCCGCGACCTTCGCCATGGCCGGATACCGTTTGGATAAAACCCTGAGCGAACACGGCACGGTGGCCCGCGGTATCTGCGAGGTCGGCGCGGATCAACTTCTTTGCGGGGTGGAGGAGGTCACCGATCTCGCCCGCCGTGCGGACGGCGCCATCGCTTCGGGCCCGCGCATCTTCGCGCCGGACAGACCGGTCTCGATGAACTTCTGGGGATTCACTCCGCAGATCTTTCCTTTGCTCGGGGAAAAGCTCCGCGGCTTCCTTGCCGCGCATGCGGCGAGCGAAAAGGCCGAGTTCTACATTCCGAGCGCCGTGGCCGAAATGATCTCCGCCGGCAAGGCCACGGTGCGCGTCATTCCCACGGCATCCGACTGGTTCGGCGTGACTTACCGCGAGGACCGGCCCCGCGTGGTCGAGAGCATCGCCCGGCTCGTCTCCTCCGGCGCGTATTAGTTGCTTGTCGCTGTGGCCGGATAGGAGACAATCGACTCCTGCTCCCTGCGCCCATGCATCAGCAGACAGGAAAGCATGAGCAATCATCCCTTCGACAACCGTGAAACGCGCATAAGACGGCGCGAGGAGCGCAATACATTCCGGCGACGCCTTCTGCCACTGGCGTGGGCAGTGTCCGTTGTCGGTTTCGCCGGCCTGATCGTCCTCGGTGCTTACCTCCTGCTCTACGGTGAGTGGCTCTACCAAATCGCCGGGCTCTTTATTGCCCTCGCCGTGCTGCCCTTCGTCTTGACGCTGGTGTCATGGCTGCGCGGACATCACAGCCACCGGCTCGAGGAGCCGTGAGCTGGAACGAAGAAGTCGAAGGCAAAAAGTAGAAGCGGCGCGGACGCCGCTTCTTTTCCGAACCGTTGCCAAGAGCCGGCAACGATCACAGCATCGGGAGATCCGGCAGATCCACCTCGCCGATCGGCGTGGCCAGGCGGCCGCCGCGTTTGGGATAGGCTTTGCGTTCGACCAGAGCACGGTTGGCCAGACGGTCGTGGATGGTGGCCGCGATGGCGCGGCCGGTGCGTTTGCCGTCCTGCGTGACGCCCTTGAATCCGCGCGAGGCGGTGGACATGGCCCCGCTGGCCACGCTGGCGGCGGCCGGCAACACGACAACCGGGGCAGAAATGGGCGCGGTGACCAGCGCGACGACCAGACCCGGTTCCATGTTGCTTCCGCCGGTCGTCTTGAACATGAGCCACGGTTTGTCCGCCGACTTCGCGAGATTGAAGACACGCACCGAGGTGTCCATGTGCGAGCGCCCCAGACCGAAACCGATCCCCAAGCGCAAGGCGCGGCTGCCTTGTTTCGTGCGGAGCAACCGGCCATCGACCAGCAATCCGGTCCGCGGCGTTTTTTCGCCATCCGCCAAGACACGCGCCGGGGCGATCCAGCGGTCGGACCGCGTGAAAAATCCGTCGGCGATGAGTTGTCCGACGCGGCGGCGCGGATCTTCGCCTTCTTTCGGGCTGCTCACGTCGAATTCCGCGCCGGCCGGCAGCTCGAAAAGACGCAGATAAACCGCAGGCGGTCGGGCCGTCGGGGCCAAGGCGGCGTCCTCGCGCTCTTCGATCACGCTGACCGAGGAGCATCCTCCCACGATGAAAGCGAGGACGAAAGCGGGCCACAGTCTGCTCATGGTTGCAATTCGAGGCGCGCGTAGCGTTCGCGTGCGTGAAAATCGGGCTTCCCGTTTTGTCCGGGAAACGAAGACAAGACCGGCTTTCCACCCGGTTTGTCATAGTCATACCGTCCGGCGAGGATTTCCCACGGTCCGTCCTCCGGAGATCCGCCCGCGGATTTCCACGGAATCGAGAGCACCGCGCGCCAGCCTCCGTCGATGCGCCCGGCGCGCACTTCGCAGTCGGAGGGAGTGGCCGCGGCGCGGCGGTAACCCCGGAAGGCATAGACGGTCTGGTGCCCGGCCGGCGTGGCGTGCGCTTCGAGGTAGGCGGGCCGCCCGCGGCGTCCGAGGAAGATTTCCACCACATCGCCGAGCTGAAAATGGTCGAGTCCGTCTTGCCCTCCGGGCGAAACCACGGCTTCGTCGCGGCAGAGGAACTCGAAAAAAATTCCGGAGTCATTCCAACGGGCCCGCACCTGCGCGGCGGCGACTTCCGCCCCCTCGAGACCGCGCAAGACGGCGGACGGTGCCCCGGACCAGCCTTCGCGGTCGCGCCAAGCCCCGTCGAGATCGAGCCCGGGGGCGGAGACCGCGGTCAGCACGGGCGGGGCGGCTCCGGCGGTGGCGGCGGCGAGGCAGAGCATGGCGGTTAAGGGACGGATCACGGGCGGGAGGCCAAAATAAAATGACAAACGGCCGATCCGGGTTAAGTATTCCGCGAGTCGACGGGGCGTAGCTTAGCTTGGTAGAGCGCCTGGTTTGGGACCAGGAGGTCGCAGGTTCGAATCCTGTCGCCCCGATTTGTCCATGGCCATGAGGTCGGCCACGGTGACAAAGCAGAAGCCGCGTCCGAGCAATTGATCGAGCGTCGCCGGCATGGCCGCGATGGTCGAGGGATGGATGTCGTGGCAGAGCAAGACAGCCCCGGGCGCCGCGCCCTTGACCAACTCGCGGGTCACGCGCGACGAGTTGCGGTATTTCCAGTCGAGCGGATCAACGGACCACATGATGGTGTCATAGCCGTGCCGGTCGAAAGCCACGCGGCGCACGCTGTCGTTGAAAGCTCCGTAGGGTGGACGAAGATTGGTCATGCGCACGCCGGTCACCTCGAGCACCGTCTCGTGCGTGCGGCGCAATTCGTCGGCCACGCGCGACGCGGAAAGGC
>JBIKXZ010000168.1:0-5204 GCA_044355525.1 Chthoniobacterales bacterium
CCCGAGCGCCGCGCCGAGGCGCCGGCAAACCGTATCGAGAGCTTTGACCCGCGCATACCACTTGAAATTCGCCGGAATGACCTGCCACGGGGCGAACTCCGGCGAGGTCTTGACGAATAAATCCTCGGCCGCGCGCAAATAGGAATTCCACTTGTTGCGATTGCGCCAATCTTCGTCGGTGATCTTCCAGTTTTTCATCGGGTCGGCCGCGCGCTTTTTGAAACGCGCCATCTGCTCCTGCTTGGTGATCTGGAGCCAGAGTTTGATCAGAATCGTGCCGTCATCATGCAGGAGGCGTTCGAATTCGTTGATCTCGCGGTAGGCGCGGCGCCACTCGGTCTTGGAACAGAATCCCTCGATGCGCTCGACGAGGACGCGTCCATACCATGAGCGGTCGAAGATGGCGATTTCGCCGCGACGCGGGAGTTTGTTCCAGAACCGCCACAAGTAATGGTGCGCGTATTCCTCCTCGGTCGGTTTGATCGTGGAGTAAACCCGGATATGACGCGGGTCGAGACGCTCGACCAGACGCTTGATCATTCCACCTTTGCCTGCGGCATCTGGGCCTTCAACAATGATGACGACGCTGCGCTTCGAGTCCTTGAGCTTGTGCTGCAATTCGAGCAGACGCAAATGCCCGGCCCGCAGTTTCTCGCGGTATTTTTCTGGTGTGTGCGACTTCGATTGGTCGAGGTCGGAGAGGCGGACGGGTTTGCGGGCGGAAGCGACGGGCATAAGTTTCTCAAACGCGGTAAATGTCGTGCATTCCGATGTCCACCGTGAAGATGGCCTTGCCCTCGATAAAGAACACAACACGCAAGTCGCTTTCGACCGTTACCGAGTAAATGGTGCGTTTGTAGAGAGCGCTAAGGCTGTGGATCTTGTGCGTGCGAAGACGCGGGTCGAAAGGATCCGCTTTGAAAATCTGCCAGACCTTGCGCGTCGACTCCTTCTGGCTGTCCCGCAACGCGTGAAAACTTTTCCAAAACTGCTCCGCGGCGCGGAAATCGTAGGTCATTCGCGCGGAACTTCGGGAGATCCGTAAATCGCCTGCTCCGTCTCCATGACGCGCCCCTCGGCAATGTCGCGCATTCCGCTGCGGAACGACTCCGGCACGTCGGCCTCGGTGATCGCCGCAAGCTTGTTCCAGACAGCCGTCCGGTCCTCGGCGGAAAGCTTGGGCAGTTCCTCGATAATCTCGGCCAGACTCACACCGACAAACTAAGCCCGGTCTCCCAACTGGCAAAGAAAAACCCCGCGGGCCCGGAGGCGCCGCGGGGTTTCGAGGAGGAAAACGGATCAGGCGTAGGAGGCCTGCGCGCCCTTGAGGTTGCGCTTCTTGATCCACGGCATGAGTCCGCGGAGACGGGTCCCGGTTTTCTCGATGCCATGCTTCTCGCCCTTCTTGAGCAGCGCGTTGTATTTTTTGCGGCCTTTGCGGTCTTCGGCGATCCACTCGCGGGCGAATTTCCCGGTCTGGATGTCTTTGAGGACGCCTTTCATCCGCTTCTTCGTGCCGGCGTCGATAATCTTCGGTCCGACGAGCACGTCGCCCCACTTGGCCGTGTCGGAAATGCTGAAACGCATACCCGCAATGCCGGCTTCGTTCATCAGATCGACGATGAGCTTCAGCTCATGCAGACACTCGAAGTAAGCCATTTCGGGTTGGTAACCGGCCTCGACGAGAGTTTCGAATCCGGCTTGGACCAGCGCGGAAGCCCCGCCGCAAAGCACAGCCTGCTCGCCGAAGAGGTCGGTTTCGGTCTCTTCTTTGAAAGTGGTTTCGAGCACACCGGCGCGTGTTCCGCCGATGCCCTTGGCCCAAGCCAACGCGGTCTTTTTCGCCTGTTTGCTCGGGTTTTGGTAGACGGCGATGAGCGTCGGGACGCCTTTGCCTTCGGTGTATTGACGGCGGACGATGTGGCCGGGGCCTTTCGGCGCGACCATGATCACGTCGATGTCCTTCGGCGGCTTGATCGTCTTGAAATGGATGGCGAAGCCGTGGCTGAAGAGGAGCGTTTTGCCCTTCTTCAGGTGCGGCGCGATGTCCTTGTTGTAAACCGCGGCGATCTTGGTGTCGGGCACGGCGACGAAGATGACGTCGGCTTTTTTCACCGCATCGGCCGTGTTGAAAACTTGGAAACCTTTCTTCTTCGCGACCGCGCGGCTTTTGCTGCCGGGGTAGAGGCCGATGATGACCTTGACGCCGCTTTCCTTGAGGTTGAGGGCGTGGGCGTGGCCCTGCGAACCGAAACCGATGACGGCCACCGTCTTGCCCTTGAGGTGCTTGAGGTCGGCGTCTTTGTCTGTGTGGATTTTTGCTGCCATGGGAAAGATTTATTCGCTGTCGGCCGTGCGGGAGAGCGCGACCTTGCCGGTGCGCGTCATCTCGGCGACGCCGAAATGTTCCATCAGGGAAATGAACTTGGCGATTTTACCCTCGTTGCCAGTGATCTCGATGACCAGCTTGTCGAGGCGCACGTCGACGATCTTGGCGCGGAAGACATCGCAAATTTGCAACACCTCGCTGCGCGTTTTCTCGTTCACGTTGACGCGCATGAGCACCAGTTCGCGGTCGACGAATTCATCGTCGCGGAAATCGTCCACCTTGATCACATCGACAAGTTTCTCGGTCTGCTTGACCACCTGCTCGAGAACCTTGTCGTCGCCGCGCACCACGAGGGTCATGCGCGACATGGAGGCGTCGAGCGTCGGCGCGACGTTGAGCGTGTCGATGTTGAACCCGCGGCCGCTGAACATCCCGGCCACGCGGGTCAGCACGCCGAAGCGGTTTTCCACCAGAACTGACAAGGTATGACGCATAAAAAGGTCGGCCAGAATCCCAGAATCGACCCCGTCCGTCAATGACCCAAGACAGCCGGTCAAAGCCGGGCCGCCGCCTGCTCCAGAGCAGCCAAAGCGGCCGGCACTTCCCCCGCGGTATTCATCCGGCTGAACGAAAAGCGCAGGCTGGACCGCGCCTCGTCATCCCCCACCCCCATGGCGCGCAGGACATGCGAGGCATCCACCTCGCCGCTGGTGCAAGCCGAACCGATCGAGCAAGCCACGCCAAGACGGTCCAATCCGGCGAGCAACCCTTGAGCATCGCGTCCGGGCAGGGCGAAATTCGTCGTGTTCGGCAAGCGGTGCGCGGCGGCGCCATGGAAGCGCGCGTCCGGGAACCGCTCGCGCACCCCGGACTCGAACGCATCGCGCAGGGCGGCCACCCGCGGCATCTCCACCGGCAAGGCGGACATCGCCAACTCGGCGGCAACACCAAGCCCGACAATGCCTGGCACATTCTCCGTCCCCGCACGGCGACCGGACTCCTGTCCACCCCCGCGCAATAGTGGCGGCAGTCCGAGGCCCGGACGCACAAACAAAGCACCGACGCCTTTCGGTCCGTGCAATTTGTGGGCCGCCAGCGAGAGCAAATGCGCCGGCACCTGCGCGAGATCGATCGGGATTTTCCCCGCGGCCTGCACCGCATCGACATGGAATACGATCCGCCGCTCATCGGCGATCCGCGCCATTTCCTCCACGGGAAAGAGCACACCGGTTTCGTTGTTCGACCAGATGACGGAGACCAAGGCCGTGTCGTCACGCAGGGCGGCAGCATACTCGGCAAGATCCGGACACCCGCCGGCATCGACGTGGAGCCAGGTCACAACGCATCCTTCGCGCGCGAGCTGCTCGCACAAATTTTTCGTCGCGCTGTGTTCGATCGACGACGTGACGATGTGACGTTTGCCCGGTTGCGCGGCCAAGGCCCCGCGGATTGCCGTGGCGATCGACTCGGTTCCGCCGCCGGTGAAAATGACCGAATCTTCGGACGCGCCGAGCAATGCGGCAACTTGGCCACGCGCCTTCGCGATCGCCTCACGGGCCGCGCGTCCGGCGGTATGTGGACTCGACGGATTGCCGAACTTTTCCCCGAGAAAGGGCAGCATCGCCTCCCGCACGCGCGGATCGATCGGCGTAGTCGCATTGTTATCCAGATAGATCATGGGGAGGCCGGCAGGTCGCCGGGCCTTTCATACCAGAAACGCAAACGATCGCGTCGCCCGAGATTGCCCGGCCACGCGCACACCGCGATCTGGCGCAGCGTCTGCCAGACCGTGAACTGTTCGACCTTGCGCGCGGACGAAGGCACGGCGTGGTCGAGCACACGAAAGTGCAATCCGCGCGCGCGACCCCAGCGCTTCAAGGTGCGGGAAAAGCCGATCTCTTCGCCGGCATAGACCGCTTCATTGAATCCGCCTGTCTCCGCCCAACCATCACGCATCGCGAAAAAATAAGATCCGGCCGCCAGACGGAAATTCCGCGCGATCCAATTCCATCCGTGCACCGCGCACCTCGCCGCCCGGTCGAGCGGGGCGCCTTCCAGTTCGACCTGCGCTCCGCCGCCGCAGACGCGCCCCGAATCCAGCGCGGACAAAGTCGCGCCGAGCACATCGCTGGTCAGCATGGCATCCGCATCGAGCCAGATGAGCCATGATCCCGACGAGGCCGCCGCGGCCGCATTGCGTGCCCGCGCGATTTGGCGGTGCGGTTCGTGCACCACGCGCGCCCCGGCGGCGCGGGCAAGATCGGCTGTTCCGTCGGCCGAGTCATTGTCGCAGACAATGATTTCGTATCCGTGCAAAGCGCAGTTCCGCGCCGCGCAATGGACCGAGTCGACCGCGCGCGCAATGAATTGCGCCTCGTTGTAGGCCGGCACCAGAAAGCTCGTCTGCACCGCGCCAATCTGCCACGGGCCGCACCCCTTGCAAACCCCGCCGACAGAGACCGCGCCCGCTTTTTGCTTGCCCCCACCGCCCCTCCGGCCCGCACCATACGCCCGCTACATGAACATCATCATAGTTGGCGCCGGCGCCATCGGTCTGCACATGGCCCGCACCCTCTCCGACGAGGAGCACTCCATCTGCGTCATCGAGCAGGACGAAAAGCTCGCGGCCGAACTCAACGAGCAACTCGACAGCCGCGTCCTCCACGGCAGCGGCGCCAGCGTCGAGACCCTCGAGGAAGCCGGCATCGCCAAGTGCGACGTGCTTTTCGCCCTGACCAGCCACGACCATACCAACCTCGTCTGCAGCCTGATCGGCAAATCACTGGGTGCCCGCCGCAGCATCGCCCGCACCAGTCTGGCCATGCAGCGCGAGCAATGGCTTTACGACTATGCGGGACAATTCCGCGTCGACTAC
>JBIKXZ010000169.1:0-5190 GCA_044355525.1 Chthoniobacterales bacterium
GCTGAGAAATTCCAGCAGGGCGGGAACATCGAAAATCATCTGCGCCGTGTTGCTCTCCTGCATGATTTTCCCGTTGAGCCGCGAGGCGATGGGAACATGAAGCGGATCCGGCAACTCGTCGGGGGTGACCACCCACGGTCCGAGCGGACAAAAAGTGTCGAAGGATTTGGCGCGGCACCATTGGCGTCCCGAGCGCTGCAGTTGCCAATCGCGCGCGCTGACGTCATTGGCGCAGGTGAACCCGGCCACGTGCCGGAGCGCGTCGGCGCGCGTCAGGTTGCGGGCTTCGCGGGACAAGACGATGGCCAACTCGGCTTCGTAGTCGACCTGGTCGCTGCGCAGGTGCCGCGGCAGACGGATCGGCGTGCCGGGTCCGATGACCGCGCGCAGATTTTTCATGAAGACCACGGGATATTCCGGGATGGGCGCCCCGGTTTCCGCCGCGTGGTCGCGGTAATTCAGGCCGATGGCGTAAACCGCCGGCGGATCGAGCGGGGCGAGCAAGCGCGCGGCGCGCACATTCCGCCCGGTGGCGCGGAAACCGCGTTCCCATGAACCTTCGAGCAATGCGTATAGACCGGTCTCTTCCGTGGGGCTGCCGTGGAGGACGGTGCCGGATTCGTCGGCGATTCGCGCGATGCGCATGGGGAATTTGTAAGCCCGCGACCGGTCTTGCGCAATGGCGGGCGGAATGCGATTACTCGGTCCATGCACGAGGGACGCGTGGTCGAGGCGGCGGAATTGGCCCGTTTGCGCGATGAGATGGACGCCGCAGGCCAGCATCTCGTTTTTACCAATGGCTGCTTCGACCTACTGCACGCCGGGCATGTGCGCTACTTGCGCCAGGCGCGCGCCTTGGGCGACGCCTTGGCCGTCGGGTTGAATAGTGACCGCTCCGTGCGCGAATTGAAGGGCCCCGACCGTCCGCTCAATCCGCAGGAGGACCGCGCCGAGGTGATGTCCGCGCTGGGTTGCGTGGATTACGTGGTGATTTTCGACGGGAAACGCGCGACCGAGGTGCTCCGCTCGGTGCGACCGCACATTTACGCCAAGGGCGGCGACTACACACCCGAGTCGCTCGATGCCGGCGAAAGACAGGCCTTGGACGAAGCCAAGGCCGAGATCCGGATTCTACCGCTCGTGCCGGGGCGCTCGACCACCGGCCTGCTCGGGCGCCTGCGCGGGGGCGTTTCTGCAGGATAGACAACCGGCGGCGAGGGGAGTTTATTGGCGGCATGACGGCGGTCGGACAAGGCTCGGCGGGCAATGTGATTGCCGCCCTGGCCAGTCTCTTCATCCCGGGGCTGGGTCAGCTTGTGCAGGGCCGCTTCCTCGCCGCGTTTTTCTTCTTTCTGGCCAGCGTCATCCTGTGGTTTTTGCTTCTCGGCTGGCTCATCCATCTGTGGGCCTGTTTGAATGCGGCATTGTGGAAACCGCGCTGAAATGGGTTAATCTGGATTGATGAAAACCCTCCTGAACCACATCAACGGCCGTTGGGTCGCGGCCAAGAGCGGCGCCACGCGCGACATTCTCAATCCGGCGAACAACAAGGTCGTCGCCAAGGCAACCGATAGCGGCGCGGCCGATGCGGAAGATGCCATCAGCGCGGCGCGGAAGGCTTTCGACCAGGGGCCCTGGGGCAAGAGCACCGGACCCGAGCGCGCGGAAAAACTTTTCGCCCTGGCCAACCTCATCGAGAAACACGCGGACGAGTTCGCCAAGATCGACACGGAGAACAACGGCAAGCCTTTGCGCGAGGCGACCTATGACGCGGCCGATGCCGTCGGTTGCTTCCGTTACTACGCCGGTCTGGCCAGCAAGCCGCAGGGACAGACCTACAGCGTGAGCGACCCGAACATGGTCTGCATGACCGTGCGCGAGCCGATCGGCGTTTGCGCGCAGATCATCCCGTGGAATTACCCGCTTCTCATGGCCGCCTGGAAGCTCGCCCCCGGTCTCGCTGCGGGCAACGCGTGCATTTTGAAGCCCTCGGAAATGACGCCCGTGTCCGCGGTGAAACTTTTCGAACTGATCAAGGAAGCGGGCTTCCCGCCCGGCGCGGCCAACCTCGTCCTCGGCCCCGGCGATCCGGTCGGCTCGACCCTCGCGGCCAGCGACCGGGTGGACAAAGTCGCCTTCACCGGCGGCGGGGTGACCGGACGCAAAATCATGTCCGCCGCCACCGGCAACCTGAAAAAAGTCACCCTTGAACTCGGCGGCAAGAGCCCGAACATTGTTTTCGCCGACGCCGATTTCGACGCCGCGCTCGAATTCGCCATGTTCGGCATCTTCGCCGGCCAGGGCGAAGTCTGCAGCGCGGGCTCGCGTCTGCTCCTCGACCGCAAGATCGCCAAAAAGTTCCTCCCGCGCCTGGCCGAGGCCTGCCAAAAAATCGCGGTGGGCGACGGCATGTCGAAAAAAACCGAGATGGGTCCGCTCATCTCGCAGGCCCACATGGAAAAAGTCCTCGGGTACATCAAATCCGGCCTCGACCAAGGCGCCAAGCTGCTCTGCGGCGGCAAGCGCATCACCAAGGGCGCCCTGGCCAAGGGCAACTTCGTCGAGCCGACCGTTTTCGTCGACGTCCCGCCCAACGCGAAGATCATGAAGGAGGAAATTTTCGGCCCCGTGCTGGTGGTCGAACTTTTCGACACCGAGGAGGAAGCCATCCGCAAAGCCAATGACACGGTCTACGGGCTGGCCGGCGCGGTTTTCACCTCGGACGGCGCCAAGGCCCAGCGCGTGATCAAGCAGCTGCGCGCCGGCATCACGTGGATCAATACGTATCATCCGACCTTCAACGAGGCCCCGTGGGGCGGCTACAAGCAGTCCGGCATCGGGCGCGAACTCGGCACCTACGGCCTCGAGGCCTACACCGAGGTCAAACAGATCAACATCAACCTCGCGCCCGGCCGCATCGGCTGGTTCAAGAACATTTGAGCCGATGAGTTCCATGGTCGAAGTCCGGGATGTCACGAAGCGGTTCGGCGACTTTGTCGCTCTCGACCATGTGAGCCTCGACATCGCCGAGGGGGAATTCATGACCTTTCTCGGGCCCTCCGGCTGCGGCAAGACGACCTGCCTGCGCATGATCAGCGGCTTCGAGCAGCCGACCACCGGACAAATCCTCATTGCCGGGCAGGACGTTTCGAACGACCCGCCCTACAAGCGCAACGTCAACCAAGTCTTCCAAAGCTACGCCCTCTTTCCGCACCTCACCGTGCGCGAAAACATTGCTTTCGGCCTGCGCATGAAAAAATTGCCGCCGGAAAAAATTGCCGAAAAGACCGAGTGGGCCATCGCCATGACCTCGTTGCAGGGCATGGAGGACCGCAAGCCGGCGCAGCTTTCCGGCGGTCAGCGCCAGCGCGTCGCCCTGGCGCGGGCCATCGTCTGCGAGCCGCATGTCCTGCTGCTCGACGAGCCCCTCTCCGCGCTCGACGCCAAACTACGCACGCAAATGCGCACCGAGTTGAAAAATCTGCAGAAACGCCTCGGCATCACTTTCATTTTCGTCACCCACGACCAGGAAGAAGCGCTCAGCATGTCCGACCGCATCGCCGTGATGAACAAAGGCCGTGTCGAGCAGATCGGCACCGCGGCGGAAATCTACCACCACCCGCGCACCGAATTCGTGGCCGGCTTCATCGGCGAGACCAATATCGTCGAGGCCGAGGTGCTCGAGCGCCAAGACGGTCTCATTTTCTGCCGGCTCGAGGGCGGCTTGAAGCTTTGGATCAAGACCGCAGAGGGCGGTGCCATCGGCAGCAAGATGCTCGTCTCCGTCCGCCCGGAGAAAATCCGTCTCTTCCGCGAGCGACCGGAAGGTGACCGCAATGTCTTCGCCAGCCGCGTGAGCAGCGAGGTGTTCAAAGGGGCGGTGGACGACATGACCATTGTGACCGAGGGCGGGCTCGAACTCAGCGCCCTGCTGGCCAACGCCGGGGAAACCGGACTTGATTTTCATGAGGGAGAGAACGTCTGGTGCCTCATCCATCCCAACGACGTCAGTCTCCTCGTCCGGGAACAAGCGTCTGCGGCCGTCTGACCAAACCCGGGTGGAGTTTTTTGGCCATTGGCGGACTCATGAACCAGAGCCGGAGAGGTCCCCTACAGAGTAGAAATAAAATTCTTGCCCCATGGCACGGAACCTGCTTTTTCCTCTTCCGTTGATAACACTGCCCTGACAAAGGGTGGCCAAAGAAAAAAACAAACCCACATAAAACATGAAAAAACTCCTCGCGTTAATAGCAGCCTCGCTGGCGGCAGTCCCGCTGGCGCAAGCCCAAGTCGAAACCGGCACCTCTGCTGGAGCCCAAGCCCTTGATCGTTCCCGTTCCGCACCGATCAGCGCCGGCGGTCCGACCACTGAAGCCACCGTCACCGTCGTCGACGGCAAGTCGATGAACAAAGAAGTCGTCGTTGTCGAAGAAGAAGACAAGTGGTGGTCAGTCAACGCCTCCACCGGCTGGGACAGTCTCTACATGTTCCGCGGCGCCAACATCCTCGGTAACGGCCGCGGCATTTACTGGCTCGGCGGCGATGTCAGCGTCACTCCTTGGGAGAACGGCGCCCTGACCGCCGGTGTCTGGTATGGCGTCAGTTCTTCCACCAGCCGTCAGTATCAAGAGCTCGACGTCTTCGTGGACTACACCCACTCCTTCGGGCCTCTCGATGCTTCGTTCGGCTGGATCTACTATTACTATCCGAATAACTTCGGCCTTGGTGGCGCCGATCTGAGCCAGAACGAACTCTACTGGGCTCTGGCTTACAACATTGAGGTTGGCTCTGTCACCTTCACGCCGAACATGACTTACTTCCTGAACGTCGGTCCTCATGCCGGCGACGGCGGTTGGACCGAGCCCGGCGCTTCTTACCTTCTCCTGCAGTTGGACGCCAGCGTGCCGGTCACCGATTGGCTCGCCGTCGAACCCTATGTCGCCTACGGCATCAACTTCGGGTTCAATGCGAACAACAACGGCAACTTCTTCGATGGTGGCAACAACTTCCAGCTCGGCTTGGCCTTGCCCATCTCGATCACCAGCTGGTTCGGCATCTCGCCTTACGTTGCCTACTCCTACCAGTGGATGGACATCGTCGGCACCGACGAGAACACCTGGTGGGCCGGCGTGAGCGCCAACTTCTCGTTCTAAACAAATCCCGTTCACATCAACCCCTCCGGCTCCGGCC
>JBIKXZ010000170.1:0-5188 GCA_044355525.1 Chthoniobacterales bacterium
CGCCGGCCGCGCCTGCTTTCGGTCAGCCCCGCGATTTTGCCTCCGCCATCGTGCCGACGATGACGGATCCCAACCAGCGCTGGGGAAACATCTTCGCACCGGCTTTCGGCGACGTGACGGGAGACGGTCAGGCCGAGTTGTTCATCGGCGAAGGCTCCTACTCGGCCAACAATGTCCATCTTCTCACCAGCCAAGGCAGCCCCGACCGTCCTGTTTTCGACGCGACCAAGCGCAGCCAGATTGCGCTGGGCGAGGGGCGACAGCAGCTCACGCCTGCCTTGGCCGACGTCAATGGCGACGGCAAAACCGACGTGCTGGTCGCCGATCGTTCCGGCCGCATTACGGTGCATCTTCGCCCCGCGGACTGGGCGCCCGGCCGCGAATTCCCGTTCTCCGGCTTTCTCTCCACCGCCGGCGGCCTGACCAAAGACTTCGGGCAGTCGCTGCAGGCCGGCGACGGTATCACGACGTTGGCCGCGGCCGATCTCAACGGCGACAAGCTCTTCGACATCGTTGTCGGGCGTCCCAGCGGACGCATCGCGTGGTCGCCGAACCGCGGCACCGCCACCGAACCGAAATTCGAAAGTCCCGGCGAGATCCGCAGCTCCGCTTCCGCCCCGCCCATCACGAAGCTGCCCGAGAAATGGTTGCTCGATGCGGGACAAAGCCGCGGCAACTTCGGTGGCTTCATCTCCGTGGTCGGATCTGCCGACGACCCCGCGGTCGGCGAACGCGAACGCAAAGTGCTGCGCTTCAGCTACCAACCGCTGCCCAACAAGGTCATCAAGCGTCCCGACACCGTTTTTCCAGGCGCGCCCAAGTTCGACTTGAAGGTCGACGAGACCGGGGATGACAACATCTTCCGCCTGGGAACCAATTGGGACCGAACCCATCCCGAGGGTGCCACCCGCCGCATGCGGGAAGCGCCAAGCAATGCTTACCTCATCAGGCAAAAGATCAATCCCTTGGCCGTCGGCAAGACCTACACTCTTTCCTTCGATGTCAAAGGTTCCCGCGTGAACAAGGGTAGCGTGCTGCTTGCCTGGCGCGGGTTCGAACGCCAGAGCGAAGACCGGAAGGTCCGCGGCGAACGTGGTGCGGTGGCCAAAGAAAAGGGCGACAGCATCAGCGGTGAGCACATGGAGTTGATCAGCCTCACGCCCACCGGCAACTGGACCACTTTCAGCAAAGAGCTTCGCATCAATTTCCCCAAAGATCCCGAGGCGAACAAACTCAAGGCGACGTCGGAAGCCATTTTGGAAATCTACTGCGAACTCGCCCCGCCGGACGGCGTCCTCTACATCGACAACGTCAAGCTCGAGCCAAAGCCCGAGTAGGCGCGTACGAGCTGCGCCGTCCTGCGTGCCATCCTTTCGCCTTTCTTCGTCGTATCAAGTGATGCTGCGTTTCACCTCTTGCGCACTTATGACACAAGGGCAGGGGAGTCGCCTTCATTTGTCCCCGGTTAGAGTCGGCCAGCCTAATGGATCGCACCCCCGCATCTTCTGGCTCCGCGCTCCCGGCTCCCAGCTCTCCCATTGACTGCCGCCCGCTTACGGTCTTTGTATATGTTCTGATGCGTTTCCTCCCGCGCATGCTTATTGCGGCCGCGTTTTGCTGCGCCGCGGCCCGGGCCGATTCGATTTGGCTCGAGGAGACGGAATTTGCCATCACAAACGACGCCGGTCCCGGCAACGCCGTTTTCCTTGCCGGCTCCGCGCCGCAGCTTGGCGGGTGGGACACCGCCCGCGCTGTGCGCCTCAACTGGTCGAGCAGCAACGTCTGGCGCGGCCGTATTGCCCTGCCGCGCGGTGTGCCGGTTACGTGGCGTCCGTTTGTGCGCGGCGAGTCGGCCTCCGCCTTCACCAACTCCGGGGCCGTCACATGGCTGCTCGAAGACCGCACCATCATGCCGTCCGCCCCGCCGCCTGCGCCGCACGCCGGCAAGACGATCTACTACGAGACCGGTTGGGCCACTCCGCAGATTCTTTGGAACCAACCCGGCACGACCGATTGGATCAACACCCCGCTCACGCCGGTTCGACCCGGCGTAGTCAAGGCCGGTGGCATCGGCGTGCCCGGACGTCCGCTCTGGTTTGTGCCGAACAACGCCGGTGCGCAGTGGGACAATCCCGGCGGCGTGCCGAATGGCAACTACACTGGAGTCGCCGATGCCCTCTGGCTGCGCGCCGGACAAATCTTCGACTACGAACCATCCTCCACCGTTTCCGCCCCGCGCATCGTCACCAACAACATCACTTCTTCCTACACCGGCATCCCGTCCCGCCGTGTGCGCGTCATGCTGCCGCGCGGCTACGACGAGAATACCGCCAAGCGCTATCCAGTCATCTACTTCCACGACGGACAAAACGTCATCGATCCGGGCGGCGCCTTCGGTTCGTGGTCCGCCGATGCCATCGTGACCCGCGACACGGCCGCCGGCTTGCTGCGCGAAATGATTGTCGTCGCGGTGGACAACTCCGACGCGCGCATGACCGAATACCGTCCGCCCGGTGACAACTACCAAGGCGCCAACGGCCTCGGCGACCGCTACCGCGATTTCCTGGTCAACAACGTCAAACCTTGGGTCGACGCCAACTTCCGTGTCTCCCCGCGCCGCGACGACCACGCACTGGTCGGCTCGTCGCTCGGTGGACTCATCACGCATTACATCGGCCTAACCAGCGACGTCTTCGGCCTGCTCGGCATCTGTTCGCCGTCCTACTGGATCGCCCCGAATTTCCGCAACACGATCGCCAGCGCGTCCCAGCCCGACCGCCGAATCTGGCTCGATTGGGGGTCATCCGAGGGTGCCAGCATGTGGGATTACGGTTGGCCCGCCGCCGAAACACTCGACGCCAAAGGCATGGTCCGCGGACACGATCTGCAAGTCATGGTCGGGGCGGGGGACGGCCACAACGAAGCCGCGTGGAAACGCCGCCTGCCGGATTTACTCCGCTTCCTTCTGCCCGTCACCGACGGAGCCAATCCGCTCCTCCTCGCCGAAAACGGGCGCCCGTCCGCCGAGATCGCGATGGAGAATGGCGCGGTCACCGTGCAAATCCCCTCGCTCCGCGGTTGGCGCTACGAATTGCGCGGCAAAACCAACCTCACCGATCCCGCGTGGACTCCGCTCGCCGACCAACGCCCGGCGGATCCCTGGGGCACGCTCACCTTCCAGCCCGTGGTTCCGACCGAGCCCATCCAGCACTTCTTCCTTTTCCACCTCGCGCCTTAGCAGCACTGAGGCAGTCGACGACAGTTCGCGAACCGACCATTTGGGATTTTCCGGGAAGGAACACGTTCACTGTTTGGTGGTGCTCTCGCCGCGGAGGTGCCTGAGCGGGCCGCTGCCTTCCTGCTCGGCGCCTGCGGTCGCCTGGTATCTTGCTCGTGGCGGTTGGTCGCTGCGGGGAACGGTCTATGCTCTGATTCGGCTGAGCTTGAGGGGAACGAGACTAGCCGAGCCCACCGATGGCGTCAAAAGCCGGAAAACTTCCGCGTTTGTCATTATTCCGCGCCTGCTTCCGTGCGTAGGTATTCCTGAACCGCGGTGTCCCACCCCGTGCCCGGCACCGCACCCGGCTCAAGGTCGAGATACATTTCGAGGATTTCCCGTGCTTCTTCCGCCATGGGATGGGAGGGATTGCGCAGGGTTTTGGCCAGCATCGGGAGTTTGACCTCGTCGGGGCGGTTCAGGGTGTCATCAAAAATCATCTCGACCACCGGCGGAGGGGTGTTGGCGGCCAGGTAGACTTGTTCCAACTGCGCGAAATCGCTGTCCTCGCACAAGTTGACGGCGTGGGCCAAGTATTCCTCCTGTGCTTCGGGTGGGAGCGTGGGCAGCGCAGCGATCAATTTCCGAGCCGTTGCCGAGGTGTCTTCGTCCGCTCCCAACAAATTGTCCAACCTCTCGACCCATTCGTCCCCGTCAGATAACGTGGTGGTCTGCTGCCCCGACGGTATAAGGCGCGCCGGGACCGCGGTGTCCTCCTCCGGCGCGACGGGCGGCGGGTCCACAGGTGCGAGGTCTGCGCCTTCCGTAACGGGAGTTTTCTCCGGCATCGGTGCAGGAGCCGGCGGCGCGGGCAGAAGAGCAAAGATTGCCACAATGGCGACCGCGGCGAGCAGGAGGATGGCTGCACCGGCGATTTTCGGATTCATCATGGGTGCGATTGAACGTGGCATTGGCGATTGTGCAAGGCTGTTTCGCGTGCGGCGGAACCCGACACTGAAACCCGAGAGGCCTCGATGTCAGCTTTCGGCAGCCTCCTACTGCTCGCTGTTCCAGAGCAAATCCGGCGGCACGGACTGCAGCGTTCCCAGTCCCTCGGCGGTTGAGTTGGTGCGGTCTGCGGAGGGCTTGCCTGCAGTCAGGAAGTCCGGATGGGTGGACTTGGCCAGTGACCATGTTCCCCAAAGGAACAAGCCGCCGAGGGCGAGAATAATCGAGCCCGGCAGGAAACTGTGTCCGCGCAAATGGGCGATACCGATGAGAACAAAAGCGATGCCCGCGGACGGGACGACAAACATGCCGACGACAAGTAGAACAAACATCGCGCTCCGCGCGGGGGGAGTGGCGGGTTCCCCGGTTATTTTCTGCACGGCGTTTTCGATGAACTTATCCACGACCTTCAGAGTGTCCGAAAGGGGCGTTGGATCGGGGCTTGGAGCGGCAGTGCTGTTTTCGCGGGTTCCCGTGATCGCCGTCTCCGGGGAGGTGGTAATGAGCAGCGGTTCTGCAGCTTGCGGGTTCGGTATTCGATCCCGGCGCGCGGGCAAGGGTTGATCGGAGATCGCACGGGCGATGCGTGAATTGACCCGCCGCTCGCGATCGGTGCGGTAAAAAATGAGACGCTCCGATTTGAAGCTTTCGAAGAAGCGTCGGTCATCGGCGTCTTGCCTGCCAGCCTCGCGGATCCTGTCGGCTTGCCCGATAGGCACCGCACGCGGATGAAACATCGTATCCGCATTTTGATTTCGCGGCGGACCGAACATCCAAAGTGTCCAGGGTCGGGGCGGAGACGCCGTGCCCTCTTGCGCTGCACAGGTCGCCTGGCAAAAAAATCCCGCCACCAGAATGGCCCAGGCCAGCCTGCGCATGGCGTGGTGATAATGGTTGTTCTCGCGAATTGCCACCCGAAAACCGCAAGGCTATGGTTTTCCCTTGGTGTGCCCCCGGAACCAG
>JBIKXZ010000042.1:0-15760 GCA_044355525.1 Chthoniobacterales bacterium
TGAGAAAAGCCATGAATCGCGCGAGGCGTTCCTTGATGGTGAAAATGGCGACGGCGAGGCCCCCGAATCCCGCCAGCAAGAGCGGCACCAGCCAGCGCAGGCCAGTGCCGGCGACGAACATGACCGACAAGGTGGTCACGCCGATGAGTGCCGTCGCCCCTAGGTCCACCTCCAGCACGATGAGACCCATGATGACGCCGGCCACGGCGAGCGGATAGACAAAGCCGCGCAAGAACTCCTTCGATTCCGCCTCGTAGCGGTGATACCACCACGCGAGGAAGACGAGCACCGCGACCTTGCCGAGCTCGCTCGGTTGGAAGCTGGCGAACCCGAGATTGATCCAACGCCAGGCGCCGTTGATTTTCATCCCGATCGGCGGGATGAAACAAAGGATCAACAACACCACTGCCGCGCCGTAAAGCCACGGCCAGAAGCGCGCCCACCAACGGTAGTCCACCAGCGCCGTCGTGACCATCGCCGCCGACCCGATGAACAGCCACATCGTCTGCCGCTTGAGGAAATAATACATGTCCCCGTGGCTGTCGCGGGCGAACGCGCCCGTGCTGAGCAGCATGACCACCCCGATGGCCAGCAAGCTCATGACGGACAGGATCAGGATGTAGGCCGTGCGGCGCGGCATCTCGGACCGGTCAGTTGGCTTTCTTCGGGATTTTCAGTTCCTGGCCGATCTGCAGCTTGGTCGGATCGTCGATGCCGTTGAGCGTGAGCAAATCCTGGTAACTCACGCCGAACTTCTTGGCGATGTTGTAGGGATTGTCACCCTTCGCGACTTTGTAGCCGTCCGGCACGGGGCCGGACGCCGCCTTGGGCTGGGCGGCAGCCGCAGGCACGGGTGCCTCCTTTTTCGCGACGACCGGAGGCGCGGTTTCCGCCTTGGTTGCGACCGGGCTGACCGGAGCCAGCTCGGCCGGCGCCGTCCGCACCAAAGTGCCGGCGGTGGCCGAGTCGCTGGTCACCAGCGGCAGCGGTTCATCGGCGTCGCCCGGCTGCCGCACCGGTTCGGCGGAGAGCGCCGGCGCCGCGGCGGGCGCGCCGCCCGCGGCCTGCGCGATGCGGTCGGAGATGTTCGACAGCAGGTTCGTGCTGCTTTTCCGCGCGTTGATGTGGTTGAACGCGTAGATGCCGCCGACGGCCACGATATGGAGGATGAGAACGACCATGAAAGCGTGCGAAAGCTTCATGTTCGGCTCCATCTCGTAGTATTCGTCGTCTTGGCCGCGCGCGGCCCGCGCGGCGGAGGCGCGGACGACTTTGCGGCCGCGGGATTTCGCGGTCAGTTTGCTGAACAGTGGTATTTTCATGTGTTGGTTTATCGGGGTTGGAGTTGAGAGGTGAGTTGTTTGAAGAGATCGCCGCGCTCCTCGTAGCTGCGGAACATGTCGAAGGACGAGGTGCCGGGTGAAAAAAGGACGGTGTCGCCCGGCTGCGCCAGTTCGCGCGCGCGGGCCACGGCGGCTTCGAGCGAATCGACCGGATGGCACGCCGTGGCGTCCGCCCAGTCCCGCGCGATGGACGCGCGCATCTCGCCGAGCAGCACCGCATCGTGAACGCGCTCGCGCACGAGGTCCGCGACCGGCGCGAAATCGAAGCCTTTGTTTTTCCCGCCGGCGACGAGGACGATCCCGCCGGTCGGGCCGCGCAGGGCCTGCGAGAGCGCGTCGAGGTTGGTCGATTTCGAGTCGTTGATCCACGTCACCCCGTCAAGTTCGCGCACAAATTCGCAACGGTGCAGGGGCGGCGCGTAGGCGCGGGCCGCAGGGAGCATGGCGGACAAATCGAGCCCGAGACAGAGCCCCGCGGCGAGCGCGGCCATCAGGTTCTCCGCATTGTGCGGTCCGCGCAGGCGCGTTTCCGACAGCGCGATCACCGGCGTGCCGCGGTGCAGGATCATGTCACCCTCGCCCAGTGTGAAGTCCGCCTCGCCGGCGCGCGCGGCGGTGAAGGTCACACGCCGCGCGCGCAGGGCCGGCAATTCCGCCCGCGCGTTGACCACGGCAAAGTCTTCCGCTATCTGGCGGTCGAAGATGCGCAGTTTGGCCGCGCGGTAGGAGGCCACGTCCGGGTAACGGTCCAGGTGGTTTGCGCTGAAGTTGGTCCAGACCGCGACCCGGGGACGGAAAGTGTCGGTGGTTTCGAGTTGGAACGAACTGATCTCGACCACGACCGCATCGAGCGACGCGCTGCGCGAGGCCACTTCGCTGAACGGCAGACCGATGTTGCCGCACGCTTCGGCGCGCAGGCCAGCGCCGCCGAGGAGCGCGGCGGTCAAGCCGGTCGTCGTGGTTTTGCCGTTCGTGCCCGTCACCGCCACCACAGGGCAGCGGCAACTGCGGAAAGCCAGTTCGATCTCACCGAGGAGAGGAATGCCGGCCTCGACCGGCCTCCGCGCGAGCGGCACCACGGGATCGATCCCGGGGCTCAGCACCGCGAAGTCAAACTCCTGCGCGCAGCGCAACGCGTCGTTCCCCAAGACGACGCGTGCGCCACGCGAGGAAAGCAGTTCGGCGGTGGCCCGCCGCGGGGCGGGATCGCCGGAATCGAGCACGGTGACCGCCGCGCCGCTCTCGAGGAGCAGGCGTGCCGCCGCTTCGCCGCTCCGCCCGAGGCCGAGCACCGCCGCATGTTTTCCCGTGTAGTCCATGGCGATCACCGCAGTTTCAAAGTGGCCAGCCCGAGCAGGGCGAAAACGATGGAAAGGATCCAGAAGCGCACAATGACCGTGCTTTCCTTCCATCCGCTCAATTCGAAATGATGGTGCAATGGCGACATCTTGAAGATGCGCTTGCCGGTCAGCTTGAAACTCGCGACTTGCAAGATGACCGAGCCCGCTTCGAGGACGAAGACGCCGCCGATCAGCGCGAGGAGCAATTCCTGCTTCGAGGCGATGGCCACCACGCCGAGGAGGCCGCCGATGGCCAGCGATCCCGTGTCGCCCATGAAAACGCGCGCCGGATGGCAATTCCACCAGAGGAAACCGAGGGCTGCGCCGACCAAAGCCATGCAGATGACAGACAGTTCGCCGGCAAAATGGACGAACGGGATCTGCAGATACTGCGCGATGATGGCATGGCCCGCAGCGTAGGTCAGCATGGCGAAACCGAAAGCCGTGGTGGCCGTGCAACCCGCCGCCAACCCGTCGAGGCCATCGGTCAGGTTGACCGCATTGGAAGCACCGACTATGACAAAGAGATAAAGGAAGAACGTGAAGATCCCGAGGTGCTGGATGATCGGTTCCTTGTAGAAGGGCACATAGAGCTGCGCGGACTGCGGCGCGAGGGTCGGTTCCCACGCGAAAAATCCGGTGATCAACGCGGCCAGCACGCACTGCAGCGCGAATTTCAAACGGCTGCTGATGCCGTCCGACGATTTTTTGGTGACCTTGAGGTAGTCGTCGATGAAGCCGAGCGCGCCGAGGTAGATGACAGTGAAGAGGCACAGCCAGACGAGCGGATTGGTCGGCTTGGCCCACAACAATGTGGACACGATGACCGTGCCGAGGAGCAGCACGCCGCCCATGGTCGGCGTGCCCGCTTTGCCGCCATGCAATTCGTGCAGGCGGTGCACTTCCTCCTGCGAGCGGATGGGCTGTCCGAGTTTGAGCGAAATGAGGCGGCGGATGACCCAGTTGCCGAAAACGAGACTGAGGATGAAAGCCGTCACACCCGCGGCCAGCGCGCGGAACGTGATGTATTGAAAAACATTGAAACCCTTGAGGAGATCCGAACCGGATTCCTTGCCGTAGTCGGCCAGCAGGTAGAGGTAGTAAAGCATCAGGCAAAGTCCTCCAGAACGCGTTCCATGCGGGCCGCGCGACTGCCCTTGATGACCACCGCGTCGCCGGGGCGCGACAACTCGCGCAACAGGCGCGCGGCCTCTGCGGTGTCGGCGGCATGACGCACGTCGGCCAGACCCGAGGCGGAAGCTTCATCGACGATCGGCGCCGTCTCCGGTCCCACCGCGATGAGCACATCCATGGTCGAGGCCGCGGTGCGGCCCACGCGGCGGTAGCCTTCGTTGGCGTAATCGCCAAGTTCGCCCATGCGTCCGAGCACCGCGAAACGTCGTCCCCCACCCGGCAAACCGCGAAGGGCATGCAACGCGGCTTCCATCGAATCCGGATTCGCATTGTAGCTGTCGTCAAGCACGGTCACCCCTCGCACGTCGAGGCAGGCCAGACGCCGCGCGGACAATTTGGTCGCAGCCAGACCCGAGGCGCACTCGCGCAGGGAGAGGCCGAGTTCGAGGCCGGTGGACACAGCCAGCAGGGCGTTGCGCACCATGTGCTCACCGGTGACCGGCAGGTGCGTGGCCACGCGTTCCTTGCCGCGCACGAGGTCGAAATCCAGACCGTGCGTCGAGGGACGCAAATTCTCCGCATGCAGACTGTCCGCCGCGCCGGCCAAAACCACACGGGCTTTGGTCCGCGCGGCCAAGCCGGGAGTGAATTCGTCCGTGGACGGCAGCACCAGCAGCGCGTCGGCGGACAACACTTCGCCAAGCATGCCTTTTTCCTGCGCGATAGCTTCGCGGGATCCGAGGTATTCGATGTGGGCCACGCCGATGTTGGTGATGATCCCGATGTCGGGGCGCGCCAGGCGGGCCAGCGGTTCGATTTCGCCCGCGTGATTCATGCCGATTTCCCAGACGCAGACCTCGTCGGCTGTGGTCGCCGCGAGGATGGTCAGCGGCAGCCCGATGTGGTTGTTGAGGTTGCCCTCGGTCTTGTTGACCGTGAATTTCGTCGCGGCCACCGACGCGCTGAAATCCTTCGTGCTCGTCTTGCCGTTGCTGCCGGTCAGACAAACCACGCGCGCCTTAATCCGGTCGCGGTGCCACGCGGCCAGACGGTGCAGGGCGGCTTGCGTGTCATCGACTTTGATCAGCGGGAAGCCTTCCGGGACATCCGCCGGTTCGCGCGAGACAACCGCGCCCGCGGCGCCGGCCTTCGCGGCGGCGCCGGCGAATTCGTGTCCGTCGAAATTTTCCCCGACCAGAGCCCAGTAAAGATCGCCGGACCGCAACGTGCGCGTGTCCTTGGAAATCGCGGTGATCTCGGCCGTGCCGCCGAGCAGCACGCCGCCGCAGGCCGCGGCGATGGTCGGGAGTGCGGTCGCGTCCATGATCAGGCGGCCCTCCCCCGGATGGCCGACGCCGCTTCAGCCACGTCCTCGAAAGGCACGCGGCGGGCGCCGATTTCTTGGTAATCCTCGTGACCCTTGCCGGCCACGAGCACGATGTCGCCCTCGCCGGCCATGGCGACGGCGCGGCGGATGGCGGCACGGCGGTCGGTCACGGTTTCGTGGTTTTTGCCACGCAGGGCGGACGTGATCTGTCCGCAGATCGCCTCGGGATCCTCGCTGCGCGGATTGTCGGAAGTGACGATGCACCAGTCGGAAAGTTCCTCGGCGGCGCGGCCCATCGGTCCGCGTTTGGCTTTGTCGCGATCGCCGCCGCAGCCGAAGACGGTGATGATGCGCGACGGTTGGAGCGAACGCAGGGTGCGCAGGACATTTTCCAGCGCGTCGGGCGTGTGGGCGTAATCGACGAAGACGCGGAAGGATTTCGGACCCGGCACCATTTCGAGGCGCCCGGGGACCTGCGGGGCGTTTTTCAGCGCGTCGACGGACTTGCGGACGTCGTGGCCGAGCGCGTGCATCGAGGCCAGCGCGGCCAGCGCATTGTAGACGTTGAACGTGCCGATGAGCGGCAGGCGGACGAGATAGCTTTTGCCGCCGGCCTGCAGGGTGAATTGCGTGCCGTGCAGATCGGTGCGCAGGTCGGCCGCGCGGAACATGGCATTCGACGACTGTCCGTAGGTCACGGTGGTGACGCGCGGATCCATCTCGTCGAGCAGGCGGCGGCCGTAGCGGTCGTCGATATTGACCACCGCCGTCCCGCGTTTGTGCGTCTGGGCGGCGAGGTGCGCGAAGAGTTGCTGCTTGGCCGCGAAATAGGCGTCCATCGTCCCGTGGTAATCGAGATGGTCCTGCGTGAGATTGGTGAAGACGGCGGCGTCGAATTCCACACCGCGCACGCGGTCCTGGTGCAGGGCGTGGCTGGAGACTTCCATCACGGCGGCCCGGCAATTCACGTCGCGCATCTCGCGGAGCAGGCGCTGCACGTCGTCGGATTCCGGCGTGGTGCGGGCGGCGGGCAGTTCGCGCGGACCGACCACGTAGCGCACCGTGCCGATGAGTCCGCACGGACGGTCGGCGACATCGAGGAGGTGCTTGAGCAGGAAGGTGACGGTCGTCTTGCCGTTGGTGCCGGTGACGCCGGCCGTCTGCAATTGCAGCGAGGGATGTCCGTAGAAGACCGCGGCGGCATCGGCCAGCGCGGCGCGCGGATCGGTCACGCGGATCATCGTGGCGCGCGGGATGTCGAGATCGGCGGACGTAATGACGGCGGGCGAACCTTTTTCCACGGCCTCGAGGATGAAACGCACGCCGCCGGCCGCGGCGTCGCCGGTGCGTCCCGGCGTCACGCTGGGCAGCGCGACGAAAAGCGTCCCCGGTCCCGCCTGGCGCGAGTCGTGGGTCAGCGCCGTGATCTCGCGATCAGCCGGACCATCGACCCGGACGGGCTCGGGCCGGAGGGCGGCGACGATTTTCGAAAGTTGCATGCGGGTCAGTTGAATTCCTTGCCGAACGGCACGAGAGCGATGGTCGTGCCGTCGGGTTCCGTGGTCTCGGGGAGCAGATCGAGGTGGCGCGCCATGGCCTCGCCGATGCGCGCGAAAATCGGGGCGGCCACGGTGCCGCCGTAGTTGCGCGCGCCGGGCGTGCGCGCGTCGTCAACCAGCACGATGCCGGCGACCTCGGGGTCGTTGGCCGGGAAGTAGCCGGCGAAGGACACGACGTATTTGCCCGGAGTGTAGCCACCCTTCGGGTCCACGCGCTGCGCCGTGCCGGTCTTGCCGGCCACGCGGTAGCCGGGGATGGCGGCCAGCGGCGCGGTGCCGCGTTCGCCGACCACGTCCTGCAGGGAAGACGCGACCTGCGCGGCGGTTTGCTCGGAGATGACCCGGCGGACGACTTGCGGACGGAATCCCACGACCTCGCGGTCGTCGGCGTCGCGGACGGAACGGACGATCTGCGGCATCATCATGTTGCCGCCGTTCGCGATCACCGACATGGCCATGGTGATTTGCAGCGGCGTGACCGCGATTTCGTGGCCCATGGGCACGCGGGTGATGGACAGTCCGGTCCAACGGTGGCGCGGCCGGACGAGACCGGGGATTTCGCCGGGCAGCCCGAGATTGGTGCGTTCGCCGAAGCCGAAGCGGCGGATGTATTCGTGGAACGTGTCCGCGCCAATGTGCATGGCGATCTTGGCGCAGCCGATGTTCGACGACTTCACCATGATGTCGTGCACGTTGAGCGTGCCGTAGCCGTGGACGTCCTTGAGCGTCTTGCCGGCGTAGGCGAAGCGTCCGTTCTCGCAGAAAAATTCGCTCTGCGGCGTGACCGCGTTCTCGTTGAGCGCGGCGGAGATGACGACAATCTTGAAGGTCGAGCCGGGCTCGAACATTTCGATGATGGCGCGGTTTTTCTTCGCCTCCTCGGGGATGCCGCCGTGGTCGTTGGGGTTGAAGGCCGGCTGCGTGGCCATGGCGAGGATCTCGCCGGTGCGCGGACGCACGAAGACGGCGGTGATCATGTTCGGGTTGAGGCGTTCGTAGGCGTCGGCTAATTCGCGTTCGACGAGAGCCTGCAGGCCCATGTCGATGGTGAGTTGCACGGTCATGCCGTCGCGGGCCGGACGCTCGATGCCACGGTAGGCGACGATCTCGCGGCCCCGGCGGTCGCGCTCGGTGTAGACAAAACCGTCTTCCCCCCGCAGATAGGGCTCCATCATCATTTCCACGCCCTGCACCCCGCGGCCTTCGTGGTCGAGGAAGCCGACCACGTGGCCGAGCATGTCCTCGTTCGGGTAATTCCGCTTCGGCTCGCGCTCGAAAAGCAGTCCGCGCAATTTTTCCGCAGCGAGCTCCTCTTTGATCGCGGCCACCGTGACGGCGCCGACCTTGCGCTGCAGGACAATGTAGGGCTTTGTCGACTCGATGCGCTTGGCCACCTGCTCCAGCGGTTGCCCGAGGTGGCGCGAGAGAATTTCCGCCGTGCGCGGACGGTCGGTCAGCAGCGTCCCGTCGGCGACGACCGCGTAAATCGGGACGTTGTCCGCGAGGATTTCCCCGTGGGTATCGACAATTTTGCCGCGCTCGGCGGGCACGATTTTCTTGCGGGCCGTGGTGTCGGCCGCGGCGCGTTTGAATTCCTCGTGTTTGCCGACCTGCAGGTAAATCAGGCGGCCGGAATAGATGCTGAGGATGAGCGCGAGGACGATGCCGACGAGGCCGGCCCTTTGGTGGACGCCGCGGCTCATGGCAACGCCTCCTCCTCCGACCCGGCGGCCGCCACCGGCTGGGCGGCCAAGGCCGTGGTCTGCACGCGCAGGCGGGTCAGGCGCGCGTCCTGCACGGGGATCATCTCGATGAGTCCTTCGGCGCGACGCCGCTCGAGGGCGGGACGCGAGGTCAGGCGCATGACTTCGTTGCCCGCCACCTTGATTTTTTCGTCGAGGTCGGCCACGGCGTGTTCGAGTTCGCGGCAACGGTCGCCGTCGACCTTGAGTTTGTGCTTCATGTGCACGTAGCAAAGTCCGAGCAGGCCGAGGAAAACGACGACCACCAGCCATCGCGCCAGCGGGCCGATGGGGAGGGCATTGTCGCGGTGGACGCGTTTCATGCCGCCACCTCCTGCCGCAGGGGCAAAATTTCCACGGCGCGCAAACGCGCCGAGCGTGCCCGCGGGTTGCGGTCCGTCTCGGCTCCGGCTGCGGACAGCGGTTTGCGCGTCAGGTCTCGGAACTGCCACTCAGGATTCGGGCGCGGAGCCGGCCACTCGGGACGGTCGAGCCATTGTTCGCTGCCGCTGCGGAAGAACGCTTTGACCATGCGGTCCTCGAGCGAATGGAAAGTGATGACGACAAAACGCGCGCCGGCTTTGAGCAGCGGCGGGATGGTCACGAGGGCGCGGCGCAGGGAACCGAGTTCGTCGTTGACCGCGATGCGCAGGGCCTGGAAGACGCGGGTGGCCGGATGCACGCGGCCGCGGCGGCCGAGGATTTTTTCGATGAGCGCGGCCAGTTGGGCGGTGCGCGTGAAAGGCAGACGTTCGCGTTCGGCCACGATGGCGCGGGCCACGCGGCGGGCCTGCGGTTCCTCGCCGTATTCGCGGAAGAGCCCGGTCAATTCCGCCTCGGTGGCTGTGTTGACGAGCAACGCGGCAGGTTCGCCCGACGAGGGATCCATGCGCATGTCGAGCGGCCCGTCATGGCGAAAACTGAAACCGCGCCCGGGCGTGTCGAGTTGGTGCGAGGAAACGCCGAGGTCGAGCAGCGCGCCGTCGAAAGGCGCCGCGGCCCGCACTTCGGGCAGCTCGGCCGCGTCGGCGAAGTTGCCGGACACCGCGCGGAAGCGCTCGCCGTATACGGCCAACCGCTCCGCGGCGTGCTCCAGCGATTCGCGGTCGCGGTCCACACCGACGACGCTCGCCCCCTCCTCCAGCAAGGCCGCGCTGTGCCCGCCGCCGCCCAGGGTGCCATCGAGAAAAAGCAGCCCCGGGGCCGGACGCAACAGCGCCACGACCTCGTCGCGCAGGACCGGTTCGTGCCAGTCGGACGCGTCAGGGTTTGCGCGAGGATGCTTTTTTGCGGAGACCAAATTGCTCATAGACGGTGCGCACGCGGAGTCGGATGCAGGCCGCGCCCTCCGCCCGTCCCCCCGCGTCTTTCCTCGCGGAGAAACCGAAGGCGAATTTGCGGCCGGGTTTTGCCATTCGTTCGGATTGTTTTGTTCGGGGTTGGGGGAATGCGGGAGCGGCTACAGTCCGACTTCTCCCGCCACCCGGCGGAAGACCTCGTCCTCTTCGGCCGTGGCGGCCGTCCAGCGTTGCGAATTCCAGATTTCCATGCGGCTGTGGGTGCCGATCAGCACCACTTCGCCTTCGAGACCGAGGCGGCGGCAGTATTCCTCGGGCAGCAGCACGCGGCCTTGCTTGTCCACGGACACCATCTGCGCCAGCGCGTAAAAGCGGCGGATGAATTTGCGGCGGTCGGCCGGCGCGATCGAGGCGTTGGCCTCGACGTCGGACTTCACGCGGTCGAATTCCTGCGGCGGCAGGATCATCAGAAAATTCCCCGCCGGATCCGGCACCGCGAAAAATTCCTCCCCGTCCTTCCCGCGCCAACGTGACGGAATTGTCACCCGGTGCTTGTTGTCCACCGCGTGGCGAAATTCGCCGGCGTAAATCATGGGCAAGGACTTGGACATTTCAGGGTTGTGATGCCATTCTGCACCACTTTGCCCCACTTTAAACCACCAAGGCAAAGGGGCAGTCAACTCTTTTCAGAGAAAAATCTGGAGAAAATGCGAGGTCCGGGGAGTATGAGAACAGACTTTCAAAAGCGCACGTGATGGACACCGGAGAAGACGCCCGCGGGCCAGCCATGCCGGGTCTGTGCCGGCACGCGGAAAAATGGAAACGCCAAGCCCCCATGGCGAGGCGAGCGTTGTCCCCCGTCCGCCGCGCAGATGTGTCATAAAAAATTTCCGCGACTCCCGCAGACCTTATCTCTGCTTGAGCATGGCGCCGGACTCCGCCACGCTCCCCGCAGGCGCGCGCCATGCAATTCATCGAATCCGTCTACCGCCGGCTCCGGCGCCACCCCAAACGCATCGTTTTCCCCGAGGGCGAGAATGTCCGCGTCATGCAGGCCGGCCGTCGCTTTTACGAGCTCGGTCTCGGCGTGCCCATCCTCCTCGGCCGCCGCGCCGTCATCGAGGAAACGGCCCGCCGCGAAAAAATCCCCTGCGACCGCTTCGGCGTGATCAACCCGGAAACGTCCTCCGACCTGCCCGATTTTTGCCGGTTCCTCGAAACGCTCGACCGCTACAAAAAGCTAGGGCTGACCGATGCGCGCGCCACCCTGCTCAACCCGAACTACTATGCCGCCATGATGCTGCAATACGGCCGCGCCGACGGCGTGGTCGGGGGCATCGGCACGGCCACCGGCGCGCTCTTGCGTCCGCTCCAGCGCGTGGTCAAACCGGCCCGCGGCCACGTGGTCAACAGCTGTGTCATAGCCGACACCGGCAACACGGCGATCGGCCACGGCGGCGTCCTCGTGCTCGCCGATTGCGGGGTCGTCCCCTCGCCCGACGTGGAGGAACTCGCGACCATCGCGCTGCAAGCCGCGCATCTCTGCCGCCAGCTCACCGGCGAAATCCCGCGCGTCGCCCTGCTCAGCCACTCGACAAAAGGAAGCGCCGTGACCCGCGGCACGCAGAAAATGGCCGCCGCCGCCGCGCTGGCCCGCCAGCACGCGCAGGAACGGCATCTCGAGGTCGAAATCGACGGCGAGTTGCAGATCGACGCCGCGCTCCAACCGGCCGCCGCGCGGGTTAAAGGCGTGCAAGGCACTGTGGCCGGACGCGCCAACGTGCTCGTTTTCCCGGACCTCAACAGCGGACATATCGCCGCGCGCCTGGTCGGCCTGCTCGGGGCGAAGGCCTACGGGCAGATTCTCACCGGACTGACCAAACCTGCCGCCGACGTCTCGCGCGCCGACGACACCGAAACCATCACCGCGGTGGCCGCGATCGTCGGGCTGCAGGCCATCGAGATGCGCCGCCTCCAGGAAATGGCGGAAGAGGAGAAGAAAAAGAAACGCGCCTGACCGGACTCAAGCTGGTTGCGTGCTTTCGAGGACTTCGATCGTGCGGCGCACGTTGTCGGCCAAAGTGAATTGAGCCGCTGCCGCGCGGCAGGCTTCCTCCGCGGCCGCTGCCCGGCCGTCCTCCGCCCAAAAATGGAGGGCCGCGGCCAAAGTCGCCACGTCGTGCGGTTCGCCCGCCACGGAACCGGTGCTACCCTCCTGCAGGATCTCCGCGCAGCCGTTGGCCGCAGTCGTGATCACCGGCCGTCCCAGCGCCAGAGCTTCGAGACAGGCGTTGCTGAAGGGATCGTAAACGGTGGGCAGGATGAAGACATCGGCGGCGGCGAGGAGCGGACGCACGTCGCTCTGGGGTCCAAGGAAGGTGAGTCCGGGTCCGCGATGCGAACGCTCCGGTCCGCGTCCGGCCACGGCCAGCACCGCGCCCGGCAGGCGTGCGCGCCGCAGCGCGGACGTGGCGAAGCGCAATCCCTTGCGCTTCCATCCCGTGCCGACGAAGGCCGCGATGAAGCGGTCGTCCGGCAGACCCAAAGACCGTCGCGCCTCGCCGCGCGACGGCGCACCGGCAGCGAAGTCGTCCGGCACCGCATTGCGCACGAGATGCACGCGGTTGGAAGGATAGTCGGAATACGCGGAGATCTCGCGCGCGACCATGTTTGAATTGACAATGACCGCCCCGGTTTCGCCCGCGGCGAAGCAATGCCGCTCGAGTTGCAACATCTTGCGCTGCTTGGGGAACAACGAGCGCAAACGCGTCTCCCAGCTGGGATCGTAAGCAGCGCGCCGTTGCAACCACGCGGCCAGCACGCCGTCGCCGGCGCGGTAGCAGTCCGCGGAAAACAAACGCTCCAAGCTGAAGACCAAGCCGTCCTTCCACCCTTCCCGCCAACGCGCCACGGCGCGGGCGAATTCCCACGGACCGCGGGCCGGCAAGGTCTGCTGCGCCACACCGCCGCAGGCGTCGACCGGCCACGGACGGTCGTTGACCAGAAGAACATCGTGCCCGTGTGTGCGCGCCGCAGCGGCGAAGCGCCCGAGGAATTTTTCCGCCCCGCCGGTCGGCGAATAGCCGCGGCGCACCAAGGCGACGGGACGCTGTCCGCTCACAAAGCGCCTCCCGAAATTTCCACGATTTCCTCCACTTCCCGGTCGCCATTGCCCTCCGGCGCCGCGCCGTTGGCCAAGGGACCGCCGGCCGCCGGGAAGAGCACGAAGCCGCGGTCGAGGCCGGATGGCGGGAGCGACGAGCGCCACGTCGGCAAACCCGGGAAAGGCGGTTCGGGCGCCGGCCATTCGCCTTGGCCCATCAAGGTCGCCTGCTCGTCCACGGCCATGGAACGCGCATCTTCGCCCGCCGCGGCCCACGCTTCCAACTGCACCCAACCCGCGGGCTCGAATTCGAGGCGGTAAGGCGGGAGGTCTTCAACCAGCGGAGCGGGCAGGAGTCCGCGCCAGCCGCGCACGTCGGCGAAGCCCGGACGCACCGTGGAACCGATGCCGGCCAGCGGCTGGAATTCCCAACCCGTTCCGGCCAGCGCCTCCGCCTCGCCGCGGCGGTATTCGGCGAGAAGTTTGGGCGGCTTTTTGAGGCGCGAGAGCTGCGTGAATTCGATGATGCCTTGCGCGATCGATTCGGCCAGCCGTTCGCGCCATTTGTCGTCGGTCATCAATTTGGCGTCGCGCGGATTGCTCATGAAACCGCCTTCGACCAGCACGGCCGGAGTCGTCGCGCGGCGCAGCACGGCGAAACGCGCGCGCTTCATCCCGCGGTCGAACATGGGCAGGCGTCCGATCATGGCATGGTAGATGGCGGCGGAGAGCGCCGTGCTCGCGTGATCGAAACGGTGCCCGGGTTCGGCGGAGAAACTGCGGCGCGTCAGGTAGGCATCATGGCTGTTGGGCGCGCCGCGCGGGGTGAGGGTGAAAATCTCGTAGCCGGTCGCCGCGGAACGCCGCTCGCCGGAGGCGTTGAAGTGGATGCTGACAAAAATCGTCCCGGGATCCTCGCGCTGCAATTGCGTGGCGATGGCCGGACGTTTTTCCAGCGGGATGAATTGGTCGCCCTGGCGGGTTATGACAACCCGCAGGCCGGCCTCGCGCAGGTAGGGGCGGATGCGCCGGCAGATGTCGAGGTTGTAGTTCTTCTCGGCCCCGTAACGGTTGACCGCCCCGCGGTCGTGGCCACCGTGTCCGGGGTCGAGCACCACGGTGCGCACGGGCTTGAGATTCGGGATGCGGTGCGGACGCATCAGCGGATCGAGCGTTTTCGAAAGATCCATGCGCGAAATGTAGAATTGTCCGCCGAAATAAATCACCGGAAAGGACAGCCAGTGCTTCACCCCGTCGATGCGCGCTTCGCGCGAACCGGCGCGGAAATCCATGCTGCGTTCGGCCGAAACGAGCGAAACCGCGCGGTCGCCGCGCGGTTGCAATTTCAATTTGTAGAAAGACGCGATCTGCGTGATCGGCAGGTAGTCGCGCCCCCCGAGTTTTTTGATGCGCCAAGCCGCCGCCCCGCAGTCCGCCGCGCCGAGCAGGAGAACGGCCAAGGCCATCCAGGCGCACCAGACAGATCTCGCTATGCGAAGGCGGGGCATCATGGGCCGCGCACCCTACCCGAACGCCGCTCTGGCAACAACCCCCTTAGCCCCCGGCATCGTCCTCGTCCTCGCGCGGCGGCGCCAACCGCCGGTATTCCTCGATGACCTTCGTCGCCGTGTGACCCAGCAGCACCGCCACCCCGACGGTGAGCAGCAGACCCCCGCCCCACAACGCGTATTCCATTGGTCCGGGCTCGGATTCGCCGCGCAAAATACGGATGCCCAATTGCCCGAGAGTCCCGAGGTAACAGTAGAGAAAAATGCCGGGCAAGCGTCCCAGCGCGACCCATTTCAGGCACTCCCAGAACCGCACCTTGGTGATCCCGTAAAGATAGTTGAAGAGGCTCGTCGGGAAGAGCGGGTTCAATTGGCTGTAGAAAATGATGCGCGGACCGTGCTTGGCAATGGCCCCGTCCAGCGCGGCCCAGCGCGGATCGCGCAGGATGCGCTTGCGCACGAATTTGCGTCCGAGCTTGTGCCCGACAAAAAACGCCACCGCCGCACCGAGCAAGTTGCCGACGAGCACCAGCAAAGTGCCCCACCAGAGTCCGAAGAAAAATCCCCCGCCCAGACTCAGGATCCCGCCCGGCAAAAAAAGCACCGTCGCCGCCATGACGAGCAGCGGATAAATGATGATGCTCATCGCGCCCCAACGGCGCACCACGTTCTCGGTTTCCTCCACCGCGCCGAGAAACGGCGCCGAGCGCGCGACATAGATGAGCGCACCAACGACAAGCAGCGCGACCGCCGCCTGCAGAATTGTTGCTTTGGCCGCCGACTTCATCGCGATTCCGGACCTCCCCGCCGCACCGCCTGCAAGGCGAGCACGAACATCACCGCAGCGAACACCGCCGTAGCCAGCATGGCCATGCTGTAAGATGGCACCAAACCAAGATCCGCTCCATCCCCGTAAAAAGCCCGCCGCACCGCAGCCGTGACATAAGCCAACGGATTGACCGCAGACGCCCACTCGGTCCACGAACCCGCGCGCGCCGGGAAAAACGCGCCCGACAAAAGCCAGAGCGGAATAAGCAGCATGTTCATCAGGACGTGGAATCCCTGAGTCGATTCGAGCGGCCACGCGATGACGAAACCCAGCGCGGTCAGCGCGAATCCCCCGAGCAACAGCGCGGCAATGACGCGCAGAGCCACCGTGGCATCAATTGGCAACCCGGCCCAAGGCGCGGCCAGACAAAAGAGCGCCGCCTGCCCCGCCGCCAGCGTCATGCCGCCCAGACATTTTCCCAGCACGATGGACGCGCGCGAGACGGGCGCCACGAGCACGCCCTGCAAAAATCCGTCACGCCGGTCCTCAATGATCGACACGGTGGAAAAGATCGCGGTGAAAAGCAGAATAAGCACCACCGTGCCCGGGAAAAAGTAACGCATGAATCCGCCCTCGA
>JBIKXZ010000043.1:0-15728 GCA_044355525.1 Chthoniobacterales bacterium
CCATCCTTTACGGACAGGGGGTCGAGCCCCAACCCCTGCAGGTCGAACGCCGAGCCATCGACACCTTGCTGGCCCACGCCGTGAGCGAAAACATTCTCGTCAACCTCGAGATCGAGGACGGCGGCAAATCCGGCGGACGCCTCGCGCTGATCAACGAAGTCCAGCACCACCCGGTCAACCAAACCGTCCTGCACGTCGATTTCCAAGCCGTCTCGATGAACGAGACCCTGGTCGCCGAAGTGGTCATTGAGCCGACGGGCGAAGCGGTCGGTGTCAAGACCGGCGGCGGATTGCTCGAGCAGAGCCTGCGCTCGGTCGAGGTGGAATGTCTGCCGAAAGATTTGCCGGAAAAGATTAGTGTCGATGTCAGCAATATGGAGTTGGGTTCCGCGCTGCACGTCAGCGATCTACCCTCGCTGTCCGGCGTGAAGTATCTGGCCGATGCCGAGGTTACTGTCTTCCTCGTTTCCGAGCCGAAGGTGAGCGAAGAAGCGGCGCCGACCGAAGGCGCGCCGACCGAACCCGAGGTCATCAAGGAAAAGAAACCCGCCGAGGGCGAGGCCGAGGCCAAGAAGGAGTAGCCCGCCGTGGAGAGCGGCGCCCCGACTTGGCTGGTGGCGGGTCTGGGCAATCCGGGGTCGCGTTACATCCGCACGCGCCACAACATCGGCTGGCTCGCGCTCGACGCGCTGGCCGCCGAGCCTTTCCGCGAGGAGAAACGTTTCGAGGCCGCCGTCTCCCGCATCGACGGCGCGTTGCTGGTCAAGCCGACCACTTTCATGAATTTGAGCGGCGTGGCGGTGCGCGCCGTGGCCGACTTCTACAAGATCCCGCACGCGCGCGTGCTGGTCGTCCTCGACGATGCGGCCTTGTCTTTCGGCCGCCTGCGGATCCGTCCGTCCGGCAGCGCCGGCAGCCACAACGGTCTGGAGTCGGTGCTGGTCCATTTCTCCACCGCGGACGTCCCGCGCCTGCGCATCGGGATCGGCAGCCCGCCGCCGCCCCTGACCCTGCACGACTACGTGCTCGCGCCTTTTACCCTTGAGGAACAGGCGCCGCTCGCCGCGGTGCTCGACCGCTCGGCCGAGGCAATTCGTGTCATTCTGAAAAACGGGCTTGCCGCGGCGATGAATGGGTTCAATAAAGAAGGATTATGACCAAACGACGTTACGAAGTGCTGCTGGTGCTCAACACCAAGGGGAAGGACGAATCGGCCAACGACTTGATCGACGCCATCGAGAAACAGATCAAAGCCGAGAAGGTGGAGGTCGAGCAGATCCAGCGCCTGGAAAAGCGCACTTTTGCTTATCCGAGCCAGAAGCAAACCTCGGGGTTCTACGTGAATTACATCGTCCACGCCACGCCCGAACAGATCGACACGCTGCAAGCCAAGTGGAAGCTCGATCCGGTGGTCCATCTGCAGCACTACCAGAAACTCAAACCCGCCGCGCAAGCGGCCTGAACCGCGCGCCCGCGCCCAACCCCACCAAGAAAAACCCATGGCCTCCTTCAACAAAGTCATGCTCCTCGGCAACCTGACCCGTGATCCCGAGGTCAAATACACCCCCAAAGGCAGCGCCGTGGCCGACATCGGTCTCGCCGTCAACCGCACCTACACGACCGACGGCGGTGAGAAGCGTGAAGAGACGACCTTTGTCGATGTCACCATGTGGGGACGCCAGGCCGAGATCGCCGGCGAATATCTCAAGAAAGGCCGCCCGCTTTTCGTCGAAGGCCGCCTGCAGCTCGACACGTGGGACGACAAGCAGACCGGACAAAAGCGCTCCAAGATGCGCGTGGTCTGCGAGAATTTCCAGATGCTCGGCTCCCGCGACGGTGGCGGGGAAGGCGGCGCCGGTAGCGGTGGTCGCTCTGCCGGCGGCGGCAGTCGCCCCGCGAAGTCCGCGCCTGCGGCCGAAGAGCCTTCGGATGACGATATTCCGTTTTAAGCCAACCAACGACCGTCGGCGGGGACGCCGACGCTACAACTTGTAGCGGCGCCGTCCTCGGCGCCGGTTTCAGTCAAGCCCCGCGATTTTCCGCGGTTGTTTCCTCGTCCTCGCCCAGCTCCGATTCGATTTCCTGGCGCCATGACTGCGAGATGAGCGGGCGGGCCAGGCCGTAGAGCAGGTAGCTGATGAAGATCATGGCCGGCATCCATTCGTAATTCATCACGGTGAAGATGAGCACGACGATGATGGCGATGAATTTCGGGATCGAGCGGCGCGTGCGCCAGTTGACCGCCTTGAAGCTCGGGTAGCGCACGCGGCTGAACATCATGAACGAGAGGAAAAGCATGAGCGGCGGCAGGGCGAATTTCCACGGGCCGATCGTTTTTTGTCCGGCATCGAGCCAGAGCATGAAGAGGGTGAGCGAAGCGATGAGTCCGGCCGCGGCCGGGATGGGGAAGCCCTCGAAGTCCTTGTGCGCCGCATCCTCGCCGCGCTGGGCGGCCACGCAATTGAACCGCGCGAGGCGCAACGCACCGCAGGCGAGGTAGACGAAGGCGATGAGCATGCCGTAGCGGTCGAAATCGCGCAGCACGATGTGGAAGGTCAGGAGTGCGGGCGCCACGCCGAAGGACACGATGTCGGCCAGCGAATCGAACTCGCGACCGAACGCGCTCTCGTTCCCTCCGAGGCGCGCGAGGCGTCCGTCGAGCAGATCGAAAACGCACGCACCGAGAATGAACCAGATGGCGGTGTGGATCTGACCCGCGGGATTCTGACCGGCATTCATCTGGATCACCGCATCCAAGATGTTGAGCACCGCGGCAAAGCCGCAGAAAAGATTCCCCGCCGTCATGAGGTTCGGCAGGAGGTAAATCCGCGCTCCGTCGTTTTCGTCCTTCACGCCTCCACCTCCTCGCAAATGGCGGGCGACGCCACTTTGGCCCCTGCTTGGAGTTGCGCGATGACCGTTTCGCCACCGCGCACGTGCTGTCCGATGGCGACCGATACTGCTGCATCGAGCGGCAGGTAGATTTCCGTGCGCGAACCGAAACGAATCATGCCGAAATGCTGTCCGCGCGCCAACCGGTCGCCCAGCAGGGCCCACGGCACGATGCGGCGCGCGATGGCGCCGGTGATCTGACGGACCACCAGCATGGTGCCGTCGCAATCGAAGCCCCACGTGCGGGCGGCATTGTGCGTCGAAGCCATCGGACTGCGGGCGTCGTGATACGTGCCGTCGTGCGACGCTGTGTAGACGACGCGTCCTTCGGCCGGCATACGGTTGACGTGCACGTCGAAGACGGAAAGGAAAATGCCCACCCGGCGCATGGTTGTGCCCGTGACCTCGGTTTCTTCCATTATTTCGATATCGGTGACACGTCCGTCGGCCGGCGAGACCGCGAGGTTTTCACCCGTCGGAATGTCGCGGTGCGGATCGCGGAAGAAATACAGGCTGAAGACGATCAGACCGACCGGCACAATGGCCAGCCAAGGCAGGAAGCGCCACGCTCCCGCGGTCGCGAGAACGAGGACGAGCAGGATCCATTTGGCCTGCCAGAGGGTTTGCCAGCGCATGGGGCCGTGAATTTACACAGGCGGGGCGGGTGGGGGAACCATTTGATTGGATTCGCGGGAGGCCGGCGGGTAATTTTTCTCTGATGACGCACCGAGAAATCACCCTGACCCGCGATTGCAAAGTGATCCTGATCCCGAGCGGCGAAGAGTCGTCCCTGCCCGCCGGCAGCCCGGTCATCATCACCCAGTCCCTCGGCGGCACCTACACCGTGGCCACGCAGACCGGTCTGGCGCGCATCGCCGAGGCGGATGCCGATGCCTTGGGTCTCGAGGTCGAAAAGAAAGAAGCCGCCGCGCCGGTCTCGGCCGCGGGAGCGGGCAGCGAGGTCAAGGAAGACGATGTCTGGGCCCAATTGAAGAATGTCTACGATCCGGAAATTCCGGTGAACATTGTCGACCTCGGTTTGGTTTACGATCTCATCCTGGGCAAAAGCGAATCCGGCGGCACGACGGTCAACGTCAAGATGACCCTCACCGCGCCCGGTTGCGGCATGGGCCCGACCATCGCGGCCGACGCCCGCAGTCGCATCCTCACCGTGCCCGGCATCGAATCCGCCGAAGTCGACCTCGTCTGGTCTCCGCCTTGGAACCAAGGAATGATCAGCGAAGCGGGGCGGATGAAGCTGGGGCTGGTCTGAGAGCCTCCTATACCTCAAGGGTTCGCCTTTTCCAACTTGTCCGGCCGCGCATACACCTCGATCTCGCGTCGGCCGACTTGGAAGGCTCCGACCATCCGGTAGCTGTCGGAAATGTAGGACATCAAATCCGACGCCCAGTTTTTGAAGCGTGACCGCTCGGTGCGGTTCATCGGGCGGTTGTCTATGACGATGACCGCGGGCCTGTGGCGCTCGATGCGGCCCTGCGCTTCGCGTTGGAAATTCCCGTCGGCGGTGGCGTCGTCGATGTAAAGGTTGTATTCGTAGCTGGGTCTGTCCGTCATGAAGTTGACGGTAGGAGCGTAGGGATAGACTAGGACGAATTCGCCCGGCGAGGAGTGCCCGAGGACCGCGTCGCGCAGTCCCTCCATCGCTTTTGCCTCACGGGGTGGAAGAAGGACTTCCACGCCGTTGAGCGAGCGGAACTCCACGGGTTCGGCCATCTTGAAGATGGTGCCTGCGTCCTCCCTCGGCATGATGGCCTTGAGATAAACCGGGACGAGGGCCGCGGAGAAAAGACAAAGCGCGGCGGCCATCCAGCGCCAGAACGGCTTGTTTGCTCCGCGTGCGGCCTGCCAGACAGCCCAACTCGAAACGGCCATGGCTGGGAGGAACGGCACCATGAATTCGCTCAGGTGCGGGGCATCCGGCCTGAACCAGAAATACTGCGGGAACAGGGATAGCGAACAACCCGTGGTGGTGAGTATGACAAGGGCTCTCTCCTTGTTCACGGCATCGCCGCGGACCACGGCGCGAAGCAGCATCACCGAGGCGATGCCGACGAATACCACCGACCAGAAGACGGGGTAGTAGAGGCATAGACCGAAAAATTTCTCCCGCGGACGCGGGGCTTGCCAAATCTCGAGCAGCGGCGGGCGCGCCAAGCGCGCTTCGCGATTGTCGGGGCTCTCCGGGTTCGGCTCGGCGGCCACGCCGGGCAATCCGGGAGCCGGAGTGCTGGCATCGGTGGAAGGTGCCAATTCCTCCATCTCGCGCGAAAACTCGTAACGAAGCAGATCGAAGAATGTGCCGTATTGTCCGATGAACTGCGGCCCGAAGCCGCGTTGGTTGGCGTGCCAGGCGAACCCGGCGTGGACGACGAACAAAATCAACAGTCCCAATAACGTGCCCGTCAACGTGGTGCGCAGCCTCGCCGCAAACTCCTTTCGCGGTCCGAGCGGGAATAGAGCAGCCAGGCCGAGCCACACGATGGTCAGGAGGAAGGAAGGCTCGATGCGCACCAAAAAACACAGCGTCATGCCGGCGCCTGCCGCCGCCATCCATGCGACCTGGCGTTTCGGCGTGGCGGCCGGGAGGACATAGGCCTTGAGCAGAAGCAACGAGGAGAGGACGCCGATCAGGCCCATGTAATTCCGGAAGATCATGCCCGGCACGAGAACCAGCAGCAGCGCTACGCAGAAGGCCAGCCAGGCCTGACGGGTAACGCTGCGCACGATGGCGTAGCCGAGCAGGGCGTTGAGTGTGCAGATGGCGAAGAAAAAGATCCGCATCAGCACGTAGTCGGGTCCGGCGATTTTGAAGAGGGCAACGAGCGGATAAAACCAGAGCAGATTGTAGCCGAGGAAGGTGTCCACGATCGGCCGCTGGCCTTCCATCAGCCTCATGGCCAGCACGGCATTGGTTCCCCCTTCGCCACCGAGGTTCAGGCCGGACCGGTAATAAAGTCCGTAGTAAACGGCCGCGGTCAGCGCGACAAGCCAGGGAGCACTGCGCGCCAGGAATCTTTCGGCCAGCAGGCCCGTGGATCGCAACGAGTGGGTTTTCGCCATCCGCGGAGAGTATCGGGCGCGCTTCGCGTCGCGCAAGGGGGATGGTATTTGGCATTGAAGAGGACTGCCGTCGCCCGAACAATCCGCCCATGTCCCGCGAAGCCGGATTCGCCTACTTGTTCAAAAAGTTTCCCGTCTTCGCGCAAACCTTCACCGCGAGGGAGGTGGAAGGACTGGCGCGGCATGGTTGCCGACCGGACGTCTACGCGCTGCAAGCAAGCACTCCGAGCTACCAGGAGGGTTTCGAAGCCTTGCGCCGTCGCGTCCGTGTTCTGCCCGCCGGCTGGCAACTGACGCACGACATTCTCCGCGCCGGAGTGGCTGGCAGGTTGCCCGCGTCGGTGTTCTTCTCCGGTGGCTGGATCGGGGGGCGGAACCGGCGTCGCCGCGAGGCTTGCTGGCTGGGTCCGAGATTGCGGGCCGGTGGCATCGGTCATGTCCACGTTCATTTCACCGGCCCGGCGGCGCGAACGGCCTGGTGGCTGCGTCGCGACTACGGCCTTTCCTACAGTATCACGGCGCACGCCAATGATTTCCTGACCGATGCTGACGAGCCTCCGGGTCTCGAGCACCTGCTGAACGATGCGGAGTTCGTGGTGGCCGTGAGCGATTATAGCCGCGCACTCCTCGGCGAAAAGTTTCCCCGGGCGCGGATTGTCCGTGTTTACAATGGAATGCAGTTCGACATCGCGCTGCCGCTGACCCCCGTCTCGCCGCCCTTGTTGGTCGCCGTCGGGCGCCTCGTCGAGAAGAAGGGCTATCATGTCTTGATCGAGGCGTGCCGTCTCCTGCGCGCGCGGGGCGTGGAGTTTCGATGCGAGATCATCGGTGAGGGGCCGCTGGAGGCCGGGCTTCGAACGCAAATCGGCGATAAGCCGGACGTCGTCTTGAAGGGTCCGCGCCCGCAACCGGAAATCCGCCAGGCTCTTTCCCGCGCGAGCGTGTTTGTCCTCCCTTGCGTGGAGGAAAAGTCCGGCGGTATGGACATCCTGCCCACGGTAATCACCGAGGCCATGGCGGCTTCGCTGCCGGTGGTCTCGACACGTCTGGCCGGAATTCCCGAGATGGTTGTCGAGGGAAAGACCGGATGGCTCGTTCCCCCGGGTGATCCGGTCGCGGTGGCCGACGCGGTGCAGAAGTTGCTCGTCAATCCTGACAAGGCGCGGGCGATGGGCGCTGCCGGGCGCCTTCATGCCGAAGCGATTTTTGCGGACACTGTTACCATCCCGCAATTGTCGGCCCTTCTCCGTTCGGTTGAGCCGGCGCGGCGGGAAACGAACTGACACTGGCGATGTCCGGACTATTCGGAGCCATCAACCTGGGGCACCTTTCCGGGCCGCGCGTGGAAGATCTTGTATCCGCCATGCTGGGCCGCATACACGGCGAGGACTTCTATTCTTCGCGGATCTGGAGTTGTCCGAGCGGTCGGGCCTGTTTCGCCAGCGCGGGGGTGGAGGGCTTGCCCGGGGTTGTCGACCACGAGGAGCCGCGTCTTGAGGGGCTTTCTTACGGGCGGGTTGTTTTTCCACGGACGACTACTGGCGACTGGCTCCGCGATCTCGGGGGATTCCACAGTCTGGCCGTCCGGGATGACGGGTTCGGCGGCTACCGCGTGGCCGCCGACCGCCGAGGTTCGCAACCGGTTTACTACGCCGAGGCGGGAGGATTCCTGTGCTTTGCCCCGGAAGTCGGCGCACTGTTTCACCTTCCGGGTATGCCCCGCGAAGCGGACTACGGCGCGCTAGGCTCCCTCATCAGTTCGGGGCATTTGCTGGAAGACACAACCCTCTTCACGGCCATCCGCCGGCTGGAGGGCGGGAATGTTTTGGAGGTGAAGGACGGCCGTGTGGAGAAGCGCCGTTATTGGAGATTTTCGCCGGGGGCCCGCGGACGGAACGCTGAAGAAAGTCTGCTGGGCGACCTGGGCCGCCTCATCGGGCAATCCGTGGAAAGCTGTCTGTCTCATGATCCGGCGGGAACCTTGATTTTTCTCAGCGGAGGCTGCGACTCCAGGGTCATTCTCGGGTGTGCGAGGTCGGCGGGCAGGTTGCAAACTGTTTCGTGGGGGGTTGACAACCACCGGCACGGAACCGATGCCGAGGTGGCAGAGCGGCTGGCGGCGGCGTGCGGTTCGAAGCATTTTTTTCTCCGACGCAGGCTCGATGATTTCGGCGAGATGTTCGAGGAAGCCAGCCTCGTCACCGAGGGCCAGTCGGACGTTGCCGTTTTTCATCCGCAGGAGTTCCGCCTCATGCGGGACATCAGGCGGCGCGGATTCCGGCGCGTTGTCCGCGGCGACGAGACTTTCGGTTGGAAACGGATGAACTTCTCCCGCCTCGGTGCTTTCGCGCACGTGGGACTTCGGCGTTTCGGGGACATCGAAGGTTTGGCCGGTTTTTTCCGCCCCGAGGCGGCCCGGAAGCTGGCCGAGCGGAACGTGGTTCTCGCGGACCGGGTGCTGTCGGCGGACGAAGCGTGCTCCGAGAACCAGCGGAAAGACATCCTCTATTTCAACCAGCGTTTGCAGAACTACTTGAACTCGTGCGCGTCTTTCAAGCAGCGGCTGTTCGAGCACTTGAATCCCCTGTTGGCCGATGAAGTTCTGGATTTTCTTAGCCTGGTTCCGGACCACCTCCGGGAAGACAAACGGCTTTTCTGGACCTTGCTTGCCCGGCAATTTCCCGACCTGCATGCAATCGGCTACGCGGAGTCCGATGGGCTGGAGGATTGGTCGGACCTCTGGAGGAAAGACACACCGGTGCGTTCGTATCTGGCCTTGCAGCTGGCGGACGCCCGGAGTGCGGTCTGGCAGATTTATGACAGGCTGCGCTTGCAGACACTTTTCGACTCCCGAGCCGAGGCAGTGGGCTATGGAACGCTCGGGCTGGTGCAGAGAGGTCTGGCCCGGACGGCAAGGGATCTCGCGAAACCGGTCTCGCGACGCGCCGCCGGCCATCTGCAGGCCCGCCTGGCCATGCGAGCTCCGCTGGGAGCAACCAAGATCCTGTTGCGTTTTCTGGTGGTGAAGAACTGGGTTGATCGTTACTCGCCGGTTCTGTCCTGAAGTCCGAGACGGGAAAAAGAAAAAACGCCGCGGCGCAGGCCGCGGCGTTTGGTGAAGCGAACAATCGCTGACGATCAGGCGATCAGTTCGGCCGGCAGTTTGCCGCCGTGCTTGGCGATCTGCTGCATGACCTGCTTGTGGAGCCAGATGTTCATCTTGGCGGAGTCCTTCATGTCTTCGCCATAGCCGAGTTCCTTGGCCAATTCCTTGCGGGCTGAGAGGCTGCTGTCCATGCCGACGAGTTTCATCAGGTCGACGATGGACACGGTCCAATCGAGCTTTTCCGTGGTCCCGCCGCGGAGTTCGTTGAGGTAGCCGGCAACGTCGAAATCGGCCGGCACGGCGGGTGTGGCCGCGGCAACAACGGTTTCGACGACTTCAGTGGCCGGAGCGGAGGCGGAGGCTGCCGGGGCTTCTTTTTTGCCGCCGAAGACCTTGCCGATGATGGTGGATAGTAGTCCCATGGTGTGTGTTCGTTTGTTTAGGTGGTTTTTATTTTCCGGTGAACATCGAGGCGATGGCCGGGAGATTTTTCAGGACGGCATTGACGGCATCGTCGCCGGCCACGCCTTTGGCTTCGGTGAAGAAACCGCTGGCCAGTTCGCCGGCTTTGTCCATCGGGATGCCCGCGCCTTGGAGCGCACCGAGGGCCGCCGCGGCGTCGCCGAGGTTGCCGCCGAGCAGGCTGCCGGCTTTGGCGAGAAGGCCGCCGACGCCACCGCCGGACGACTCGCCGCCCGCGGGAGCAGACGACATCAGGTCCGAGGCGCCGGGCAGCATTCCGAGCATCGCGGTGAACGCTGCATTGCCGGAGGCGGCCGACTTTTGTTTGACGAAGTTGAGGATGATGCCGACGCCGGCGCGAACTGCGGATTCGGGCAGGCCGAGGCTTTGACTGAGTGACTTGATGATTTGTTCCATTGCGGGGGCTTTCATACGCGGCACCGGGGCCGAAAGCCAGCGGGAAGAGCGAAAATACCCTGCGGAGGGTATGGTGATAATTACTCCGCCTCAGGCGCCCTCGGTCGGAGCACCCGCGGCATCCGCGTCGAGGATGCGCTCGAGGGCATCGGCGAAGTCATCGAGGGCCTCGTCCGGCACCATGATCGTATCGCGGCGGCCATTGACGTCCTCGGTGATCTTCAGCACGCGGCCGCGGCTGTTTTCTTTGTAATCGAGGAAGAAAATCTTCCGCCCCGACACAACCTTTTCCGAAGCCAGCACACGGTCCGGATTGCGCGAATAGTCATCCTTCATTCCTTCACTCCTTGCGTCTCCAGAGCACCAATAAAGAAGCGGCGGGAACCGCGATCAAGGAGAAAAGGTTCAGGGCCATGGAAATTCCGTGCAGGCGGGCGAAGTCCTGGGTGCCGGGGGCATGTGTGGCAATGGCTGGCTGGATGAAAATCGGGATGGCAACCAATGCGGCGAGAGCGAGGATCTGCAGGGCCAAAGCCCCGTGGTCGCGGGCGCTGCGGCGGCGGAACCACAATACGGCGGTCGCTAGCAATCCGAGGGAGATTGCGACGGTGAAGTAAGCTGGGAAGAGCGCCGTGGTGACCTCGCCGGCCCGTTCGCGCGGGAAGACGGAGAAAAGCACACGGGCCACGCCGAAAGTGAAAAACCAAAGCGCGGCAGTCCACGCACCAACGAGCCACGCGTAAAGTTTCATGGACGCAGCCCGACCGCGCTTTCGACGCGGGCCATGACTTTGTCCGCCAGCGCATTGGCATGTGCCGCACCGCGGCGCAGCACGTCATCAACGTAGCCTGGATCGGCGGCGATCTCCGCCCGCTTGGCGCGCATCGGGGCGAAATACTCCCAGACCGTGGCGAAGAGTTGCTTTTTGAAATCACCGTAGCCTGTGCCGCCGGCGCGGAATTTTTCGGCCATGGCGGCGGCCTCGTCCGCCGAGGCGAAGAGCTTGTAGAGTTGGTAAATGGCGTTGGGCTCCGGGTCTTTCGGCGCTTCGACCGGCGTCGAATCGGTGACCATGCCCATGATTTTTTTCTTCATGGTTTTTTCCTCGGCGAAAATTTCGATCGTGTTGTGGTAGCTCTTGCTCATCTTGGCCCCATCCGTGCCGGGGACGAGCGCGGCATCCTCGCGGATGGAGGGTTCGGGCAGCTTGAAGGTCGGGCCGAAGGTTTCGTTCATCTTCACCGCGATATCGCGCGTGACCTCGAGGTGCTGCTTCTGGTCTTTGCCGACGGGAACGATGTCGCTGTCATAAATGAGGATGTCCGCCGCCATGAGCACGGGGTAGCTGAAAAGCGCATGCGACGGCGCGATGCCGTGGGCAATCTTGTCCTTGTAAGAATGGCAACGCTCGAGCAGCCCCATCGGCGTGACCGTGCTGAGGATCCAGGTGAGGAGGGGAACTTTCGGGATGTCCGATTGGCGGAAAAGAAAGCCCTTCGCTGGATCGAGTCCGCAGGCCAGAAAATCGAGGGCGACGTCGCGCGAATAACGACGCAGCGCGTCCGCGTCGTGCAGCGAGGTGAGGGCGTGCAGGTCGGCAATGAAGTAAAGGGCTTCGCCTTGATGCTGCAGTTCGACCGCGGGGCGCATCATGCCGAGGTAATTGCCCAAGTGCAGCGCGCCGGATGGTTGGATGCCGGATAGGATGCGTTTCATGCGAAAGAGGGATTAGAACACAACCAGCGCGCGCAGCACAGAGGGAATGAGGTTCAGTGCAATTGTAGTGTAGCGCCGGCGTGCCAGCCGCCGGTTGTTCTCGATGAACGGCCGTCGCCGGGGACGGCGACGCTACAGGTGGGAGCTGCGGGCGCGGCTCGCGGGGACGCTCGCCCTCCAAGCGAATGCTCCCGCTCAGTAAACGTAATACTCCGGCAGAGGAAAGGCGTTGCGGATGAGGGTGATCTCGGGGGCGTCCTCGCTCGTGGCGAGGACTTCGACGATGTCGAAGCGGAAGCGGATGTCGGGATAGTTAAGCAGGCGGAGCCAAGCCATGGCGCCCCTGGCCACGCGGCGTTGTTTGTCATAGTCGACGGCGTCGGCGGGGCGTCCGCGTTCCTCGCTGGCCCGGGTCTTCACTTCGACGAAGACCAGGGTCTCTGCTTTTTTGTCGCGGCAAACGAGATCGACTTCGCCGCCACCGGGCGGGACGAAATTGCGGTAGAGGATGCGGTAGCCGTGGCGGCGAAGGTATTTCTCGGCCTGACGTTCGCCCCATTGTCCGAAGACGACATGGCGGGGCAGGGGCTTAGACCGCGAACTGCGTTTGCGCCACCGGTTGAAAAGATCGGCGATGGACTGGGCTGGGGCCATGGGATCGGAGGGCTTCGAGGTGCTCGCGCACACCATAACCTTTGTGGCGGGCGAAGCCATACTGCGGATACTCCGCGTCGAGCGCGGTCATGAGACGGTCGCGGGTCACTTTGGCGATGATGCTGGCCGCGGCGATGCTCAGGCTGAGTGTGTCGCCGGCCACCAGTGCGGTGTGCGGCACGGGAAGCCCGCGCACGGGGAGGCCGTCGACCAGCGCATGGTCGGGCTTCCGCGGCAGGGCTGCCAAGGCACGGGCCATGGCGAGATGCGTGGCGCGGAGGATATTGAGGCTGTCGATCTCTGCCACATCCGCTTGCCCGATGCCCCAGTGGATGTCGGCGCGGAGGGTGAAGACGGTGTGGAAATGCTCGCGTTTTTTGGCGGTCAGTTTTTTCGAGTCATTGAGACCCTCGATCGCGCAATCGTCGGGCAAGATGACGGCGGCGGCGACCACGGGACCGGCGAGAGGACCGCGTCCGGCTTCATCGACCCCGGCGACCAAAAAAATCCCGCGAGCGCGCAGGGCACGTTCGCGGGAAAAGTCGCAGGCCATGGGAAGGCCCGGGAAAGGTTTATGCCGCGGCTGCGGTGGCGCGGGCTTTTTCCTTCACCGTGGTGGCGGATTTGCCTTTGCGCGTGCGCAGGTAATTGAGCTTGGCTCGGCGGACGGCGCCCTTCTTTTCCACTTCGATCTTGGCGATGCGCGGGGAGTGAAGCGGGAAGACGCGCTCGACACCTTCGCCGTAGGAGACGCGGCGCACGGTGAAGTTCTCGTTCACCCCGGTGCCTTTGCGTCCGATGACAATGCCGGCGTAAATCTGGATACGCTCTTTGTCGCCTTCGATGACGCGGGTGTGCACCTTGATGGTGTCGCCCACGTTGAAGGTGGCGGTGTCTTTCTTCAACTGCTCGGCTTCGATTTTGTGCAAAACATTCATGACTTCATTCCTTTCCCGAAAAAATGGCCCTGTTGTCTATCTCCGCAAGGTCCTGAGGGCAACAACTTTCCTCCGTCTGGACGGAACATATCGACATATCATGATATTTTGATGGGTTGCTTTTGGATGATCCTCAGGTATTTAATACAACGATGAATAGCATTGCGACCAAAACGGGGGACGATGGGACGACGTCTTTGTTGTTCGGTCGCCGCGTGCCCAAGACGGATGTGCGCATCGTGGCCAACGGACGGGTCGACGAACTCAATGTCCGTCTCGGCATGGCCAAAGCCTCTTTGCCGCCCGACGAGACCGAAGCGCGCGCTTTCATCGAGCAGGTGCAACGCAATCTGGTGAATTTGATGGGCGAGGTCGCGGTGGCGCCGGAGGATTGGGAGCGTTACGGATCGAGCGGCATGCCGAATTTCGACGAGGCCCTCCTCGGCGTGCTGGATGCCCGCGTGGCGCGCTTGGAATCCGAGGGATTCACTTACAAGGGTTGGGCCACGCCGGGGGGCAACCTTCCCGCGGCTTCCCTCGACTGCGCCCGCACGGCCTGCCGCAACGCCGAGCTCGGACTGCTCCAAGTGCGCGATGCGGAGCTGCTCAATCCGGAGCGGGCCGACCTCATGCTGCACTCTTTGAACCGTCTCTCCGATGTCCTCTGGCTCGAGGCGCGCCGGGCCGAGAGCGCCATTCCCGCGCCCCAGGCGTAATCCTTCCGATGGGTAAAACGGACACCATGCAGGCGCTGCAGGCTCTCTTGGCCGAGCGCATTGTTTATTTGGACGGCGCGATGGGCACGATGATCCAGCGGCACAAGCTGGATGAAGCGGCCTACCGCGGGGAGCGTTTCAAGGATTGGCCGAGCGATGTCAAAGGCAACAACGACCTGCTCGTCCTGACCCAGCCGGACATCATCCGCGGCATCCACGAGCAATACATCGCCGCCGGCTCGGACCTCATCGAGACCAACACCTTCAACAGCACGACCATTTCGCAGGCCGACTACGGGATGGAGGAAATCGTGCCCGACCTGAACCTCGCGGCGGCCAAGTTGGCGCGCGAGGCGGCAGACGCTTGCAAAGATCGCCGCGTCTTTGTCGCCGGCGCGGTCGGACCAATGAGCAAGACTCTGACCATTTCCCGCGACGTCAACGATCCGGGCGCGCGCGAAGTGACTTTCCAGCAAGTGGCTGCGGCTTACCTTGATCAGGTGGACAAACTGGTGGCCGGTGGGGTGGACGTCCTTCTCGTCGAGACCGTTTTCGACACGCTCAACTGCAAAGCCGCGCTCTACGCCATCGCGCAATATTTCGCCGATAAGAAGATCAGCCTGCCGGTCATGGTCTCGGGCACGATCACCGACTTGAGCGGACGCACGCTGACCGGCCAGACCACCGAGGCGTTCCTCAATTCCATTTCGCATTTTCCGCTGCTCAGCGTCGGCCTCAACTGCGCGCTCGGACCGAAGGAAATGCGCCCATATATCGAGGAGCTCGCGCACCTCGCGCCGTTCCATGTCAGCACCTATCCGAATGCCGGCCTGCCCGACCCGCTGTCGCCGACCGGATTCCCCGAGACGCCCGAATCGCTCGCCCCGCAGCTCCGCGACTGGGCCGAGCAAGGCTGGCTGAACATCATTGGCGGATGCTGCGGCACGACGCCGGATCACATCGCGGCCATCGTCAAGGCGACCAAGGACCTCAAACCGCGCCGCATTCCGGAACGCACGCGCACTCTGCGCCTGAGCGGACTCGAACCCTTCACCGCGCGCCCGGAAATCCCGTTCATCAACGTCGGCGAGCGCACCAATGTCACGGGTTCCCCGAAATTCGCCAAACTCATCCTCGGCAACCAATACGACGAAGCGCTTGCCGTGGCGCGCCAGCAGGTCGAGGCCGGCGCGCAGATCATCGACATCAACATGGACGAGGGGATGCTCGATGGTGCGGCGGCCATGACCAAATTCCTCCAGCTCGTGGCCAGCGAGCCGGATATCTCGAAGGTTCCGATCATGATCGACTCCTCGAAGTTCGAGGTGATCGAAGCCGGCCTCCGCTGCGTGCAGGGCAAGTGCGTGGTGAATTCCATTTCGCTCAAGGAGGGTGAGGAGAAATTCAAGGAACAGGCCCGTCAGGTCATGCGCTACGGCGCGGCCGTGATTGTCATGGCCTTCGACGAAAAGGGTCAGGCGGACAACTTCGAGCGCCGCAAAGAAATCTGCAGCCGCGCCTACAAGATCCTTGTCGAGGAAGTAGGCTTCCCCGCGGAGGACATCATTTTCGATCCGAACATCCTCACCGTGGCCACCGGCATCGAGGAGCACAACAACTACGCCGTCGATTTCATCGAGGCCACGCGCTGGATCAAACAAAACCTGCCCTACGCGCGGGTCAGCGGCGGGGTGAGCAACATTTCCTTTTCGTTCCGCGGCAACAATCCGGTCCGCGAGGCCATGC
>JBIKXZ010000171.1:0-5156 GCA_044355525.1 Chthoniobacterales bacterium
CGGCGGATTTGTTCGGCCGGGCCCGACATGTGCTCGACGCGATCGGCGAGCTGGCGGCGCGCGTGGACGGGATCGAAATGCTTTACGAGAACGGTCGCATTGCGGGGCTGATGACGTCCGATGCGGCAACGATGGACGTGGTGGCTGCGCACATTGTCGAAGCGGCGGCGGATGTCCCGGAGTTTTCCTTCAATCGCAACGATGTGTGGATGCGTTTCGCCCACCGGGAAGTCCACAAAGGATCGTCGCTGGCCGAGCTGGCGCGGTTGCTCGGGATCCCGCGCGACGAAGTGCTGGCCATCGGCGACCATCATAATGACATCCCCATGCTCGACGGCACGGCGGCGGGAATGGTGGCGTGCCCGGGCAATGCCGTGGCGGAGGTGAAAAAGTTGGTGCAGGGCCAAGGCGGCTACGTATCCCCGCATCCGTGGGGCGAGGGGGTGGCGGATGCGATCCGCCATTTCGCGGCACAGAGTGCCGCGGCTACACTTCAATCAAAACAGCTCTAGCGGATCAGGCCCCACTGGCCGATGAAGGGCCAGTAGACGACGAGTCCGCGGCCGACGACGTTTTGCTCCGGCACGGGACCGAAGAAACGGCTGTCGCTGCTGTGGTAGCTGTTGTCGCCGAGCGCGAAGTAGGTGCCGCGCGGCACGTTGTAGTCGTCCTCCGGCGAACCGAGGATGGGAAAGGCGCCGCCGCCCGCGCTCGCGTTGGCGTAGCCTTGGTAGCCGTTCTCGGCGGACATGACGCGGAGGAAGACGGGCAGGTCGGGGACTTCGCCGTTGATGAAGAGTTTCGGCGGCGTGATGCGCAGGGTTTGCCCGCCGAGGCCGGCGAGGCGCTTGATGTAGTATTGCGACCCCATGCCCGGAGCGATGCTGGCTTCGATGCGGCGGATGCCGGTGGTGCGGAAGACGAAGACGTCGCCGAGTTGCGGGCGGACGAAATTGTAGGACACCTTGTCGACGAAAAGCTGGTCGCCGGAGTCGGCATGGCCGCGGACCACGGGTTGCCCGGCGGTGAGGGGGCGTCCGGGGTAGATCTGGAAGTCGCGTCGCACGACGTCCATCGGCGCGGGGACGCTGTAGGTCTGCGTGCGGGTGATGATTTCCGTGGAGGTGAAAAAATGGAAGCGGTTCACTTCGCGCAGCCCGATGATCGTGTCGTCCTCCTGCGCGGTGACATCGATGTAGGTGCGTCCGCGCAGGATGAATTCCGCAACGCGGACCAGCGGGTTGGGCGGGGGATCGACGGTCGGCGTGCCGGTCACGCCGTAAAGCGTCGGCTGCATCGAGCCGGTGGGGATTTTGAAGGGCTGGAGAAAATAGGCACGGACTCCGAGGGCGATGACCAGCGCAACGAGCACGACCTCGGTGTTTTCGCGCAGTCCGGCCAGGGGCGGACGCGGGGCGGCCTCGTCGAATAGTTCGTGCAGATTGGCCGTGGTCTGCTCGATGCCGTTGCGTTCTTTTTTCCGCAAGGCGACCTGCAACTTGGCGATTCCTTCGTGGAGGGAAATGATCTGTTTTTCCGGCAGAATGTCGCGCCGGTAGCGCAGGAGCTTGCGGGCGGCACGCAGCACGAGCTTGGCCTCTTTGCGGTAACGGGGCGTGAAGAAGAGCATGGCGTGCGGAAAAGCGCGGAGTCTCGGGCTTGCCCGGGGAAAAGGCAATGCCGTGCGAGCCAAGACGGCTGGGCAGGCGCGTGCGGATGCTGTTAAATGGAATGATGCGATTGCACCGTTCAATTTCCCTGGACCGCCCTCTGCTGGTGGTCGCGCTGGAGGAGGAAGCGCATCATCTGCATGACACCGAGTGGCCGGTGCTGGTCACGGGGGTGGGCAAGGTTTGCGCGGCTTCATCTTTGTCGGCCGTGCTGGCGCGGCACCGTCCGTCCCGCCTGATCAACTTGGGCACAGCCGGCGCGCTGCGCGACGATTTGCACGGCACGCAGGTGGTGGGGCGGGTGGTGCAGCACGACTTCAGCAACGAGGCTATCTTTGCCCTGACCGGGCAGCACTTCGGCGCGGCCATCGATCTTGGCGCGGAAGGTCCGGTCCTGGCCTCTGGTGATGTGTTCGTCGACGGGGGGCCGGAGCGGGCGCGATTGGCCGCCTTGGCCGATTTGGTCGACATGGAGGGCTACGCGGTGGCCAAAGTGGGGAAGGATTTTGGTCTGGGTGTCACCTTGGTGAAGCAAATCAGCGACCGCGCCGGTGACGGGGCGGGGCGGACTTGGCGGGAAGCGGTCGATGATTGCGCCGAGCGTCTCGGGGAGTGGGTGCGCGGCGAATTGCTGGATGCTTGACGCCGCCCGCCGCCGCACTGACGTTCGGACCCGATGAATATCGACGCCTACACCCGAATCGTTCTCACTGTCATTGCCGGCTGCTTGGTTTATTTGGTGGCCAAAGACCTCACCCTCGTGCCGGAGGCGCGTGCGCAGGAAACGGCGGTGATCACGCCGGTGAACATCGTGCAAATTGCCGGAGCGCCGGTTTCCGCACCTCGCGACAGCAATTTCGAGGTCTCCCTGCCGGTGCGCGTGCTGGAGAATTGAACCCCGGCATGGAGGCAGTGGCACCCGAGATAAGCCGGGCCCGCGGGGACTTTCCCATCCTCGGGCTCGAGGTCAACGGGCGTCCGCTGGTCTATCTCGACAACGCCGCCACCTCGCAAAAGCCGCGCGCCGTCCTGCAGGCGGTCGACGATTATTACGCGAGCCAGAACGGCAACATCCACCGCGGTGTCCATTATTTGAGCCAGGTGGCGACCGATGCCTACGACCGGGCGCGGGAGCGCGTGGCGCGCTTCATCGGGGCGTCGAGCCCGCGCGAGATTGTCTTTGTCCGCGGCGCGACCGAAGGGATCAACCTGGTGGCACACGGCTTGGCCGAGGTTTGGCTCAAGCCCGGCGACGAAATCCTTCTCACCCGGATGGAGCATCATGCCAACATCGTGCCGTGGCAGGTCGCCGCGGAAAAGAGCGGCGCCCGCATCGTGGTGGCCGAAGTGACACCGGACGGCGCGCTCGATCTGGAGGATTTTTACGCGAAGCTGGGTTCTCGCACCAAAGTGGTCGGCTTGGTCCATGCGTCTAATGCTTTGGGCACGATCAATCCGGCCGAGGAAATGATCCGCCGCGCCCATGCGGTCGGTGCGGTGGTGATGCTCGACGGATGCCAGTCCGTTCCCCATTTCCCGGTCGATGTCGAACAGCTCGGGTGCGATTTTTTCGTCTTTTCCGGACACAAGGTCTGCGCGCCCACCGGGATCGGCGTGCTCTACGGCAAACTCGACTGGCTCGAGCGTCTGCCGCCTTACCAGACGGGCGGTGACATGATTGAGCGGGTTTCCTTCGAGCAAGGCACGACGTTCCGCGAGGTGCCGGAGAAGTTCGAAGCCGGCACGCCGGATATCGCGGGGACGATCGGGCTGGCTGCGGCCATTGACTATCTCGAGGCGCTCGGCCCGCGGCGGATCGTCGCAGCGGAACGGGCCCTGCTCGATTATGTCAGTCCGCAGTTGCGCGATATTCCCGGACTGAAGATTTACGGCGATGTTCCGGACAAGGTGCCGCTCGTTTCCTTCACCCTCGACGGAGTGCATCCGCACGATATCGGGACGATCCTCGACCATGACGGCATCGCGGTGCGGGCGGGTCACCATTGCGCCCAGCCCCTGATGAAGTATTACGGCATTCCGGGGACGGCGCGGGCGTCGTTCGCTTTCTACAACACCGCGGAGGAGGCCGACGCGCTCGTTGCTTCCGTGCGCAAAATCGCCAAAATGTTCGCCTGATGTCCGAGTTGAACGACCTCTACCAGGAGATCATTCTGGACCATAACAAGCGTCCGCGGAATTTCCGCGAGCTGCCCGGCTGCACCTGCGAGGCGGAGGGGCACAATCCGTTGTGCGGGGATGAGGTGAAAGTTTTCGTGCAGATGGACGGCGAAACGCTCGCCGACGTCGCGTTCCAAGGTCAGGGCTGCGCGATTTCGCGCGCTTCGGCCTCGATGATGACCGGGAAAACCAAAGGCCGCACGGCGGAGCAAGCTCGGGCGATGTCCGGTCAGGTGCGTGACATGCTGCTGGGCGCGCCGTCCGAGCCGCCTCGCGAGCTGGGCGATCTGGCCGCGCTTTCCGGAGTGCGCCAATTCCCGGCCCGCATAAAATGCGCCATGCTGCCGTGGCACGCGCTGGAGGCCGCCTTGGACGGCCGAGGTTCGGCCACCACGGAGTGAGCACGGTGCGTTCTTTACGTGCGGCGTGGCGCGCGATAGGGAGGGTATGATGCAGATTTATCCTTCCGAATGCGTGCTGCCAAGCCGCGCCGTGCTCGGCGAGGGCGCGTGCTGGTTTGCCGACGAGCAACGGCTCTACTGGGTGGACATCCTCGAGTGCGAGGTGCACCGGTTCGATCCCGCGACCGGGAAGGACGAGATGCGCAAGACGCCTTGCCATGTTTCGTTGGTCCAGCCGACGACGCGCGGCGATTTGGTGCTAGGGACGAGGGACGGGATTGCCCGTCTGGATTTCGAAAGCGGAAAGTTCGTGCTGCTCTGCGATCCGGAGGCGGACGTTCCCGGCAATCGCTTCAATGACGGCAAACCCGATCCACGCGGACGGCTCTTGGCCGGCACGATTGCCTACGATGGGTCGGACAAAAAGGCGGCCCTTTGGCGCATCGAGCCGGACCTGACTTTTACCAAACTGATCGACCAGGTGGGGAATTCGAACGGCCTCGGATGGTCGCCGGACCGGAAGACGTTTTATTGGACGGATACGAAGACGGGTTGTGTCTTTGCCTTCGACTATGACAATGCGACCGGGAACGTCGCGAACCGTCGCACGGTTGTCGAGGTCGACAAATCCATCGGGCGGCCGGACGGAATGACGGTCGATGCGGAAGGTTTCCTCTGGACGGCGCTGTGGGCCGGCCATGGTGTGGCGCGGTGGAATCCGGCCAACGGGGAAATGGTCGCCAAGGTGGAATGTCCGGCCTTGAACGTGACATGTCCGTCCTTCGGCGGTCCGAATTTGGATGTGCTCTATTTCACCACGGCGCAAAAGGGTCGTGATGATGCGGAGGCCAGCCCCGAGCCGGAGGCGGGGAATTTGTTCGCGGCGAAAGTCGGCGTGAAGGGAATG
>JBIKXZ010000172.1:0-5130 GCA_044355525.1 Chthoniobacterales bacterium
GATGCCAACGACCGTCGCCGGGGACGGCGACGCTACAAGATCTACACGTTGAACCGGAACTCGATGGCGTCGCCGTCTTGCACGACGTGTCCGCTATTGTCCGCTGCGATGCCCGGTCTCAACCGGGAATAGCCACCATGCAGCGTGGGCTGCGTTGGAGGGTCTGCGAGGGACTTTCGCCGAACAGTTCGCGGTAGCGGACGGAGAATCTTCCGATCTCGCTGAAGCCCAGACCGACAGCGATGGCGGTGACTTTGTCTTCAACGGGGTTGGCCTGAAGCAAAGCGTGCCTCGCGCGGTTCAACGCGCAGTGGCGGAAATAGGCCTGCGGACCCAGCCCGGTGACCGAAACAAAGGCCTTTTGCAGCGTGCGCGGACTCATGTGAAGCCGAGCCGCGAGCACATGGATACGCGGCACCATGCCGGGTGATGATTCGACCAGTTCGGTGGCGCGTCGTACGATAGCGGCAGCCGGCGGGCGGCCGTAGGACAGATCGGAGTGTTCGACGAGTGAAAGGATGGCCTCGTAAACGAGATCCTCGAAGTTTTCTTGGCGTGCTTCGATTTCTCCGGCAACGGCGTGATCGAGCATTTTTCCGAAAGTCTTGGCCACGCACGCGGCTGCATTCGGTTTGGCCGAGAGGTTCATTCCCTGTCGTCCGGGACGGAGGCCTTGCAAAATTCCCGGCGCAACGCGCGCGGCTTCCGCCATTTGCAGGAGCTTTGCATGGTCGACCGCCATGATCATTTGGCGGTAGCCGCTTTCTCCGGTGAAGTCGATCTGCTCTCCGCTTATCGCGGACGGCGTATTCGGCCCGAGAACTTTCTCCCCGGCGAAGGTTCCTTCCGTCTCCCCGAGTCTGATCCCCAAACCGAAACGGCCGCCGAGGAGTTCACCCATGATGCGTGTGGCCCGCGGGTAGTTCTCGCGGTAGATGATCGCCCCGCTCGAAGCAACGAAGTCCAGACGGCTTGGATAGTTGCCCGGGCGCAGTTGATGGATGTCCAACGAGTAGTAGCGTTTGAGCGGTGCGCCTACTTCCTCCACGGCTTGGCGGTGGATGGAACCGCTGAGAACCCGGTCAATTGACTGGCTGGTGGTGGTGTCTTCGGACATCTGGAACGACAGCGAAATGCAATCCGGCAAGTTGTAACATCAAAATCGGTGCCGCAACCTGTCAGTGTGCTTGGCCAACCCGAGACCTATGCAAAATCGGAACAAAAACTCCTTCAGAGGGCGGAAACAGGCCGTTGTCGCCTCAAGACATCCAAGCAACCAAGGCGACGCCGACGCTGACCCAGAACAAAACCGCCGTGGCGAGGATCGCCGTCCATAGGATGATTCGGAGAATGGCGATTCGTTTTCCGCCGAGGTGCGGCTCATTCATGGCTCATCGAGCGCCTCGCTGTGGTGGCCCCGCATGAAGCGGTAGGTCTCCAGCAACCCGACCAAGAGTGTCGGCCCGGCTGCGATCACCGTGTAGTCGGACGATTCGGTGCCTGTCAGCGAAGCGAAGAGCAACGTCATTAGGAAGACAGCCCAGCCAAGCACTCCGACAATGTAGAGCGCCGGCATGATCAAGCGTTTGAAGTTGTCGCGTTCGGCGCGCCGGGCGAGACGCTTCGCGCGGTTCTGGAAACGGCTGTCTTGCGTCCTCTTGTTTGCGGTGCGGTTATACATCGGAAGATCCACGCCATTGCCGCAGGGCATAGGCGGGAGAAGCGGGACACCATCCGTTGTCATCCGTCGACATGCATCTTTTACCGTTGTGCAGAAAACGCACAATTTACCGAACGGGCCCATGCTTTGCGTGCGGTGCGGTGGCGGGATATGCCATTCTTCACGAGGTCGAGCCCGAGAACGCGACTCGTGCCAACCCCATCCAACAAATCATGACTCACGCCCGTATCCGCAAAATTCCCGCCACCGCTTTTGTCGCGGTCGCGGTTCTCACGATTGCCCCCGCGCATTCGCAAACGGCCCGCTTCGATGAATTAGCCAACGCCGAGTTCGCGGAGAACCGTCCGACAGGGGAGTCCGCGCAAATGCTGCGCGACGAACTCCTCTTCCAGCGGGCGACGCAGGCCTACCTCTGGGCTTTGCCGCTGATCAACACGCTGGGCATGAAGGAGGGTTCGGAAAAAACCTTCGGGGCGGGCTACAACGTCTTGCCGGTGTGGAAAAAACGGCTCGATGCCAAGACGCTGGTGACGACACCGAACTCCGACGTGATCTACGCCATGAGCTACGTCGATCTCGGGAAAGACGGTCCGATCGTCTTCGAAGCTCCGCCCGGACTGCAGGGCATCCTGCTCGATTTCTGGCAGCGGCCGATTCCGGTCGATGGCGGGAAGTTCGCCGGCGACGTCGGGCTGCCGGGACCCGATGCCGGCAAGGGCGGCAAGTTTCTCCTCCTGCCTCCGGGTTATGAGGGCGATGTGCCGGAAGGATATTTCGTTTACCGCTCGCAGACGCGCAACGTGTTCATCTTCCTGCGCGCCTTCTATCAAGATCCGCAGAATCTCGCTCCGGCCGTTTCGCTGATCGAGCAGTCGAAGGTTTATCCGCTGAATGACAAAGAGAACGCCAAAGCGATGGTCTTTCCCGATGCTTCCGGTGTGCCGGTCGACATGTTGCCGGTGAGCGACGGACGCGCTTTCGATCAGCTCAAGCGCTTGGCCGACAGCGAGGGCACAGATCTGGCCGATGCCGACGGGCTCGGGATGCTGGCCGCGATCGGCATCGTCAAGGGGCAGTCCTTCGCTCCCGATGAAAAGACGCGCGCCATTCTCGATCGCGCCGCCAAGACGGCCTACAAGACGAGCCGCGTCGTGGCCTTCGAGGAAAACCTGGGTGGTCGCTCGTTGCGCATCTATCCCGACCGGCGCTGGATCAATCCGCTGTCCGACATTACGCCGGACAATCCGAAGCCCTCGATGGATCTGGCGTGGAAAAATCTCGCGGGCGGCTATCTCGATCTCGATGCGCGCATTTGGTTTTTCAGCAACTACTACTCGGTGAGTCCCGGCATGGTCTCCCAGATCCCGGGGAAGGGAGCGATGTATATGATCGCTTTCACCGACAGCGAGGGAGACGCGCTCTCCGGCGGTAACAATTACCGACTGGTCTTGCCGCCGGATATCCCCGCGGGGAATTTCTGGTCGGTCACGCTTTACGAAGCGGAAAACGGATCGGGCCTGGCCAACGGTCAGCCGTTCCCGTCGCTCGGCTCGCGCGACAAGCCGGCCGCGAACTCCGACGGCAGCACGGATCTTTTCCTCGGGCCGAAACCGCCGGAAGGCAAAGAGGGCAACTGGCTCGCCACCGTTCCGGGTCGGGGTTATTTCGCCATCCTCCGGCTCTACGGTCCGGGTGAGGAAGCTCTCAACCGCACTTGGAAGCCGGGCGACATCGAGAAAATCAAATAAACCCATCGGCTCACGAACACTTGCATCCTATGAAAACAAAACATCTCGTTCCCGTGCTGTTCGCCGCGCTGTTGTGCCGCGGCTTCGCACAACAACTTCCCACCACCGGCACGGTGGAATCGCGTTTGGGAAAACTCGAATTGGAAAACGGCTATCCAACGAGCGAGACGGCCGCGAAGCTCTACGACGACATTGATTTCCAGCGCGCGTGCCAAGCCTACCTGTGGGCCTTGCCGATCATGGCCATGTATCAATGGCAGCAGGAACAACGGACGAAATTCGGCGCGGGCAATCTGGACTATGTCGACTACCTGACCTTCCGCGACAAACTCGGACTCCTCACGGCCAATGCCACGACTCCCTACGTCATGGCTTTTCCCAACATGGAGAAAACCGGACCACTGGTCGTCGAAGTCCCGCCGGGTGCGGTGGCCGGTGGCATTGTCGACTTTTGGCAGCGTCCGCTCACCGATTGCGGACAGACCGGACCCGACAAAGGAGCCGGCGGGAAGTATCTCGTGCTCGGTCCCGGAGATGAACCGATCAAGCCCGAGGGCTACTACGTGGTCCAATCACCCACGGTGAACATCTGGTCCGGCCACCGCGCGCTCGATCCCGATCCGGAGAAAGCCAAGGCGACCATTGCCGCGCTGCGCATTTATCCCTACAGCGAGAGGGAGAATCCACCCGCCACGCGCCATATTTCACCTGATGGACGCAAATGGAGCGGCGAGCAACCGCGCGGTCTTGCCTACTGGGAAGGTTTGTCCAAGATTATCAACGAGGAACCGGTGATCGAGCGCGATCGCATCATGCTCGGGATGCTCCAACCTCTGGGCATCGAAAAGGGCAAGCCGTTCAACCCCGACGAACGGCAGAAGAAACTGCTCATCGATGCCGCGCAGACCGGCGAATTGATGGCCCGCAGCATCGGTTTCGAAAAACGCTTCGAAGGCGTGAAGGTCTGGCCGGGCAAGCAGTGGGAGATTTCCCTTTTTCTCCAGGAAACATCGCAGGAGACGCCGACCCACACGCAACTCGACGAGCGCACCTCGTGGTTCTACGAGGCCGTCGGGGTTTCCGTCGGCATGATGGGCCGCACCGTCGGTGCGGGTCAGGTCTACCTCGAATCATCCAAGGACTCCGAGGGCCGCTGGCTCGACGGCAGCAAAACCTACCGGCTCCGTGTCCCGCCCGATGCGCCCGTCGCGCAGTTCTGGTCCTTCACGGTCTATGACAACGAGACGCGCTGCTTTGTCGACACGGGGACAAATCCCGACCGCTCCTCGCGCGACAATATCGTGAAGAACGACGACGGTTCGGTGGATCTTTATTTCGGACCCGAGGCTCCCGCCGACAAACCCGAATCCAACTGGATCAAGACCATCCCCGGCAAAGGTTGGTTCACCTACTTCCGTCTCTACGGCCCGACCCAGCCCTACTTCGACCGTTCCTGGGTGCTGCCGGATATCGAAAAAATGGAATAATCCGGCCCGCGTGGCGGCCGCGTCCTCGACAGACAATCGGTCACGCAGCAGTCCTGATTTCCCGCCGCAGCCTGCGCTTGATCAGGTCAGGCCGCCCGCCCATCGTAAGAACCGTGCGTCGGTTGCCCGGAGTTCTGCTTTTTCTCGGCGGCTGCGCCGTTGCGATTTGGGCCTTCGGCGCGCTGTGGTTTGATGCCGCCCCCGCCGCCGCTTG
>JBIKXZ010000044.1:0-15519 GCA_044355525.1 Chthoniobacterales bacterium
GTGACCAGCCACACTTCATTGCCGTCCCAAACGGGTCCGATGGCGTTGAGGAAAATGCGGCGGTCTTCGTCCTTCTTGACGAAGAGATGCAGCGCGCCGACCCCGAGGTCGAAGCCGTCGAGCATGGCGTAGCCGGTGAGGAGGACGCCGACCAGGATGAACCAGACAGTGTTGAGGTCCATGGTGCGATCAACCGGCCGAGCTGGCCTGTCCTTTGCGGCGTTCCATGAGCGCGACCCAACTGGCCGGCATGGCCTCGCTTTCCTCCTCGTCGTCCGGCCCGCGCTGGATTTTGCGCGTCAGCAGGTAAAGAAACACGGCGAAGAGGAGGGCGTAGATGAAAGTGAACATGATGAGCGAGGCCAGCACGTGGTTGGCCGCGACGACTTCGCTCAGTCCCTGCGAGGTGCGCATGAGTCCGTAGACGATCCACGGTTGGCGTCCCATTTCCGCGGTGAACCATCCGGTCTGGTTGGCGATTTGCGGACCGAGGACGGAGAGCACGAGGATCCAGTAATAGGCGCGGACGATCGGGTTCGACGTGTTGAAAAGCTGTCCGCGCCACCAGAGGAAAATTCCGAACCAGGCGATGGCGATGAGCGCCATGCCGATGGCGATCATGATGTGGTAAAATTGGAACACGGCCTGCACGGGCGGCCAGTCTTCCTTGGGGAAAGCATCGAGCCCGGTCACCACGGTATTCGTCGACCCGCCGACGAGAATGCTGAGCATGCCGGGGATTTGCAGCCCGACGACTTCCTCTTTCTCCATGTCGACCCAACCGAACACGGCCATCGGGGCATTGGCCTGCGTTTTGAAAACCCCTTCCATCGCGGCGAGTTTGGCCGGTTGGTTGCGCGTCACGCCGTCGGCCGACTTGGCGCCGGTCGCGAGCTGCAGCAAGGAGGCCACCGCGGCGAAAATCAAGGCGACCTTCATCGAGGTTTTGGCAAATTCGATATGCCGCCCGCGCAGCAGGTAGAACGCGCTGATGCTGATGACGAGAAACGCGCCGGCCTGCCAGCATCCGACGATGACGTGGGAGAGGCGTTCCATCGAGGAGGGGTTGAAGATCATGGCCCAGAAATCATCGATCACCGCGCGCGAGTGGAGGATCTGGTCGGCGTTGGGCACGAACCCGGGCGGCATGATTTCGCCGTTGTATTCGATGCGGAAACCGGCCGGCGTTTGCATCCATGAATTGGCGATGACGATCCATACCGCGCTGAAGTGCGCGCCAAGGCAGACCATGCAGGTGGCGAAAAAGTGCAGCTTCGGTCCGACCTTGTTCCAGCCGAAGAGCAGGATGGCGAGGAAGCCGGACTCGAGGAAGAAAGCGAAGATGCCCTCGGCGGCCAGCGCGCTGCCGAAAATATCGCCGACGAAGCGCGAGTAGGCGGCCCAGTTGGTGCCGAACTCGAATTCGAGCACGATCCCGGTGGCCACGCCGATGGCGAAGGTCAGGCCGAAGACACGCGTCCAGTAACGCGCCATGTTGTGGTATTTGGGCGACCCCGTCTTGAGCCACATCGCTTCCATGATGACGAGAACGACACCCAGCCCCATGGTCAGCGGCACGTAGAGGTAATGAAACATTACCGTGAACGCGAATTGGATGCGGGAGAGAATCTCGACGTCCATGGGAAGCGTTCAGCGTAAGCCAGCGGCGGCGCCGGGGGGAAGTTTCGATCGATCTGGGACTAAGGTAGAAGCGGCAACCCCGCCGCTTCCACTCTACGGATCACTCCGCCGGCACCAAGCGCACGACTTTCCCCGGTTCGTCGTAAACGACGTAGAGAAAGCCGTCCTCGAAGGCCCGCACGTCGCGGATGCGGCCGGTGCCCTGCAGCAAGATTTCTTGCTCCGTCACGGCCGCGCCATTGAGTTCGATCCGGACGACACGCTCGGAGGCGAGGCCGCCGGCGAAAAGGTTCCCGCGCCAGCGCGGGAATTTGTCGCCGCGGTAAAGGGCCAAGCCGGAAGCGGCGATGACTGGCGTCCATTGCACCACCGGATTTTCCATGCCGGGGAGCGATTTATTCTTCGTGATCGTTGTCCCGCTGTAATTGATCCCGTGGCCCGCGAGGGGCCAGCCGTAGTTGGCGCCTTTGCGGATGAGGTTCAATTCGTCGCCGCCGCGCGGTCCGTGTTCCGTTTCCCACAAACGTCCGGACGACGCATCGTAGATCAAGCCCTGCGCGTTGCGCGAACCGTAGGCCCAGATGCTCGGCATCGCGTCCTTCCGTCCGACAAAAGGATTGTCCGCGGGGATGCGTCCGTCGTCATGGATGCGGTGGATCTTGCCGGCGATTTGCGAGAGATCCTGCGCCGGATTCTCCGGGTTGGTCGGGCCGCCGCGGTCGCCGATGCTGAAAAAAAGATGTCCGCGTCCGTCGAAAGCCATGCGGCAGCCGAAGTGCAGCCCGCTTCCGCTGGCCTGGTCGGCCGGCGGATCGAAGACGGTTTCGACTTTGGTGAACCGGTCGCCGTCGAGTTGGCCGCGGACGATGGCCGTGTGGGCGCCGGCACCGGCCGGCTTGGAGAAAGCGAGGTAGATCCAGCCATTGGTGTCATAGTCGGGGTGCAGCGCGACATCGAGGAGTCCGCCCTGACCGCGTGCGACCACCGCAGGTGCGCCGGCGATTTCGCGCGGCGACGCACCGGGCGAGTCGATAAGCAGAAGCTTTCCGCCACGTTCGGTGACGAGGAACCGTCCGTCGGGCAACTGCGCCGCGGCCCACGGATGGTCGAGTCCGTCGGCGATGGTTTCCACGCGGAAGCGGTGGCCTTCCGAGGACACGATTTCGGCCATGGCCGAGGTTGCGAGCAGGAGAAGGAGGGGAGCCAGCCTCATGGTTCGTCGATGTTGACCAAACCCGCCGAACCGTCGAAGCGGAAAACGGCGCGGACGTCCCCGAGCGGCGGATCTTTCGGTGTGTTGGCTTTCCATGGTGCGGCGGACACGGCGGGTTGCGTCTGGTCGGCGGTGCTGATCATCCAGTTGGATTCCGCGCCCGCGAGGGCGGCGAGCGGGGTGTTTCCCGTGGGCGGCTGACCCGGGGTGGTCACGCTGCCGAAGGGATGGGTGATCGCGCCCTTGTTCGTCACCGCGCCGTTCATGACCCACACACGCATCTGCGCGGGATTGGCCGGAATGGTCTGACGCGCATAGGCGCGCGGCATGAGCGAGGCGACGAGGTATTTGTCTTCGGCTTGGTTGATGCCGAGGTAATCCGCGCACTCGGTGACGATGCGTCCACCGCGTCCGGCTTCGTATTCCAGCACCTGGCCGGGGAACAGCGGGGGAAGTTTGCCCGCGTGGTCGGGCACGTATTGCAGGACGGCCTGACCCATGGTCCTCGTCTTGGCCAGCGCGTCGGCCCGCTCCGCGCGCTCCATCAGTCCGGGCATCGCGGTCACGGCCAATCCGGCCAGCACGGCCACGATGGCGATGACCACGAGGAGTTCGACGATGGTGAAGGCCCGGGGCACGCCGATACTCTCCGCACGGATCGCGCCCTTGCCAAGCAGGGGCGTCTGCGAAGTTAGTGCGGTTCGAGATATTCTGTAGTCGCGGGACAGAGTGTGCCGCGTCCACACCAAACGGTTACGACATTTTCGAAACTGCTATAAGGTCAGATCCGATGAGGGCCGGACATCACACGCGCGAAGGTTGGTGGCTGGAGGAAGCCGGCGCGGTGGAGGCGTTCGCCCCGTTGCGCGGACGGCGCACGGCCGATGTGGTCATTGTCGGCGGGGGCTATCTCGGACTTTGGACCGCGTGGCAGATCAAGCAACTGGAACCGCAGGCCGCGGTGGCGGTGGTCGAGGCGGGGGTGTCCGGGCATGGTCCGAGCGGACGCAATGGCGGATTCGTTTCCACGCTCTGGGACGAGTTGCCCAACCTGCGCGAATTCTGCGGCGAGGCGCGCGCGGTCGAGACAGCGCGGGCCTCGGAGCGCGGCGTGCAGGGCATCGCGGACTTTTGCCGCGGGCAATCGGTCGATGCTTGGTTCCGCTGCGCGCCGACCATGTATGTCTCGGCCAACCGCGCGCAACTCGGATGCTTCGATGAGGCGGTCCGGGCTTGCGCGCAGGCCGGTCATGCGGAGGAGATCACCTCGCTCGACGCGGCCGCGGCGCGCGCGCGTTGCGACAGTCCGCTTTTTCTCGGCGGCGCGCTGGTGCGTCTGTCGGCCACGGTGCAACCGGCGCGTCTCGCTCTCGGTTTGCGCAATCGCGTACATCGCGCCGGTGTGGCCATCTTCGAGAACTCGCCGGTGTGCAGGACCGACGACGGGGGCGTGACAACGCGCGACGGGCGCCTCGAGGCCGGACAGGTTGTTCTCGCGGTCAACAGTCGGACAACCGCCTTTCCGGGTTTGCGGTGTGTCATAGCCGTGGCCTCGAGTCATATGGTGATCACGGAACCGGTTCCGGAGGTGCTCGAGGAAATCGGGTGGACCGGCGGCGAGCCGATCGCGGACGGACGGACCTTGCTGCATTATTTCCGCACGACGCCGGACGGGCGCATCGCGTTCGGCTGGGCGGGGGGACGCATGGGATTCGGGGCGCGCCCGCTGCGTTGTTTGGAAGAGGATGCCGATGTCGCGGCGCGCACGGCGGAGAGCCTGGTGCGGTTTTTTCCGGCGCTGCGCGGACGCCGCATCGAGCACGCGTGGGGTGGACCGATCGATGTGTCGCCGACGCATTTACCGGTCTTCGGAAGCCATGGTCGTTTGCATCATGGCTTCGGCTTCACCGGCAACGGGGTGGGGCCGGCTTATCTCGGCGGGGAAATTCTGGCCCGGCTCGCGCTCGACCGGCGCGACGAACTCACGCGACTCCCGCTGGTCGATCCGCCGTCCAAACGCATGCCGCCCGAGCCGTTCCGTTGGGCCGGCGGGAGTATCATCCGCCGGGCGCTGGTGCGGAAGGATGCCGCCGAGGACACCGGGGAAAAGCCCGGTGCCCTCGTGAGAGCGGTCACCGGTTTGCCCCGGCGACTCGGATGGCATTTGCCGCGCTGAAACGCGGACCCGTTCAGAGCGTCGCGACCGGGGCCGGACGGTGTACGCAGGCGGGATCGTTGCAGCTGCCGTAAAGCGTCAGGGAGTGGCGCTTGACGGTGAAGCCCGAAGGGGCCAACTGGTCGATGCCCGCGGTGCAAGCCTCCACTTCGAACACTTTCTGGCAGTTTTCGCAGAGGAAGTGGTGATGGTGGTGCGGGTGCTTGCGCTCGTAATGGGGCGGAGCGCCCGGGATTTCCACCACTTCCACGGCCCCCATATCGATGAGGATACGGAGTGCGCGGTAGACGGTGGCGATGCCCAAGCCCGGTGACAGGCTGCGGGCGACGGTCCAGATTTCGGCGGGCGTCATGGGACGTCCGGCGTCTTCCAGGGTCTTTTGTACAGCGGATCTTTGTCTGGTAGCGTAGTTCACTTCTTTGTTGGTTGTTGGTGTGACGTGAGGGTCACAAACGACTTATCCGGTCGGGCTAGTGAATATGCAAATTAATTTCATACTTGTACCTTGGCTGGAAACCTATGATAATATATTCTGAAATTGCCAATCATATGACAATCAAGATGATCGCACTCCGGGCGGGGCTGGCCTTTTGCCTTTTTTTTGTTTTGCGCGTCCCGGGCATGGCGGCCGGGGGCCTGCAGGTGGTCACGTCGTTTTACCCGGTTTATGTCACGACCTTGAATGTCACCACCGGCGTTCCCGGCGTGGAGGTGTCGAATTTGACCAGCCCGCATATCGGTTGCCTGCACGATTACCAGCTCACCGCGGGGGACGTGCGCAAGCTGGCCGATGCCGACCTGCTGCTGGCCAATGGTGCGGGGATGGAGCCCTTCCTCGACAAAGTGGCGCGGCAATCACCGGGTCTGCGTGTGGTCGAGGTGAGCGAGGGGATTCCGCTGATGGACGGCAATTCGCACGTCTGGGTGAGTTTCGACGGCGCACGGCGTCAGACGGACAACATCGTGGCCGCGCTCGCGGCTTCCGCGCCGGAACATGCCGAAGCGTTCCGCGCCAACGGCGAATCTTACAAAGCACAGCTCGCCGCGCTGGAGGAAAGCATGCGGGCGGCGCTGGCGCCCTTTGCCGGGACGCCGATCGTGACCTTCCACGAGGCTTTTCCCTATTTCGCACGGGATTTCCGCCTCGAGATTGCCGGGGTCATCGAGCGCGAGCCCGGCACCGAGCCGAGCGCGCGGGAGTTGGCCGACACGGTCAAACTGGTGCGCGCGCGCGGGGTGAAGGCGCTCTTCGCCGAACCGCAATTTCCCGACCGGAGCGCGCAGGTCATCGCGGCCGAAACGGGGGCGAAGGTTTACCAACTCGATCCGGTCGTGACCGGTCCCTCCGAGCCGGAGGCCGCGCGCGGGGCGTGGCTGGCCGCCATGGAAAAGAATCTCGCCGTCTTGCAGGACGCTTTGCGCTGACCGGCCGTGCGCTGGTAGGTTGGCCGTCATGCAACTCCCTCCCGGCGACGCGCCCGTGCACCACGGCATCGCGCCGCACCGTTGCGGCGAATGCTGCACGACCCTGCGCGACGTGGGGGTGCTTTACCGCGGTGTGCCGGCGCTCGAGCATGTCGATCTGCATCTGCATTGCGGGGAACTGACCGCGGTCATCGGCGAGAACGGCGCGGGCAAGACCACTCTCGTGCGCTGCCTGCTCGGCGAGATCCCGCACTCGGGCGAGGTGCACTTCATGGACGCCGCGCACCGGCGCAAAGACAGTCCGGTCATCGGTTACGTGCCGCAACACACTTCCTTCGACCGCGATGCTCCGATCAGCGTGCTCGACCTCTTCGCCGCGTCGCTGGCCGGGCGTCCGGCTTGCCTCGGCGTGTCGGGTGCGGTGGAGCAACAGGCCCGCGAGGGACTCGCGCGCACCGGCGCGGAACACCTGATCAAGCGGCAACTGGGCACTTTGTCCGGCGGCGAATTGCAGCGCGTGCTCCTCGGGTTGGCCCTCACACCGGTGCCGAATATCCTCGTGCTCGACGAGCCGATGTCCGGGGTGGACCACAGCGGACGCGAGCAATTCTACGCCCTGCTTTCCAAGCTACGCCGCGAATACGACCTGGCCGTGCTGCTCGTCTCGCACGATCTGGCCACGCTGGCGCGTTTTGCCGATCGCCTGGTTTTTCTCGACCGCCGCATTGTTTGCGACGGGCCGCCGTCCGAGGTGCTGCGCGATCCGCGCGTGCGCGCGGCATTCAGTCTGGAGTTGCCGTCATGAACGGTGCGTGGCTCGAACCTTGGCACCGCGCGGTGTCGTTGCTGCCTTTCGAGTGGGCCGACTACGCCTTCATGCGGCTGGCCCTGCTCGCCGTGCTCTTCATCGCCCCGCTACTCGGCGCCCTCGGCACCGTGGTGGTGGCGAACCGCATGGCCTTTTTTTCCGAGGCCATCGGCCACGCGGCCTTCACCGGCATCGCGCTCGGCGTGGTCCTCGGGCTGGCCAATCCGCTGTGGTCGATGGTCGGCTTCGCGCTGCTCCTCACCCTGGCCATCACCTGGGTGCGGCGGCGCGGCGGGTTGTCGTCCGACACCGCCATCGGACTGGTCATGGCCTTCACCGTTTCGCTCGGCATTGTCATACTCTCCAAAGGCGGCGATTTCGCGCGTTTCACCAATTTTCTCATCGGCGACATGCTCGGGGTGGCGCCGGGTGACTTGGCCCTGCTCGGGTTGCTCGCGGTCGTGGTGATGGTTTTGTTTTTTGCGTTCTTCAACCGTCTCCTCCTGGCCAGCGTGAGTCCGGCCCTGGCCCGCAGCCGCGCACGGCATCCGGGTGCGGCCGAACTACTCTTCGCCTCCATGCTGGCCGTGGTCGTCACCTTCAGCCTGCCGTGGATCGGCATCCTCGTGATCAACGCGCTGCTCATCCTGCCGGCGGCGGCGGCACGCAACCTCGCGCGCAATACCGCGGGATTTTTCGGCTGGGCCGTGCTCATCGCGATTGTTTCCGGCATCGCGGGACTGATCGCCTCTTTTTACGCCTCGACCGCCACCGGCGCGACCATTGTGCTGGCGGCCATGCTCATTTACCTGCCCACGCTGCTGGTCCGCGGGCGTCCCGTGTCGTGAAGGACCGCATCCTTGCCCTGCACGGTTTTCTCGGAAAGGGGAGCGACTGGGATGCGGTGCGCGCCGCTTCGAAGGCGGAACTCGAATGGACCTGTCCGGATCTCTTCGCCCGCGGCGCGGCATCCTTCGATCCGCCCGTCACAGACGGTTCGTGCTGGCTGGCCGGTTATTCCTTCGGGGCTCGGTTGGCGCTCACATGGCTGCAGCGAGAACCCGGACGTTGGCGTGGTGCTTTGCTGCTTTCCGTCAATCCCGGCAATTTCCAATCCGACGCGGAGCGCAAGGAGCGGCGGCGAGCGGATGAAGCTCGCGCTGCGGCCTTCGAGCAGGAACCGTGGAGCGACTTGCTGTTGCGGTGGGACAATCAAGACGTGTTGGCCGGATGTCCGTCACCCTCGCGCGAGGAATCCTCTTTCGACCGCGCCAAGCTGGCCGCCGCGCTACGGAATTTTTCCACAGCCGACCAGTTCACCGATCCGCTGCGCTTGCCGTCCCGCCTGGCTTGGATGGCGGGGGCGCGGGATGACAAATTTCTCGGACTGCAAACTTCCATGCGCGACGCGGGATTTCCCGGAACTTTTCTCGTTGTCGACGAGGCCGGACACCGGCTTTTGGGCGAAGCACCCGCGGCGGTCGCGGCGGCGCTCGACGATCTCGTTGCTTGATTGCGGGGCCGAGGAAAGGGGAGTCTGCGCGCGATGAGCAAACTGATCTATGCCGCCAGCCCGCCGTCGGCGGACATGCTTTATGCCACGGGATTCCATGCGCCGGATGCTTTCGTTTTCCTCGAGCATCGCGGACGGAAAACAATCGTACTCAACGATCTGGAAATCGACCGCGGTCGCCGCGAGGCGAAGGTGGACCAGGTGCTGGCTGCGTCCGAGCTGGCGCGCGAATTCGGCAGCAACACACCCGCCATTGTGGCCGCGGGTTTGCTCCACCGCCGCAAAATCCGGCGCATCGATGTCCCGGCCGACTTCCCGCTCGGCATGGCCCGCGTGTTGGAAAAGACGGGGATCAAAGTTGTTCCTGTGGAGGGACATTTCTGGCCGCAGCGGGAAATCAAAACGAGGCGCGAACTGGCCGCCATCCGCCAAGCCCTGCGCATCACCGCGGTCGGACTGAAACGGGCTGCGGAGGTTTTGCGCGCTTCGAAAATCGTTCGCGGGGGCGGCTTGCGATGGAACGGCCGCGTGCTGACCAGCGAGATTGTCCGGGCCGAAGCCGAGGCCGCCGTCTTGCGCGCGGGAGGGATTCCCGCCGGCACCATCGTGGCGGGCGGAAGCCAGGCCTGCGATCCGCACGAGCGCGGACACGGCCCTTTGCGCGCGCACGAGTTGATCATCCTCGACCTTTTTCCGCGCGAGGCGCGGAGCGGATTTTTCGGCGACCTGACGCGCACGGTGGTGAGGGGAAGGGCCTCGGAAGCGCAGCGGCGGTTGTGGAAAACGGTGCGGGACGCACAGCGGCTGGCCATCGGACTGATCAAGCCGCGGGCCAAAGGAGTGGCCGTGCACCGCGCGGTGCAGGAATTTTTCGCGGCGCGCGGGTACCCCACGGAAAAGAAGCGCGGGCGCTGGACCGGATTTTTCCACGGCACGGGGCACGGCCTCGGTCTCGATCTGCACGAAGAGCCGCGGATGGCGGCCACCACATTCCGCGCCGGTCAGGTCTTCACCGTGGAGCCCGGACTCTACTACCCGGGCCTCGGCGGCGCGCGCCATGAGGACGTGGTCGCCGTGACCCGCACGGGTTGCGAGCGGCTCGACCGTCTGGATATCCCCCTGGAACTGTAAAAAACCTTCGAACGTAATTGCGCATTTTTTGTCTGTGGAGATGATTCATTCAACCATGAACATGACCACCTACCTATTGCTGATCGGAGTTCCGCTTGTCCTCGGTCTTTACGCCCAGATGCGCGTTTCGTCCGCGTTCGGCAAATACAAGAAAGTCGCCGCGACCTCCGGAGTGACCGGCGCGCAGGCCGCCCGCGAAATCCTCAATGCCGCGCAAATCCACGATGTGGAAGTGCGCGAGATCAACGACATGCTCGGCGACCATTACGACCCGATCAAAAAGCGGCTTTGCCTGTCGTCCGACGTTTTTCGCACCCCCAGCGTCGCGGCCCTAGGCATCGCCGCCCACGAGGCGGGCCACGCCATCCAGCACGCGCGCGCCTACGCCCCGCTCAAATGGCGCATGGCCATCGTTCCGGTCACGCAGTTCGCCTCGCAAATCCTGCCGCTCGTCATCATCGGCGGTTTCATGTTCCAGATCACCGGCCTCATCACCCTCGGTGTCATTTGCTACGGTGTGCTCGCCTTCTTCCAACTCATCACGTTGCCGGTCGAATTCGACGCGTCCAAGCGCGCCAAGGTCATCCTCCAGCAAATGGGCATGGTCCAACCCGGCGGCGAAGCAGCCGGCGTGAACAGTGTGCTCAATGCCGCCGCCCTCACCTACGTGGCCGCCTTCGTCGCCGCGCTGGGCAACCTGGTCTATCTGCTCATGGCGCGCCGGCATGAGTAGGCGCGCCGCGTCGCCGCCGGTCGCCCTGACCATCGCCGGCTCCGACAATTCGTGCGGAGCCGGTATCCAAGCCGATCTCAAAACCTTCACCGCCTGCGGCGTCTACGGCCTGACCGCCGTGACCTGCGTGGTGTCCGAGGTGCCCGGACGCGTGGAAAAAGTGCAGGCCGTCACCCCCGACGTCCTGCGCTCGCAGATCCGCATCCTCTTCGAAGCCTACCCGATCGTCGCGGTAAAGACCGGCATGCTTTATTCGCGCGCGCTCTTGCGCGTGGTCTCCGAGGAACTGGCCGACCGCCTCGGCATGTTCCACCTCGTCGTCGATCCGGTCATGGTCGCGAGCAGCGGCGATCCGTTGCTCAAGAAAGATGCCGTGCGCGCCTACGAGGAGGAACTCCTCCCGCTGGCCGATGTCATCACCCCGAACCTCGACGAAGCCGCCGTGCTGCTCGGACGCCGGATCACCACGGCGCGGGCCATGGTTCCGGCCGCGGAGGAATTGCAGGCCAAATACGGCGCGGCGGTCCTCCTCAAGGGCGGACACCTCACGGGGCGCGACGCGATCGACGTGCTCTGCGATCGCCGCGGCACGAAATCCTTCACCGCGCGCCGCCTGCGCGGCGGCGAAACGCATGGCAGCGGTTGCACGTTTTCAGCGGCCATCGCGGCGGGTCTGGCCCGCGGACGCTCCCTGACGACCGCGGTGGCGGACGCGAAAAAATTCCTCCACGGCGCCATGGCGCGGCCATTCGGATGGGTGCGCGGACGCGCCCGGACGCGCGCTCTCCGCCACCAATGAAAAATCCGTTCGTGTTGCTCCTCCTGCTTGCCGCGGGTTCTTTGTCCGCGCAGGAAGCGGCCCCGCCGTCCGCGCCGCCGCCTCCAGAGTTGACCGCAGAGGAGCGTCTGCAAGCACTCGACGCGGAACAAATCGAGGCGGCGATCGAAGCCCTGCGCACGAAGCATATCGAGGCCGAGGCCATCGACGAACCGGCGGTCCGGCGGGCCACCCTGCGCGGACTGCTCGAGGGATTGCAGCCGGGTGCCGAATTGGCCGGTGTTGCGCCCGAAGCAAAGGCGGCAGTGCCTTTCTTTTCGGAAATTCTCGGCGAGCGCACCGGTTACATTCGTCCGGGTTCGCTCGGCACGGAAAACATCGCGCGTCTCGATGCGGCGCTGCAGGAGTTTCGCGGCAAAAAAGTCGATGCCGTGGTGCTCGACCTCCGCGCGGCTTCGGACGGCGGTGATTTTGAAATTGCCGCGCAGTTCGCCGGACGGTTTGCGCCGCCGTCCGCGTCGCTCTTCGTCCTCTCCGGAGAAACCGACAAGAATTTCACCGCCGCCGGTCCGCGCGCTTTCGATGGGGTGGTCGCCGTTTTGGTCGACGCCGACACGGCAGGTGCGGCCGAAGCCATCGCCGCCTCGTTGCGCGTCCATGCCAAAGCCATGCTGGTCGGTGCACAGACCAGCGGACGCGCGGTGGAATTCGACGAAGTCGATCTGGGTGACGGCCAACGCTTGCGTTGGGCTGCAGCCGAAGTGCGCGTCGAAAGTTTGCCCGCCATTTATCCGGGCGGACTCGAGCCGGATCTCGCCGTGGAGCAGGACGCCGCGACGCGCGATGCCATTTTCGCGGGCATGGCGGAGAAAGGCGCGGCGGCATTTGTTTTCCAGACCGAGCGGGAGCAACTCAACGAAGCTGCGCTGGTGGCCGGCACCAATCCGGAAATTTCCGCCGGAGAGGGGAGCGGTGCCACGCTGGTCGATCGACCGCTGCAGAGCGCGGTGGATCTGGTCACCGCCATCCGTCTCTTTGGCGGAAAGAACTGAGTGTTTCAGCGGCCGAGCAGACCGCGCAACAAACCGCCGGCGGCTTCGGCCGCCGCGCCCGGAATTTCCGCGGCGGCTTCCACCGCGGCGGCCGCGGGCACGGTGGCGGCGGCGGTGGCCAGACGTTTGCTCAGATCCTCGACCGGGGCGTCCGGTGTGCCGCTGACCCGGACCGTCGTCCAAAAGTAGCCGCTTTTTTGCGCGCGGAAAATCGAGGGCACGAAGGCAACGAGCCACGGACGGTCGGTGCCGGACACACCGAGTTGCAGATCCGCGGCGAGACTGTCCGGCGCGTAATGCCCGGCACCGTGCAGGGCGATGCCTTTGGGCGAGACGGCTTCCAGTTTGCGGAATTCCACGCGTCCGTCCGGTTGCCGCGTGAATTCGAAACGGAAAACATCCCAGGGCACGCGGTCCCAATTTTCGCCGACGAACAAACTCGCCATCTGCACCATCTGCGGGACCTTCTCGATCGTCGCGCCCGCGAGCTTGGCTTTGCCGCGCAAGACACCTTCGCGCAATGTGGCGTCACCGCTCATCTTGCCGGTGAAATGCGCGCCCGCGTCGCCGGGCAAGAGACGTGCGGCATTGATATCCTGCCAGGAAAATTCCCCCGACCACGTGCCGCCTTCATTGGTCGCCGATCCGGCCACTGCCCCCTCCGGCGCGTCGCGCAGGGCGAACCCGCCGATGGTCCAGACCGTTCCGCGTTGCGTGGCCGAAACGCGCTCGACTTCGAGCGGCGGCAGACCCGGATTTTCGATCCGGCCCCCCCGGGCGGAGAGCGACCACGCGCCCGCGGTCCGCACCGCGCGGGCCGCCGTGTCGCGCAGGGCCCATCCCGCGTCATCCGGTGTCCGCACGGTAAGCCGCGCGACCAGCAGATCCAAATCGGCCGGACCGGCGCCGCCTTCGCTGCGGCCCGGCAGCCCATCTTCTCTTCGGCCGGCCGTTTTCCAAGCCAACTCCGCCTCGGCGATCTCCACGTGCAGCGGTGCGGAGAGGGGTTCGAGCAGTTGCTTCCATTCGACGGCCGCGCGGACGTCTTTCACCTGCACGCGCTCGAAAGGCAGTGCGCCGCCCTTGATTTCGCCGCGACCGGCACGCAGCACGCCGTTTTGCCAGGCCACCTCGTGCAGTTCGATGTCCGCCCCGGTGGCGGCCGACAACACGGAGGCGAGATGGCGCTCGATCCAGAAATTGGCCAGCGGTTCGCGGAAAAAGAAAAGCGCACCCGCCGCCACGGCCAGCGCGACCAACCCGGCCGCCATGATGCGCCAGACTTTCATTGCGTCACTTAAGCACCGCCGCGCACCGGTGACGAGAGCCGGTTGACCCTTTTCTGCTGTCCAAGCAGGCTGCCGGACGTTTTATTGCTCCCCATGCAGGTCGTTCGCCCCGCTTGGTCCCTTGTTCTCTGCGCCCTGGCCGTTCTCCTCGCCGGTTGCCCGCAAAAACCGAAGCCCTCGCTGCCGGAACTCACCGTGCCGGTCGCCGCGCCCGTCCAGCAGAGGGTTCCCGTCGTGCGCGAATGGGTCGGCATGCTCGAGGGACTGGTCAATGCCAAGATCGTCGCGCAGGTCAGCGGCTACCTCGTCTCGCAGAATTACGAGAACGGCGCCTTGGTCAAGAAGGGCCAGCTCCTTTTCCAGATCGATCCCCGGCCGTTCAAGGCCGTCTTCGATCAGGCCGCGGGGCAGCTCGAGGAAGCCAAAGCGCGCCTCATCCGCGACGAGGCCAACGCCAAGCGCGCCGTGGACCTGCTGGCCAAAAACGTCATCAGCCGCGAGCAATACGACGATGAAATCCAGGCTTTCGAAGCGAGCAAGGCGGCCACCTCCGCGGCCGAGGCCGCCGTCGAGCAGGCGCGTCTCAACCTCGAGTTCACCAGCATCACTGCGCCGATCGACGGGTTGGCCGGGATCAATATTGCACAGGTCGGCAACCTCATCGGTCCGTCGACCGGCACGCTGACCACGGTGACCATGGTCGACCCGATCAAAGCCAACTTTTACATCAGCGACTACCAATACCTGAACTACATCAAGCCCTACTACGGCGACCCGGACAAGCTCGTCGAGGCCGAGAAGAAAGGCGGCTTCGGTCTGCAGATCGTGCTGGCCGACGGCACCATCTATCCGCACCCCGGACGCCTCATGGCCATCAACAACGTCGTGGGCCAGGACACCGGCGCGCTCGAAGTCGAAGCGCAGTTTCCCAATCCTGGCAACCTCCTCCGCGCCGGCCAGTTCGCCCGCGTGCGCGGCGTGATGCAGTGGCTCGACAATGCCCTCCTCGTCCCGCAACGCGCCATCAACGACCTCCAGGGCAAGTCGCAGATCGCCGTGATCGGCCAGGACGGCAAGGTCGACCTCCGTCTCGTGCAGACCGGACCGACTTACGCGTCGATGCAAGTGATTACCGAAGGGCTCAAGACCGGCGAGCAAGTTGTCATAGAGGGCATGCAGAAATTGCGTCAGGGCATGACGGTGAAAACCGCGCCATGGCAGATGCCCCCGGGTTTCAACACGGATCCTAGCCTGCCCGCGCCGCAACCGCCCGCGGCGGACGGCGATTACATGATCGAGCCGCCGGAGGCCGCGCTCGAGGGTGCGTCCGCTCCCGCGGAACCGGTTGTTCCTCCGTCCGCACCGTCCCCGACACCCGCGCCCACCCCGCTGCCCGAAGCCTCCGCCACGCCGGCCTGATGCGCGGAGCCTGACCCGACCATGTCGCAGTTTTTCGTCAACCGTCCGATCGTGGCGATGGTCATTGCCATCATCACGGTCATCATCGGCCTAGTCTCGATGGCGCGTCTGCCCGTCGCGCAATACCCGAACATCGTCCCGCCGCAGATCCAGGTGAACGCGACCTATGTCGGCGCGGATGCGCTGACCGTCGAGCAATCCGTGGCCACGCCGATCGAGCAGCAGGTCAACGGCGTCGAGGGCATGGAATACATGTATTCGGTCAACGCCAACAACGGCAGTATGACACTCAATGTGTTCTTCGGCGTGGAGACCGATCCGACCGACGACCAGATCCTCAC
>JBIKXZ010000195.1:0-4518 GCA_044355525.1 Chthoniobacterales bacterium
TACTTCGCTATTTTCGTCGAAGGTCGCACCTACAGCGGTGTGACCACCGCGGGCATCGATATCTCCAGCAAGACAGTCGCCGGTGCTCTGCAGGGTCGCAACCCACCAGCCATGCCGGCCGCCGTGTCAGGCGCCCCCGGACCGGGCGACTTCGCCTTCGACGCCTCCGACGCGCTCTCCATCATCAATCGCGGTCTCAGCGGCGGCTTCACCGCGAAGATCAAATCCGATCAAGCCGTCTTCACCTTCAAGGGTGACGGCCAATTGAGCACACCCGCCAATGAGCAGAGCTACCGCATTTCGGCCGTGCCCACCGCCACGGCCGGCGTCGTGACCAACGAAGTCGTCTCCGGTCAATACACCACCGACTCCACGTGTTTTAATGTCAGCGGAATCCGCACCTCCTTACTGGCCAGCAACCCGGCCGCGCGTCAGGATGAACAGACCTTCTCGGCGGGTGCCGGTGCAGGCGGCGGCAACTAAGACCGCTCGTCGTCCTTGGCCTCTTTTTCTCCTTCCACTCTCCGCCGTGCGGCGTTCGTCCCGCGGCGCGGCGGCCTCTCCGCGGGCTTCACGCTGATCGAAGTGATCGCGGCGATCCTCATTCTTCTCATTCTGGCGGTCTTTCTCGTACCCAACTACCAGCCCATCGTCACTCGTGCGCAGGGCATCATCTGCGCCTCCCACATGCGCTCCATCCGCGTCGCGATGGATGGTTATCTGCAAGACCACAAAATGGTCTGGCCCCAGGGCCCTGCACCGCAGGAACCGGGCTGGGCGCAGTTCTGGATCTCGACCTTGCAACCCTATGACATTGCCGAACGCACCTGGCAGTGTCCGACCATTCGCGGCATGATCGCCACCGGCAACGCGCCGATCGACCCCAACCTGCGCCTCCACTATGCCCCGACCATGTTCGATCCCACACCGAACATCGCCAACCGGTGGTCCACCCAGCCGTGGCTCATCGAAATGGCCGACGCCCACGGACAGGGCCCGCTCATCTGCTTCCCCGACGGCTCGGTCAAACCCTTCGCCAAAGTCTTGGCCGAGCAGGGCGTGCGGTAGGGCGGCAAGGCGGTAGTTGGGTAGTTCGACGGCTCGCTCCCAGCTCCAAGCTCCTTGCCCCCCACCGCTCCTTCAGGTTGACCTCGGTCGCCGCGGCGATGGTGACGCCGCCGGCATTGTTCTTGATGTGGTCGCACCGTCCCCGACGTCGGCAGGAAAAGTGGCCACCCCATTTATTGACATGCTCTCGTTGACACCAGGGCAGGAGCTGCTTACGAGGTGGGCATGATATATTTGAAAATCGTGCCCGCAACCGTCGCTGTTCTTCTTCTGACATCTGTTTTCTGCTCCGCCCAAGAGCCTCCCGCGCAGCGTTACAACTTGGCTGTTCTCGATCCGCAAGGTGTGACCAGCAGTGAAAGCAGTCTCATTGCCACATTCGGGGACGCCGCGGGCACCACGCTTTATGTGATTAGTTACACACAAGTAACTGCCGGCCCGGGATTCAGCGTGAGCAACGAAGTCGCGCGGCAATGGATCGTGGTTTCCGGGCGCGGCGCCATCCTGGGAACGCGGACCTTCATCAGCGGTTCCAACTTCCCGACGGACATCATTTCCTTCAGCCGGCGCCGCATCTTGGCCCGAGTGGACAGCGGCAACGGGGTGTTCGTCGAGGCCTTCCGGCCCGTAGAGAATGAGTTGGTCTCCGAGGGTCTGGCGCTCGAACTTGAGCTCGACACCGAGGTCGGGGAAGTAGCCCGGGAGTCGCAGCAGCGACCGCCGCAGCGCTTTTTCGATGTCGTAGTCAGCAGCAACGGCAAAGTGACGAACATCCGCCGCTTCGACACCAAGAGAGTCAGGCCTGTGCTGCAGCAGTAAGGCTGCTGACTCTGCGATAGTTTACTCCGCCGCGGGGATCGGCGGAGGTGCTACGGGCAGAGCGTGGCCGACCGCTTTCTCCACGACTCCCTTCAGACCCGGGGATGCGGTCCCGCCGCCATCTTTATCGCCGTCGAGCACGGCATCGATCAGATGGGCCGCCTGTTCGCGTCGGTATCCCAATTCCTCCGCCGCAGCCAGCATGGAGGAGCGCATCGCATCGGCACCGAACATGCCATCGGCATGGAGACGCTCCTTGATCGCTTGCACCGCCAAGTTGATCTTCGTCCAAGCAGCATTCCGGTCGCCATGGGACCGGGCTGCCGCCAGCGTCTTCCACTCGCCAATGATTTGCCGCATCTTCGATTTGATCAGGAAGGGAACGCCTGCCGCCTCGGGTTCCGTGGTGACCGCCTCGGCGGGCGGCGGCGATGGCTCGGGCCACGCGACGTAGGCAATACCCGCCAGGAGCCCGAGCACCAGTAAAAGCGAAAGCCCTCTCATGGTTGAATCTCCCTAAGCACCTGCGCTGCCAGCGTCGAGCACAATGTCCGCGAGCCACCTTGCCTAAAGCGCCCTTACGAGGTAAGGAGAACTATGGCTGCACCAAGTCCGCTCGACGACCGCCCTCTTGCTTACTGAAACACGGAAAAACCGAACCACTGAAACACTGACCCCCACTCCTCTCCCAATGACTACACCAGCCACCACCAGCTGCCCACAACCCGCCGCCGTAACTCAACTCGCTACTCGCCGCCGATCCGGTGTTTCAGTTTTTCAGTGTTTCAGTGTTTCCGCTCTACGGTCTCAGCGTAAAAGGTCCGCTTTTACGCTGGTGGAGCTTCTCGTCGTGATCGCCATCATTGTCGTGCTGGCCGGTCTTGGCTTTGCCGGCATGCAGGGCGCGATCAACTCGGGCAAGAAAGCGCAGGCCCGCAACGACGTGCACCAAGCCGCCTCGGCCGTCAAAGCTTACCTGCTGGAATACGGCCGCCTGCCGGAGCAGCAGGACATCTGGAAGACCCTCACCGGCAACAACAACAAAAAAATTGTTTTCCTCGAAGCCAAAGCAGCGAAAGGCGACAAAGGCGGTTACAAAGATGGCCGACTCCTCGATCCGTGGGGCCAGGAATACCAAGTCCAACTTGATGAGGACTACGACAACAAGATTTCCTTCAATGGCACCGAGCACCTGACCACCGTCGTCGTCTACAGCCAAGGCGACGGGAACTCCGGCCCTATTTCCAACGTGCAGTAGCCGGAGCGGATATTCGCGACCTCGCCAGGCGAGTCATGAGTCCCGAAGACTCCTATTGAGGAACGTTAATGGCGTCGGGATACTTGCCGTATTCCGTGGCCACAAACGGCGTCGAAGTTATCGGCAATAGTTGGTTGGGATACCGCTGAAACTGCTCGACCCAATTATCCGGCGCGTTTTTGCCTTGGGCCTCCCAGGTGATCTCACCTGAAAGGTCGTCTTTGTATCCACTGCGAACAACAGCCGCGACAGGACTGCCGAAGCGTTCGACCGAGCTGGGCGACATGAACATCACTGCTGAATGGCTGCCCCGCTTGACGTTTGAATAGCGGGCCGCCCCCGAAAGAACGCGGTATTCACCGTTAGATTCCAAAAGGATATCGTAGTAAAAGACGATGCCATCGGCCCACGTCGGGCGGCTGACGAAGTTGGCGAGGAGTCGCAGCCACGGTTTGTCACCCCCAGCCACATTGGCTGGCTGCACAGCAAAGCTACGGATTTCGATTTCGGGCGGGGCTTCTCGACCCTCTGGTGCCGGCGCTTGGGCCCGAGCTGAAGAAGCCATCAGTATCGTGGCGAGACAGAAGCAAGATGCCATCCAAACAATTAGAGCACGTTTCATATTCATCGGTAACTTTGGTTGATCACTTGCAGTCGTGGCGTACCAGTGGCCGGATCCACCCCGACAAAGACATCTGCCTCCAACAACGCTCTGGCATAAGACTTGCCAGACCGATACTCGCCAAGGGCATAGACTGTAAAGACCCGACTTTGATTGACGGCAATATTGGCCAAGGCTCTTTGCACGGCCTCCTTGCCAAACTTGGTGTCAGGCGATGCGACGATCGGTTCGGGCAAAGAGGCCAAAGCGGCCAAAGACCCGTAAGCCGATGCAAACTGACCCGGCGGCGTGCTCAAAATCACTTCTGCGGCAGTATCGGTCACACCAGGAGCATTGCTGAGCACTGCTTGGATGGTCGTCGCCTTTCGCGTGTTCATATTCACGCCGCCTTGGGCGATCAGTGTGTTGGCCCACCTCACATTGGTGCTGTTGGTGCTCAAATTCAGTATTTTCACCGGCAGCAGAGACACCGCGGTGCCCTCCGGACCCGCGCTCGCACCGTTCTCCCCCACGTAGCGACCTGCCGTCAGATAATCCATGATGTTCCAGTCTTCCGAACCCGGGCTGTTGGTGTTGGTCAGGTTCAAGGTCTGCCAAGGCCGGCCCGTCCAGAGGTAGCCGACCTCGCCGATGCTGGACATGAGCGTCCCTTGGGCGCGGCTCAGGTGGTTAGTCATTGCCTCGCTGGTTAGCCCCTCAAACCCTTTGGCCACACCCTGCTCACCGTCAAATGACTCACGTTCGGCCAGTC
>JBIKXZ010000173.1:0-5057 GCA_044355525.1 Chthoniobacterales bacterium
GACAAAGCCCGCGGTCATGGCGGCGAGGAGCGTGGTGGCAAAGGCGTTCGAGGACAGCGCATCGGATCCGAGCGCGGAACCGGCGTTGAAGCCGAACCATCCGACAAAGAGCATGCCGGTGCCGATCATGACGAGAACCATGGAGTGCGGAGGCATCGGAACTTTGCCGAAGCCGAGACGCGGTCCGAGGATCATGCAGAGGATGAGCGCGGACCAACCGGACGACATGTGGACGACGGTGCCGCCCGCGAAGTCGATCGCTTTGATGCCGGCATCCGCATTGAGCGGACCGCACATGAAGCCGTTGACCGCCCAGACCATGTGGGCCAGCGGGAAGTAGACGACGAACATCCAGATCGCCGTGAAGAGAAGCACGGCGGAGAATTTCATGCGCTCCGCGGTCGCGCCGAAAATGAGCGCGGGAGTGATGATGGCGAAGCTCAACTGGAACATGGCCCACATGTAGTCGGAGATCCAGTAGTAGCCCGCGCCGACAGCGCCCGGAGTCATGCCGGTGAAGAAACGTTGCGCGGTGTCGCCGATGAACGCGTTACCGCCCGAGAAGGTCAGGCTGTAACCGACCGCCCACCAGAGGATGGTGACCAGACCGGCCACACCCAAACACATCGCGAGGATGGAAAGCACGTTCTTCGAGCGGACGAGACCGCCGTAGAAAAGGGCCAAGCCGGGCAAAGTCATGAAAAGCACGAGTGCCGTGCTGATCATCTGCCACGCGTTGTGACCGGGGCCGGGAACCTTGATTTTCGAAGCGTCGCCGGAAGGACGATCGACATTGTTGAAGTAGGCTTCGATGTCGGCGACACGGTCCTCGAGCGAAGGCCCGTCGGACGGAGCGGCTTCCTCGACAGCCACGGTCACGGCTTCCGTGACGGTGCCTTCATCGGTGGTGACCGCCACGGCTTCCGTGACGGCGGTGACGGATTCCTGCGCCTGCACCGGAAGGGCCGCGATCAGCGACACTGCCAGCAAGAGCGACCAGAATCCCCATCGTGTTTTTTTGGTCATGTTCATGAATGGATTGTTGGTGTTCCGGCCCTGCATCCCAGCGGCGCCCCGTCCCGGGACGCCGCGTGGGTAGGCAAGTTGCCGGTGATCAAGTAGCAGCATCCGCCGTGCCAACTCGCGCCCGATCAGTGCAAACCGGCCCGTTTCCCCGTTGGACGGTGGACAAATCGCGCCACCCGGGGTCTCGGACGCCGTGGATAAATTTCGCCAATGCTTCACGCCCCGCCGCAACGAAAATAATTTCGTAATTCGTTGAACTATACCTTGACTATGCGAGTAGGCCGCTTGTTGGTAACGTCCACCTACAGCGATCCTGATCCTCAAAGGGTGCCTGTCGACGTGGTATCATGCACAGCACCCAACGCACACCGCACATTTCCCTCGGATCTGCTTCGGGAAAATCCTTCATCCACTTCCGTATGTCGCGCCGCACGGGGTGGAACATTGCGCTCGCCATCGCCACTTTCGCGCTGATCGCGGCCGGCGCCGTGTGGGGCGCGAACAAATTTTTCTCCAAGCCGGCCGGATCGATCGGCACGACCTACACGCTGCAACCCGGACCGTGGGGCGAGATCACGGCGCAGCCCATCCTGATCGAAGCGCCGGCCAGCCTGCTCTCGGTCAACTTCCGCCTCGGCGATGGACGCTGGTTTTTCCGCGCGAATACGCCGGAAGAAGTCGCGGCGTTTCTCCGCAGCGCGGGACTGGACACCGACCAGATCGCCCGCCTCACCCCCGGCCTGCAACGCGCAGAAGGACGCGACGGACTCCTTGCCACGACTCCACCCGAGGACCTGGTGCGTTCGCTATCCATGGACACGCGCTCCGCACTCTATGACAAACTGGCGGCCGTTCCGGAAAACTTCGCGCAAGCCGAACCGTTCCGCACCACCGACTTGCACCTCGAGGGATGGTTGGATGTGAACAAGCTCCCGCCCGAACTCATCGCCGAGGTAAAAAGCCTCATGTGGCGCCGCGGATCGGGTTTGTTTTTTTCCGACTACAATCTGGTCGCCGACAAAATCACCTCGCCCGCCGTCAAACTCGCCCTGCTCAGACAACTCACCCACAAATCCTCCGTCATCCTCACCCTGCGAATTCCCGGCGGGGGCGAGATCGACGAACTGATCCGCTACTACTCCGTGAACGGGCGCGACGACAAGGTCGAGCCCGTCATGCGTGCGGTGAGCGAGGCGGGCGGTGGTCCGCTCGGTATCTCCAACCTTCTGCCCGCCTTCCCCCGCGTGCGTCTCTATCGCTTCCCCGACCCGCTGCCCGGCAAGGACATCAGCCAAGACTGCCATTGGGCCACCTTCAACTTTTTCGCCCGTGGCCTGCCCGACGAAAGGCTCAACGAGGCTGCCTTCGTCGGCGACGTGCTGCGGGACCAATACGTTCCGGTGAGCGGAGCGCCGCAGTTCGGCGACGTCGTCCTGCTCACCTTGCCCGATGGGTCCTCCATCCATTCCGCCACCTACATCGCGGACAACATCGTCTTCACCAAAAACGGCCCCTCACTCGCCGCGCCCTTCATTTTCTCCACGGTGGAAGACATGCTCGCCTTCTACCCCGCCAGCGAAAAGATCCGCCTCACTTACTACCGGTTGAAAGACGCATAAGTCCGGTGGATCGCGATGTCTCATCGCGATGAATCCTGAAACACACATCGCGCCAAGGATGGCGCGATCCACCTTTCACCCAGGTGTCCGGTCTAAGCATTCATCCGTCGTCTCTGGCTGGCCCATCCGTCCGCAACCCTTTACTGTTCTCCGCTCATGCCGTCCGATCGTCCCCGCATCATCGCCCGCGTCTTCGCCTACCTGAAGCGCTACCCGCTCCTCGCCGCCGTCACCCTGCTCTGTGCGCTCGGGTCGTCGGTCATGGTCATCGTCTTCCCCGTCGTCACCCAACGCATCATCGATGATGTGCTGCGCGGCGGAAACAGCGCCGCCCTCTGGCCGATGATCGCCCTCGCCGCGGTCGGTTTCCTTGCCCAGGACGGACTCAACACCCTGCGCATCCTCCTCAACAACACCTTCGAGCAAAAGGTCCTCTTCGACCTGCGCAGCGATCTTTACGGCCGGCTGCAATCACTGCCCCTCACCTGGTTCGATCATCGCGCCACCGGCGACATCATGACCCGCGTGGTCGAGGACGTGAACAATGTGGAACGCGTCCTCATCGACGGCATCGAACAGGGTGCCGTTGCCGTCCTGCAAATCGCCGTCGTCCTTGGCCTCATGTTCTGGTGGAGTCCGTCGCTCGCCCTCTCCGCGCTCACGCCCGTCCCCTTCCTCATCGCCGGCGCTCTTGCTTACACCCTCACCGCGGGCAAACGTTACAGCGCGCAACGCCGCGCCGCGTCCGATCTCAACTCCCTGCTCCACGACAACCTCGACGGCATCCGTCAGATCAAAGGCTACGCGCGGGAGAAAGCGGAACACGGGCGCTTCAACGAGTTCAGCGAAAAGCTGCGCCAAGCCACCCTCGTCGTCATGCGCGCCTGGGCTTTCTACAACCCGGGCATGAGCTTCTTCTCCTCGATGGGCAGCCTCGTCGTCCTCGGCTATGGCGGCTGGGCCGCGCTGCAAGGCAAGCTCGACCTCGGCGTCCTCGTTGCCTTCCTCGTGCTCGTCCGTTTCCTCTACGAGCCCGTCGGACGCCTCCATCAGCTCAACCAGATCATCCAAGCCGGACGCGCGGCGGGCAAACGCGTCTTCGATATCCTCGACGCCACACCCGAACCCGATGCCGGACACGCCCCTGTCCCCTCGCCGGTGCGCGGCGAAATCAAATTCGACAAAGTCAGCTTTGCCTACGGCGACGGACCCGATGTGCTCCACGAAATCGATCTCGTGGCCAAACCGGGTCAAACCATCGCGCTGGTCGGACCCACCGGCGCGGGCAAGTCGTCCCTCGTCGGACTGCTCATGCGCTTCTATGAATGGAAAAACGGATCGGTCACGCTCGATGGCACAGACATCCGGAAGTTTTCCAAGCGCGACCTCCGCCGCGTAGTCGGCCTCGTCTCGCAGGAAAGTTTCCTTTTCAACGGCACCGTGGCCGACAACCTCCGCTTCGGCAAAGCGGACGCGACCGACGAGGAACTCTGGTCCGCCCTCCGCGCCGCCAACGCCGCCGGTTTCGTCGAGCGTCTCCCCAAGCAACTCGATACCGAAGTCGGCGAACGCGGCGTGCGCCTAAGCGTCGGCGAAAAACAACGCATCTCCATCGCCCGCGCCCTGTTGAAAGACCCGCCCGTCCTCCTTCTCGACGAAGCCACCGCCAGCGTGGACAACACCACCGAACGCCTCATCCAGGAAGCCCTCGACCGCCTCCTGCAAAAGCGCACCAGCTTTGTCATAGCCCACCGGTTGTCGACCGTCCGCCACGCCGACCAGATCCTCGTCCTCGACCACGGCCGCATCGTCGAACGCGGCCAGCACGACGAACTCCTCGCCCGCGGCGGCCTCTACGCCAAACTCTGCGCCGGCACCGGCCTCCTCAACGAAAGCTAGCGGCCCGGCGGACCTTGTGTCGGCCGACCGCAACAGGCCAAACACCACCTGCCCCTCCGCGCCCTTCGCCTACGGACCATCTACGTCCCGCTGCGCGGAACTCCGGTTGCGGTTTCCCCATTGACAGCTTCTCGCACGCCGCTAATTGAACCCCATGGAAAACACGCCTCCGCCCGTCCCTGCGCCGTCGAACCAACCGCCCGCCGGTCCGCCGTCGCCGACCAATGACACCTCGCTCGCCGTCCTCATGCAGTTACTCGGCTTCGCCGGCTTCATCTTTCCCTTCGGCAACATCATCGCCCCGCTCATCCTGTGGCTGATCAAGCGCCCCGAGAGCCCGCTCCTCGATCGCGCGGGCAAGGAGGTGCTCAACTTCCAGATCAGCTACACCATCTACGTCGCCGTGGCCGGCATCCTCTGCTTTGTCCTCATCGGCCTCCTCATCCTGCCGGTTGTCTTCATCCTCTGGGTCGTCCTCATGGTTGTCGCCGCCGTGCGCACCGGCAATGGCGA
>JBIKXZ010000045.1:0-15329 GCA_044355525.1 Chthoniobacterales bacterium
CGGGATAAGGCATGGCGGAACCGGTGTTTCGGTCTTTCGGTGTTTCAGTATTTCCGCGTTTCAGCTTTTTTCCACTCACTCGCCCGTGGCAATCGGCGCGCGCACGCGGTTGCCCCACTCGGTCCATGAACCATCGTAGTTGCGCACTTTGTCATAGCCGAGCAGATAAGTCAGCACGAACCACGTGTGGCTCGAACGTTCGCCGATGCGGCAGTAGGCCACGATGTCCTTGTCCGGGACCAAACCGCAGCCTTGCGTGTAAATTTTGCCCAGTTCCTCGCGCGACTTGAACGTGCCGTCGTCGTTGACCGCCGTCTTCCACGGCACGCTGCGCGCGCCGGGGACGTGTCCACCGCGCAACACGCCTTCCTGCGGGTATTCCGGCATGTGCGTGATCTCGCCGCGAAACTCGCCGGGCGAACGCACATCGATCAGCGGCAGCTTCTCGTCGCTGTGCTTCTTCGCGTCCTCGTAAAAGGCGCGGATGTCCGCGTCGCGCCGCACGGGCGGCACCGGATAGTCGACCGGCTGGTAATGCGGCTTCTCGCGCGTGAGCGAACGCCCCTCCGCGACCCACTTGTCGCGTCCGCCGTTCATGATTTTGACCTTTTTGTGTCCGAAAAGCCGGAAGACCCACAGCGCATAGCACGCCCACCAATTCGACTTGTCGCCGTAAAAGACGCACGTCGTCTCCGGTCCGATCCCGTTCCTCGAGCAGACCGCGGCGAACTCCGACGGCGAAATGTAATCGCGCACCGTCTGATCCTGCAGGTCCGCACGCCAATCGATGTGCACCGCACCCGGAAGGTGTCCCGTGTCGTAGAGCAGCACGTCCTCGTTGCTCTCGACGATACGAACAGACGGGTCATCGAGGTGCGCTGCCACCCACTCGGTGGAGACGAGAGCTTCGGGATGGGCGTAATCTTTTTGACTCATAACAAGAGGAGTAACCGACAGACCCGTCAGGATGGTTTCCGCGCGGTCTTTGGACAAGGAAAACGGAGGGGGTGGGATTGATTGCCTGCGGCAATCTTTCCATTCATGCGGCCCACGGCCGATGGCAAGGAGGAGCCATGGCTCCTGAGGTGGGATTGGCTGCGCTGCGCTCCGCCTGTCTCCGGTTCGCTACGCGAACCTCCGGCTCGAACTGCGAAAGTTGATTGCGGCCTTCGGCCTCCACCCCTGCGGGGCCGACCTCCGGTCGGTCTGTGCCGCTGCGCGGCGCTCTCATCCCACCGAAGGGTTTCATGCCGGCTGCGCCGGGAAACGGAGGGGGTGGGATTCGAACCCACGGAGACTCGCGCCTCTTCGGTTTTCAAGACCGACGCAATCGACCACTCTGCCACCCCTCCTGAACGGAGGGAAAATTATCCGCAGGGCCGGGGGATTGTCCACCTTGCACGGCGCGCCTCGCCCGAATCCCGGGGGCGCCGCAAAAACAAAAACCGCCGCCCTTCCGGGCGGCGGTCGTGAATCAAGTTCTCGGGAGAGGACTACTCGAGCTTCTGCTGGATGTCTTCGCCGACGGCTTTCACGCCTTCGCCAGTCTGCTCGACCGCGCTGCCAGCGGCTTCAAGCGTGCTCTTGGTTGCATCGTAGGCGCCTTCGACGCCCGTCTGGATCGCCGATCCGGTCGCGTCGATCGCGGCACCCGCATCCTGGGCCACCCCGGAAGCGATATCCTGCGTGGCGCTCCAAGCACCTGACGTCACATCTTGGACGGCAGCACCGGTCGCATCGACCGCAGCACCCACGTCTTGCGCGGTGCCTTCGGCCACATCTTTGATGGCAGCGCCGGTCGCATCGACCGCAGCAGCGGCATCTTGCGCCGTGCCGGCAGCAACATCTTTGGTCGCATCCCAAGCACCTTCGGCAACAGCGGAGGCGCCTTCGGCCGTGGCGTGGATAGCCTCCCCGGCTTTCTCGACGGTCTTCTGGGCGTCCGGGCTGACTTGATCGCAGGCGGTCAGGCCGAGAACAGTGGTGGCGGAAACGAGGGTAAGGAGATTTAATTTCATAGCACCTTCAACGTTGGAGGCTCCGTGCGCGGGGGGCAACCCTTTTCGGGAAATAATTGCGTGAACTACACAACGCTGCATGTTTCTTGACAGAAGGCGGACCTGCTGGTTTTTTGCACCTCCGTTTTTGGCCTAAATCCTGAGTAGCTCAGTGGTAGAGCGGTCGGCTGTTAACCGATTGGTCGTAGGTTCGAATCCTACCTCAGGAGCCATGGCTCCTCCTTGCCATCGGCCGTAGGCCGCACGAATGGAAAGATTGCCGCAGGCACTCAATCCTACCTCAGGAGCCAGCCCGCAAGGCTGGCGACTGAAGTCCGAGCCAACCCGCCCAGTAGGCGGCAAAATTGGAAAGGTCGCCGCGGCGACCAACCCTACCTCAGCAGCCAGTTCGGAGAGTTTGCACGGTTTGGAAAAGTAGAGGCGGCGCCGCTGCTACTTTTTGCCCTCGACTGCATCATTCTTCCGGCGCGGCAGCCGTCTCTATCAGGCCGCCGTAACCAGCATTCGGTTTTGACCTGATCCTCACGTTTCGTTAAACCGCCCGCGATGGGCGCGGAGAGCGGACAAGAAACTATCTTCCAAGGCCTTGGCGTGTCTTCGGGCATCGCCGAGGGCGAGGTCGTGGTCCATTGGCAGGACGACGAGGAGATCCCACTGCGCAACATCATGTCCGAGGACATCCCGGGGGAAATCGCGCGCTTCGAGGCGGCCCTCATCGCCACCCGGCAGGAGCTCCTCGACATTCAACAGAAAATCGCCACCGCCATCGGGACGAAGGACGCGAGCATCTTCGATGCCCACCTGCTCGTCGTGGAGGACCGCACGCTGATCGACGAAGCCCTGCGCGGACTGGAACGCGACCTGCACAACATCGAATTCGTTTTCCACCAGGTCGCCGAAAAATATTGCCGCACCCTTGCCGCGATCGACGACCCTTACCTGCAAGAGCGCGTGATCGACGTCGAGGACGTCACCCGCCGCATCATCCGCCACCTCCTCGGCAAATCGCGCGAGGAACTGCACAAGCTCGACCGCCCGCACATCATCGTGGCTCGCAACCTCACGCCGTCAGACACCGCGCTGATCAACCGCGATCTCGTCCGCGGCTTTGTCACCGAGCAAGGCAGCCGCACCTCGCACAGCGCAATCATGGCGCGTTCGCTCGGCATCCCGGCCATCGTCGCCCTGCCCGGCATTTGCCAAGATCTCACCACCGGCGACCATGTGCTGCTCGACGGCTACAGCGGCAAACTCGTGGCCAACCCCGCCGAGCAGACCCGCTACGAATACGGCCAGATCGAAAGCCGCAAAGTCGAGGTCGAGCACCAGCTCGAAGCCATCCGCGAGACACGTTCCGACACGCGCGACGGCAAACACATCGTCCTCTCGGCCAACATCGAATTGCCCTCCGAACTCGACGCCGTGGCCCGCTCCGGCGCCGAAGGCATCGGCCTCTTCCGCACCGAGTTCCTCTTCCTCAACCGCCCGCATCCGCCTTCCGAGGACGAACAATACGAAGCCTACAAACTCGTTGCCGAAAAATGCGCCCCGCACGGCGCCATCATCCGCACCCTCGACGTCGGCGGCGACAAACTCATGCATTTGTCCGACCAGACCGATGAAGACAATCCCTTCCTCGGCTGCCGCGCCATCCGCCTCTGCCTCGCGCAACCGGACATGTTCAAGACACAGCTCCGCGCCATCCTCCGGGCCGGCGCGCACGGCCATGTCCGGCTCATGTATCCCATGATCGGCCAGACCGACGAAATCCGCCGCGCCAACGCCCTGCTCGGGGAATGCAAACGCGAACTGGCCGAGCGCCAGGTCCCCTACTCCCACGACATCGAAATCGGCAGCATGATCGAGTTGCCCGCCGCCGCGCTCATCGCCGATCAGTTGGCTAAGGAAGTGAAATTCCTCAGCGTCGGCACCAACGACCTCGTGCAATACACCATGGCCGTCGACCGCGGCAACGAACGCATCGCACACCTTTACCAACCCACGCATCCGGCCATCCTCCGCCTACTCGCCATGGCCGCCCAAGCCGCGCATGACAACGGTATCTGGATTGGGGTCTGCGGCGAGATGGCCTCGGAAATCCACCTCACCCCGCTGCTTCTCGGCCTCGGCATCGACGAATTGAGCGTCGTCACCGGCGCCGTCCCGCGCATCAAAAAAGCCGTGCAATCCCTCGATGCCAAAGAATGCGGCGAAATGGCCTGCAAAGCCTCCGGCATGACCGATCCTCAGGCCATCGACGACTACTGCCGCAAATACGCCAAGAAGCATTACCCCGAGCTGTTCGACTGTTGATTTCGGGCAACCTCTGGTTGGTTTGGCAACTCTGCCAACTGTAAACTTTCCGCATGCGCCTTACCGACATCCGCACCGCGCTCGATGAGTTGCAAATGCGTCCGACGAAAAGCCTCGGACAGAATTTCCTCCACGACCAAAATCTCGCTCGCGCCATCGCCGCGGCCGCCGTGCCGGAACGTGCCACGCACGCCGTCGAAATCGGCCCCGGCCTCGGCTCCCTCACCGCACCGCTCCTCGAACGCTGCGACCGCCTGCTCCTCATCGAGAAAGACGCACGCCTCGCCGACTGGTTGCGCGCAAAACTCCCATCCGACCGCGTGGAAATCGTCTGCGCCGATGCCATCGACTTCGACTGGCATCCACTCCTCCAGCACGGCCCCTTCCCCTTGGCCGGCAACCTTCCTTACTACGCAACGTCCCCGATCCTGCGGAACTGGCTCACCCCCTGCTCCCCGGTGAACCGCGCCGTCTTCGCCGTGCAGGACGAATTCGCCGCCCGCCTCGCCGCCGGGCCGGATAGCCCGGACTACAGCGCCCTGACCGTCCGAACGCAACGACTGTGGACCGTCCAACGCGAGCGCTCCCTCCCACCCTCCGTCTTTTTCCCTGAACCCGGCGTCGACTCCGCCGTCGTCCTCCTCGCACGCCGTCCCGCGCGCGAATTCCCGCCGGTGCGCGCCACCTTCTTCGACGAACTCGTGCAGCGCGGCTTCAGCCAGCGCCGCAAGCAATTGAAGTCGTTGCTCAAGGCCGGTAGCGACACGTGGTCCGCGTGGTGCGCCAATCAAAGCCTCCCGCCCACCTGCCGCGCGGAGAATCTCTCCGTCCCGCAATGGATCGACCTCGCCCGCACCCTCGATCCCGCCGCGGCCACGCCGGCGCAACATGACGGCGAGCAGTTCGACGTCGTCGACGAGAGCGATAATGTCATAGCAACCCGCCCGCGCGCGGAGGTGCACGAAAAAAATCTACTCCACCGCGCCGTGCACATCCTCGTCTTCAACCAGCAAGGCGAACTCCTCCTGCAAAAACGCTCCGCTTGGAAAGACCGCGAACCGTCGAAGTGGGACTCGAGCGCCGCCGGACACCTCGAACCCGGCGAGACCTACGAAGCCGGCGCCATCCGCGAAACGGAAGAAGAACTCGGCATTCGTCCCAAGCTCACGCCGCTCGGCAAAATCCGCGCCTGCTTCAACACCGGACAAGAATTTGTCGAAGTCTTCACCGCCCAGCACGAAGGCCCGTTCGTCCTGCCGCCCGCGGAAATCGAAGACGCCTTCTTCCTCACGCTCGAAGAAATCAAACCTTGGATCACCGCCCGCCCCCAAGATTTCGCCCCCGGTTTTTGGGAAGTCTGGAAACTCCTCCAGTCGCGGTAATATCCCGCGTCGCCACCGACCACGCTTCGCTTCTGGCGCCGCCACCGGCCTTGCGCCGGTGGAACGCAACGGGTCAGGGAACCGCAGCTTGCGGATCCCCTTGGCGCACCGCGTTCGCGCCAAGACCCCGTTGCTTTCCCGCTCCACACCCCCCCCGGTAGGGCCGGCTGGCCTCAGCCGGCCGCAGCCATGAAGTCAGGCCGTTGTTCCGGTAACCACGCGGAACCCTTCGCGCCGCGCCGCCTGCGCAAGCGCGTCATCCAGCGTGACGAACTCGAGTTCCGCAACCTCGGTCGCGCCCAAGACAACCGCCGCGGCAAGCTGCAGCGCATCGGCCGCGCGCAGGGCGTGGGTAAAGAGCAGGCGTCGGGAGCAGGCGCGCACCGCCGCGGTGGGCAACACTTCATGCGCGCGCGTCATCAACTTTTGCAAGTTGTCCAATGCCTGTTCGGTCGTTGCCGGCGGCCAACCTGCTTCCCTTTCCCGGCGCGCCAGCGCCGACCAACATTCCGTCGGTGTTCCCCACCACAACGCGATTTCGTCATCCTCGGCGAACGCCCGATTCATCGCGGCGCTGCCTGCTTCCTCGATGAGCAAGGGCAGCAAGGCCGAACTATCCCAGAATCTCATCGCCCCTGCCGCCGCTCTTCCAGCAGCGCCGCAACCACCTTGGCCCCGCCTTTGGGCGCACGAGCCGGTTTTAACTCAAGCGGCTCATCGAGGCCTGTGGCCAGCCGCAGCTCTCCCCGCCGCGCCATTTCACCCAGCCGCGCATTCCAGCCGCCACCCTCGGAGCGACCCGAGCGATATGGCACCAACTTCGCCACTGGCTGGTTGCGATCAGCAATGACAACCTCTTCGCCACCCTTGACCCGCTCCAAATAGCTACTCAGCTGGCTCTTGACGGTCGAAATATTGGTCTGAATCATATGACTATGTTAGCCTGATTACTCAAGCTGTCAACGCCGCCGTTAAGTTTTCTTCTGTAAGACTCCCCGCTGAAAACTGAACACTGAACACCGCCAACTGTCCGGCGGGGCACCCGCCGGACTACAGGAAAACCCTAACGAAAAACACCAAATCGGGGAAATTGAGGGTTCGCGGGGCCCGACTTAAATTGACTTCGTTATGAAAACACACACCACCCTCAAATCAAAACTCAACGCAGCGTTCAGCTTGGTTGAGCTTCTCGTTGTCATCGCGGTTATCGCCGTCATCGCGGCTATCGCGATTCCGAACATTACCGGCGCGCGCGAAGCGGCGCAGGGAGCCCAGGCCAGCTATGACGCGGCCTCGCTCGAAAACATGCAGAATCAGGTCGAAGCCCTCACCGGCGCCCGCCCTGACGCGGCTGCATTGGAAGCCGGCGTCACCGTGACCAACGCTGACGGCAGCACCGTTGTGTTCCAGCTTCAGTAATTCTCCCGACGCGAGAGAAGAAGTTCCACGGGCCCCGGTTCGCCGGGGCCCTTTCTCTTCCGCCATTTCCATTTGACCGCTTCGTGTAGCGGGAGGAACTTGTTCCACAGGCCACGGAAATGATGAGCAAACGACACCAGCAAGCGAATCCGGCGTCCGGCTTGAGTCTCATCGAGATGCTGATCGTCATTGCGATCCTCGGCATCATCGCCACCTTGCTGATACCCTACGTTTCCCCGATGCGTGGCGCGGCCAGCAACCAGATCGCGCGCCAGCAGCAGGCGGAATTACAGACGGCCCTGGGGAGTTGGATCGCCGCCGCCTCGTCGGGGCCGGGCGGCCTGGCCGCCGCGCGCAGCGCCTACGGCAGCGCAGGCAGCAAGCTGGCCCTGCTGCAAAACTATCTCCAGCCCGCCACCTACGCCTCCCTGAGCGGCAGCGGCAACTCCGTCAGCAGCGCCGCCCTCACCGCCGCGGGGGCCAGCCTGCAATTTTCCTCGTGGGGCGTCTCCGATGCACCGACAGTCAACTGGGTCGGACAATGATGAAATCCCTCCGCTTCCAACCCGGCCGCGGTTTCAGCCTGCTCGAGCTTCTCATCGTGATCGTTGTCCTCGGCGTGGTGCTTTATTTCGCTTTTCCCAACATCGTCCAGATGCGCAGCGACAGCGAGGCTAACCTCGCGCGCGCGCGCGCCGAAATGCTCAATCTCGCGGCCGCCGCCTATTTCCAGGCGGTCGGGGACCGCCCCACCGCACGCGCCAACTGGGCCGCGGCCGGCAGTGATGACGCGCGCTACGCGAATTTGCTCCGACCTTACATCGCCTTCCCCGCCGCCAACCTCTCCGCCTTCATGCCCAGTTCGGATTACACCGTGGTTTTCGACCCGAGCGATCCACTGCTCAACAAAGCGCAACTCTACGGGCCGGGCGGACAAATCGCCTATTAGCGCGCGCGGCGCACCGCCAAAGCAGCCCTTCCGCCCCCGCGGGCCCGGTGCTATGCTTGCGTCCTGCAAAAACATGCAGATCCATGCCAACCGCCGTCCTTGATCCGGAACTGCCCGCCGTCCTCGAATCGAAGGGCCTGACGTGCCCGCTGGATCTCCCGGAAAACGTCCAGGACCTGCAGGCCGCCGTGGCCGCGGCCAACGGCGTGCCGGAAGAGGAAGCCTTCGAGTGGCTCGCCGCCAAATTCGACCTTCTTCCCTACACCACCGCGCGGGCCTCCCTCCCCGTGCAATCGGAAACCCCCTTCCGGACGCTGGCCGGCACGGTCCATGACAAGGAGGAAGAGCCCTGGCTGCCCGTCGGAAACGTTGGACCGCTCCTCATTCTGGGGCATTTCAATCCGGGCGCCCGCGGCCGATGGGGCATTCCGGAATGCTTCACCATTCGTGTCCTCCTCACGCAGCGGCAATACGGGGAATACCGCGCCCTGCTCGACGAGCGCCTCGGGGCCAAGCCTTTGGCGCCGCGCGCCGAGCCGCTGGCGCCCCGGCCGCTCGCTCCGGGCTCCTCGCCCGAAAACGCCCTCAAGTGGCTCCTCGCCGAATACCCTTTCCGCGATGACGAGCGCCAACGCCTCGAGGCCTGCCTCGAACCCCTCGCCGCCGTGGCCGCCAACCATGTCATAGGCCTCAAGTCCCTGCCGTCCGGCTTCGGCACCGCCCTGCGCAACCTTTGCACCGGCGAGCCGGTGTTCAACGCCGCGCTCGCAGCGCGCCAGAGCGAGTTTCCCGACGCCCTGCTCGAGAAACACAGCGTGTTTCCGCTCTTTGTCGGACGGAACAGCGTCTACCTCCTCAGCAGCCAGAAGGAAATCTTTGCCTTCGAGGACGAGTGGCTCGCTTCCAACACCGACAACCGCACCTTCCGCCCCGTGCTGGCCAACAAGGAGGACATCCTCCGCGTGGTCAACCGAGACCGCAGCAATGCCGCCGCAACCGCGGCCGGCGCCGTCGGGGACCTCACGGAATCCGGCGCCGCCAACATCGTCGACATCGACCCGCAGGAGGTCGCGCGCATCAACCCGGCCAGCATCAACACCACCGCCGAACAGGCCCTGCACTGGGTCTTCCACCGCTCCATCACTGCGCGCGCCAGCGACCTGCATATCGAGAAATATTTCAACATGGCCCGCTTCCGCGCCCGCATCGACGGCGAACTCGTCACCCTCTTCTCGGCCCCGGAGGAAATGCTGCCGCGTTATGTCAGCCTGATCAAAAACTACGCGAACATGGGACAGGAGCGCCAGGGCGCGCAGGACGGGCGCTTCTCCCTCGCCCTCGGCAAGCGCCGCGTCGATTGCCGCGTCTCCGCCATCCCCTGCCGCAAGGACCAGCAGAAAATCACCATCCGCTACCTCGACAAGGCCGAGGGCATCAAAAAACTGGGCGAACTGAACATTTCCAAGCGCAACCTCGAACTTCTCCAGGCCGCCATGTCGCGCGACCAGGGCCTCATCCTCATCACCGGTCCGACCGGCAGCGGCAAAACCACCACGCTCTACGCGCTGCTCAACAGCGTGAACAGCGAGAACATGAACATCCAGACAATCGAGGATCCCATCGAATACGAAATCGAGGGAATCAACCAGACCCAGACCGACCCGGTGCACGACATCGATTTCGCCCAGGGCCTGCGCCGCCTCATGCGCGCCGACCCGGACATCATTCTCATCGGCGAGTGCCGCGACGAGGAGACGGCCAGCGCCGCAGTCAATGCCGCGCTGACCGGCCACCTCGTGCTCACCACCCTGCACGCCAACGACTGTCTGCGCGCCGTCAGCCGCTTTATTTCCATGGGCGTGCCGCCCTATCTCCTCGCCGACTCGCTCGCCCTCTCCCAAGCCCAGCGCCTCGTCCGCCGCCTCTGCACGCAATGCAAAACCATGGCCCCCCTCTCGGCGTCGCAGCGCACCATGTTCGCCGCCAACAAAGTGCCGGCACCACCGGGAGTCACCCACCTTTACGAGGCCCAAGGTTGTCCGGACTGCCGCGAGACCGGCTACAAGGGCCGCATCGCGCTGATGGAACTGTGCCCGTTCAACCACGAACTGGCCGACCTCGTCGCAGCCAACGCCCCGCAAGGCGAAATGCGCAAGATCGCCACCGGCATGGGCCTGCGCACCCTCTATCAGGAAGGCCTGCAACAGGTCCTCGAGGGCGAAACCTCGCTCGAGGAAATCAAGTGCCTCGCTTACACCTCTGTGGCCGAGGGCGAAACTGCGTCCGAAGATGCAGGGCAAGACAGGTTTGATATCTGACCAGCCTGACGGCCACGCACGGGTTCCAACCCGCGCATCACGGCTCGATGAGGTGGTTGCGGATGGCGTAGCGCACCAACTCGCCGATCGAATGCAGGCCGAGCTTGCGCATGGTGGCCGCACGATGGGTCTCCACCGTCTTGACGCTGATCCCGAGCTTCTCCGCGACCTCCTTGTTGCTTGAGCCCTCGGCGAGCAACTGGATGATCTCCCGCTCGCGCGTCGTCGGCTTGTCGTCATCCTTTGCCGCAACGTGCAGGCTCTTGTCGCGCATGCTGTCGAAGATGACCTCCGAGATCTGCGAGCTGAAGTAGTGTCTCCCGCCGAGGACGCACCTGACCGCATCGAGCAACTGCCGTCCGGCATCGGACTTCAAAACATAGCCGTGGGCGCCCGTGCGGAAAATTTCCACCACGACTTGCTCCGCATCATGCACCGTGAAGACGAGAACTTTGGTCTGCGGACACAACTTCAGCACCTGCTTGGCCGCCTCGATCCCGTTCAGCTCCGGCATGGTCACGTCGAGGATGGCCACGTCCGGTTGCATCTCTTCGGCCATCTTGACCGCCTCGCGTCCATCCGACGCCTCCCCGCAACAGGCATACCCCCCGCTCTCCAACAAATTCCGCACCCCCGCCCGCACGATCTCATGATCGTCGGCAATCAGCACGGTGGGTTTCTTTTTGGCCATACCAAAACCTTAACCACAGCCGAGTCTGCGAGACAGCCGAAGGCAAATAAAGGAAGATAAACAACAAGATTTTTCCGGGAGAACCGTTTCCTCCCGTTGTCCAACGGGAGGAAACATATCCTCCGCAATCCTCTCCAATCGGTGGCTAAAACTTCTTTGCCTACCGAATCCGCGTTTATCCGTGTCGATCCGTGGCTAACTCTTTGCTCTTATCCGCGGCTCCCAAGCGACACTTCACCGAGACCCCATAAGGCGATGAATCGAGTTCCAGCGTTCCCCCGAGCTGTTTCATCCGCTCGCGCATCCCGGCCAATCCCACGCCGACGGATTTGCTGAACGAAAATCCTTCGGGCAGGCCCTCACCATTATCGCGGACTTCCAGCAATATTTCGCCGTTCTCCCCGCGCTGAAGGGTGATCCAAGCTTTTGTGGCCCCCGCATGGCGGTAAATATTGCTCAGGGCTTCTTGGACGATGCGGAACAGTGCTGTTTCCTTGTCTTCCGCGAGACGGGGGAAATCATCCGGCAAATCAAGAAAGACCGGGATATTGTTGCGCTTGGTGAAGCCGTCGGCAAACCAGCGGATGGCGAACGCGAGCCCCTCCTCCTCCAACAGTGGCGGATGAAGCAGATAGGAGATATTTCGCAACTCTTGGCAAACCTGACGACTGATGGCCGCGGTCTCGTCAGCCACTTTCCGCGTTTTGTCGTCGGAGGCGAGCGAGGCAAGAACGCTCATGTTCATCTCGAGGGCGGACAGATTCTGGGCCGTGGAATCGTGAAGATCCCGCGCGATGCGGCGCCGTTCGTCGTCCTGCAGATTCATGAGACGTGCCGACAGGGCCTGCAATTGCCGCTCGGAGTGTTGCAGCTGACGCTGCGCGCGAACCTCGGTCGTCACATCGGAGGCAATCCATTGCCCTCCGGAGAAACTTCCGTCCGCCGCGAAGGTGGCGCGAAGTGTGCTGCGCAGCCAGACGGGGGCGGATCCTCCTTTGCGGACCACATGGGTGAAGGCGGCGGTCGTTGAGGAAGGCCCGAGACCGGCCAGCTGGTCCTCGAGAAGCGTCCGGGTGGATACATCGAGACAGTCGGCCAACCGGGGCCGGTGTCCCTGCGGCGCATGTTCGCAAAGGTTGGCAAAGGTGCGGTTGGAAAAGGTCACTTCCCGGTCTCCGTTGAAGCGGCAAATGCTCTCCGTCTGGTCCTCGACCACGTGCCGGTATTCCCGCTCGGCCGATTGCACTTGGCGGGCCAATTCCTCGATGCTGCGCGCCAGAATACCCAACTCGTCGTCGCCGCGGTAATCGAGTCTGACCGGCAACCGCTCGGAACTCTTCTCGTGCTCCACCTTGTCGGTGAGCGACTGGATGCGGCCGACGATAGTCCGGTCGACGACGAAGAGTATGACGAGCAGCATCAGGCCGCCGGCCAAAGCCAGTCCCACGACAAAAGTGCGCGCAGCCAGCAGGCCCGCTTCGTAAAAAGACACGCTGCCGGCGACCACGACTTCCCGCGCGCCGCCTCCGGCAAAGAAAAACACCGCATCGGGAACACCGCCGCGGTCCGAGACCAACCGGATACCGCTCTGCGTTTCTCCTGGCGCGGACGGCCGCACATAGATGCGGCGGCCGGTGAGTTCCGCGGCGCGCGGAACAAGCAGATCGGGGGAAACGCTGGGCTGCGAGGCGAAGTAGCTCTGCACCCGCCGCGCGGCGGAAACGAGCTCCTGCTCGTCGGCTTGGCGGAACTGGGCGGTCACGGCCAACCAGACCAAAACCACCGCGAAACCGAGCACGATGAACTGGATCAACGCCACCAGGAGAATGGTCCGCGAGTAGACCGTCTCCGACCGCAGGCCCAGAAGATGCCCGATCCGGTGCAGGGCGCGGCCGGTAAAAGTGTCCGCACGCGGGACGAGCGTGATCATGACTAGCGCCCCGGCACCGCCGGGGCCGAGGCGGCCGGAGGTTTCTCGCCGGGCTTGGTTTGGGGCAGGAGAACTTTGCTCAGGCCAAAGATGGGACCGTAAATGGCATAGATGATGCCGCCGACGACCGAGCCGAGGATAATGAGGACAAAAGGCTCGAGCAGTTTGTCGATCTGGGCCGACATGAGGTCCAGCTGCTCCTCGTAATCCGACGCGATCTGGTCGAGCACCTCGTTCATGCTGCCGGTCTCGCCGGCCATCTGCACCACGGCGGCGATGCTGCGGCCGTCCTCTCCGAGACGGTGGCACTCCATGAGGAAAGCTTCGGGCATGGAAAGTCCGTCCGTGATGTGGTCGCGCACTTTGAGGTAGAACTGCTCGTATTCGACGTGCCCGGAACTCTTGGCCGCGATTTCCAGCGCGGTGACCACCCGCACGTTGGCCTGCAGGAGCAAGGCGAGGATGCGGAAGCTGACCATGGCCGCGGTCTTGGTGATGAGTTTCCCGATGCTCGGAATCCGGGAAAAAAATTTCTGCACCGGGGGATTGGCGTAGATGCGGCCCCAGTATTTGATCAGTAGATAGACCGCCCCGAAGGGAACCAGCGCCATGTAAGGCTGCTTGAGCAGGATGTCGGAAAACCCGATCATGATTTTCGTCGCGGCGGGCAACGCGACGTTCATCGAGTTGTAGAGCTTCGAAATGGAGGGGACCAAAGTGAAGCTCATGACAATGACCACCGCCACGGCCAGCACCAGCACGATAGCCGGGTAGATCATGCCGGCCTTGAGCTTGCGCAGGATGCGCAGCGACTTCTCGCGGCCGCTGGTGATTTGCTGGAAAACCATGTCCAACTGCCCCGACTCTTCACCCGCACGAATGAGAGCGAGCACGTCCTCGGTGAAGATGTCGGGGTGCATGGCGAAGGCGTCGCTCATTTTCTCGCCGGCCATGATGCTTCGGCTGATGTCCGCGACCGCCCCGCGCATACGCGGTGTCTGCAGCCGGCCGGCCATCAATTCCAACGCCTTGTTGATCGAAATGTTGCGCTGCAGGCAGCGGGCCATCCCGCTGAAGAATTGCGCCGATTCCTCGAGGTTCGGCTTTTTCTGGGTGACACGGTTGACGAACTCATCCGCCCCGGCGATGTCCGTCACTTCCGCGGTTTCGTTCGGCGCCTTGCCCGACCCGAAGACGGCTTTGGTGTCCTCATCGGTATCGACAATGACCTTCGATACCTTGCCGTTGTAGATGTTGGTCAGCTTGACTTGCTTGAGCATGGCGGGCGGCGCGTCTTCGAAGAACCGGGCTCAGGGCACGGGCCAAACCGTCGACGGCCGGATGATCGTCACCGAGTTCGAGCGGTAAGACAACACCGAGCCGTCGGGACCCGTCACCGGGTAGGTCAGCGTGCTGGCGGTGCCCGTCACGCCGAAGGCGGAGCCGTCGGATGCCGTGCAGGCCACGGCCGATGGTGTCCCGAAGGTCAGGCCGAATGTGCCGGTCGCCGGCGCGGCGGTTTCGCTGCAGGGCTCGGGGAGAATTTCACGGATGCGCGCGGGCGAAATCCCGAGCCGGTAAAGCATCGCGGCCTGCTCGTGCAGGTTGGCCGCGCGCAGGGAGATCGTGTTGACCTCTTCCTTGGCCATCAACGCCCCGACCAGCGATGCGGCGGCCGTCAGGCCGATGGCGACGATGGCTGCGGCAATCATCGCTTCAACCAGACTGAATGCTTTCGTCTTCATTGCTGCGCGCGGTAATCCTCCAGCCACATCATGCGGTCGGCGATGAAATCGAGTCCGCCGGGGTCGGTTTCCGGCACAAAGTTGGCGCTGCCGCCCTGGAAAACGATGTTTCCGTCGGTGCGCAAACCGCCGGTGATTTCGAGGTTTCCGATCTCGAACTGGATGTCGCATTGCGACATGGTGATACCGAGCCGCCAGGAATCCGCGTCGATCGATGACACGTCGAACAGGTTTCCGTCATTGGACGCTTTGCGCCGGTGGAAGTAGACCAGACGAGAGTTGTTGTTGCTGAGCACCAGGAGGGTGACATTCGTGTTGCTCTCGGGAACAACTACATGGAGAGGCTTGCGACCGATGACGTCGGTGCCCGCCAGCAGGACGGCACGGACGGGCAGATTGAGCACATTGGTCCCGTTGGTGTAGGTGGCCGTGTTGGCGGTCACATCGTAACGCAGCACCGAGGAAGCGATGTTCGGATCGGCTGCCGACAAGGCGAAGACCGCCTGCAGGGTTTGCGGTGGATCCTCGCGGGGTTCGTAGGTCACGTTGGTGAAGAGGCCGTAA
>JBIKXZ010000046.1:0-15303 GCA_044355525.1 Chthoniobacterales bacterium
GAGCCGATGAAGTGGACGCGGGGGCGTCGGCTTTTTCCCGTGCCTTGCCGGCGCAACCGGCCGACGCGACCAGCACGAGGGCGCCGAAAAGAGCGAGCAGGATTTTCATCAGGTCTTGGCCGCTGACTGCTTGAGCGAATCAAGGACGGCGGTGACGCCGCCCTTCTTGTAAAGTTCGTCGAACTGCGCGCGGTAGTTGGCCACCAAGCTCACTCCTTCGGCCAGGATGTCGGTGACCAACCAGCGTCTGCGATCCTCCATGCGGTAGACGATGCTGTAGCGACTCCCTCTGTAGACGATGGTGGTGGGAATCTCGATCTTACCCGGGGCCGGCGACTTGCCCTTGAGGTAATTGATCGCGGGTTGCTCGCCGGGTGTGAATTTATTGCTGTAGCTGCGGATGATGAGCTTGGTGAAGAGGCGCGTGGCCTCCTGCTGCTGGGCCGGCGTGAACTGGCGCCATCCGGGTCCGATGGCGCGGCGGGTCATCGACTCGAAACACACGCGCTTCTCGAGGATGGGCTCGAGTTTGTCCGCCATGGCACGGCCACCCTTGGAGTGTTCAGCCACGGCGAGGACCTCGTCCATGCCTTGGCGCAGCGTGGCTTCGGCATCGGCGGCAGCGCGGGCCGTGGCGAAGGGAATCACGGCGACGGCGCAGACGGCGGTAACGATGGTCCTGATCATGGTTGCGGTGTGGACTCGGCTTCAGCTTCGCCCTCCTTCACGCTGCCGAAGGCCATCTTGCTGATGAGCGATTCCAATTCGACGGCCGACTCGGTTTCGATGATGCGGGCGGAGGGCTCAAGAAACTCCTCCTCGGCGCCCGGTGCAAGGGCAATGTATTTGTCCCCGATCAGGCCGGACGTTTTGATCGACGCCATGGTGTCGGCGGGCAGCTGCACGCCGGCGCGGACTTCCATATCGACGATGGCGCTGTAGTCCGCGGGATCGAGCCGGACTCCCTCGACGCGGCCGACATTGACACCGGCCAGCATGACGAGGGCACCCTCGCTCAGTCCGCCGGTGTTGGCGAAGCGCGCTTCCACTTTGTAGGTGTCGCCCCCGACAAATTCCCCGGCACCGAGTTTGAGCGTGAGATAGACCAAGGCGGCGAGCCCGAGGAGCACGAAAAGCCCCACGCCGAGTTCGAGTTTGGTGTCTCTCATGATTCTTCCTCCGGCAACGCGGCGCCCGCACGCAAGGCGTCCAAGGTGGACCGCAGAGCCTGCGGGCTGTCGCGGAACGATTGAACCACCGGATGGCCCGAGGCGGCAAACTCTTCCGGTGTTCCGGCGAAGCGGATTTCGCCCTGATGGAGCAGAGCGACCATGAAGCTGACGGCGAGCGCCTCGACCACGTCGTGGGTGACGATGAGGGCGGTGAAGCCGAAAACGGCCTGGTATTTGGCAATCATGGCGAAGACGGCGTTGCGGCGCAGCGGGTCGAGTCCGGCGGTCGGCTCGTCGAAAAACACCATCTCCGGTTGGGTGACGATGGCGCGGGCCAGGGCCAGACGTTTCTGCATTCCCCCCGAGAGCATCCCCGGATAGCGCTCGGCGTGCTCCTCGAGTTCCAATTGCGCCAACGCCTCCAAGGCGCGCCGCCGGATCTCGGCACGCGGCAGGTCGGTCGTCTGCTCGAGCGGCAGAGCCACATTCTGCAACGCGGTGAGTGAGTCGAAAAGCGCGTTGCCTTGGAAGAGGAAGCTGCAGCGATGCCGGAACGAGTCGCGGATCGTGCGGTGGCGGAAATCCAGTGGCTTGCCCTCGAAAAAAACGTCGCCGCTATCCGGTTCTTCGACTCCGGCGAGGCACTTTAACAGAACCGACTTCCCCGCCCCGCTCGGACCCAGCACGGTAAAGATGCTGCCGCGATCCACGGCGAAACCGACATCGCGCAAGACGACGCGATCGTCGAAGGCCTTGCGCAAGGCGCGCACCCGGAGCAGGACATCTTTGTCAGCAGCCGCCATGGGTCAGACGAGGAACGAGGTGATCACGTAGTCCGCGGCGAGGATGCAGATGCTGGAAACGACCACGGCCTTGGTTGTGGCAGCACTCACGGCGCGCGCACCCGTGGCGCGACGGATGCGGTGCGCGTGAAAACCCTGATACGCGCAAATGCCGATGGTCAGCAGTCCGAAGGTCACGGCCTTGGTGAGACATTCCCGCACGTCTTCCGCGTCAACCGCGCGGTAAACCGAGGACCAGTAGACGCCGGGATCGACGCCGAGGAGCAGGGATCCGGAAAGACTGCCGCCCCACAGACCGACGGCGACGAACAAAGCAGTCTGGGCCGGAAAAACGAAAGCAGCGGCAAGAAGACGCGGGGTGACCAAATACCCGCGGCTGTTGATTCCCATGGTGTCGAGGGCGGCGATCTGTTCCGAATTGCGCTGAATACCCAGCTCCGCCGCGAGTGCCGACCCCGCTTGCCCGACCAGCATGAGCGCGGCGAGAACCGGCGCCATTTCGCGCACGAGACTCAGGGAGACCAACGCACCGAGCAGCCCTTCCGAGCCGAAACGGTTGAGGACGTAATAGCCCTGCAGTCCGAGGACCAACCCGGTGAACATGCCGACGATCAAAATGACGGGCAGGCAACGAAAACCCTGCTCGTAAACCGCGCGCCCGATGCGTGCGGGCAAGCGCTTGGTGGCGAGGACGGCCGTCAGCGAGCTGGCGACGAACAGCGCGAACTCGCCCAACCCCCTCACCCGACCGATGGTGTAACTGCCGATGCTGCCGACCACGGCCCATGGCTATGGCACAAGAAAGCGACCGATGCAAAGTTCCTTTCGTCCTGCTTGTGCCGCGCGGCGGGGCTCTTATGCTCGCGGGTCATGTCCGTTCACCAATTGCGGCAAGCCGACAAACGGCACGTCTGGCACCCGTTCACCCAGATGCGCGATTGGTGCGCGCCGGGGCACGAACCGCTCGTGCTGGTCGAAGGACGCGGCAGCACGCTCGTCGATGCGGAAGGACGCGAATACCTTGACGGCAACAGCTCGATCTGGACGAACATTCACGGACATTCGCACCCGAAAATCGTCGCCGCCCTCCGCGAGCAAGCGGGAAAATTGGCGCACAGCTCGTTTCTCGGCTTCACCAACGAACCGGCTGTCCGTTTGGCGGAAAAGCTGGTGGCGCTTATTCCGGCCGATGCCCTGACCCGCGTTTTTTATTCGGACGACGGATCCACCGCCATCGAGGTGGCGCTCAAGATGGCGGTGCAATACCACCAGTTGACCGGTCATCCGGAGCGCTGCCGCTTTGCCGCATTCGACCATGCCTACCACGGCGACACAGCCGGGGCGGCGAGCCTGGGAGGCATTGCCGCATTCCACGAACGCTTCGCGCCCTTGAGTTTTCCCGTGGTGCGGGTCACGGACCTCGCGGCGCTCGAAGCACTCGACCGCGACTCCATCGCCTCGCTCGCCGCCGTGGTCATCGAGCCCCTCATCCAAGGTGCCGCCGGCATGCGGACGTGGCCGAGCGGACTGCTCCGCGATCTGCGCGCGTGGTGCGATCGTCATGGTGTGTTTCTCATTCTCGACGAAGTGATGACCGGGTTCGGCCGCACGGGAAAAATGTTCGCCTGCCAGCATGAGGAGGTGGTGCCGGATTTCATCGCCTTGGCCAAGGGGCTGACCGGCGGAACGATGCCGCTCGCGGCGACCCTGACCACGGAACGCGTCTTCGAGGCTTTTCTCGGCGACTATGCCGAGATGAAGACGCTTTTCTACGGTCATAGCTATTGCGGCAACCCGCTCGGCTGTGCGGCGGCCCTGGCTTCGCTCGAGGTTTTCGAGGAGGAGCGCACTTTGGAACGACTCCAGCCGAAGATCCGGCACATGGGGGAGCTGCTCTGCGACTTGGCCGCCGAACCGCATGTCGGCGCGGTGCGCCAATGCGGCTTCATGGCCGGGGTCGATGTGGTGCGCTCCGATGGCAGTCCTTACCCTTGGCAGGACCAGACGGGCGCAAGGATCTGCGTGGCTGCACGGCGCCACGGGCTCCTCACCCGCCCGATCCGCGACACGTTGGTGCTCATGCCGCCTCTTTGTTTCACCGAGACGGAGTTGGAGCGGGCCGCGGGCGCGTTGCGGACCGGCATCCGCGAAATCTGCGGCTGAAATTGACACCGCCCGCCCCGCCGGATAATTCTCTCCGTTCTTTCTCAACCAAATTTTACCCACACTCATGAGCAAAACCTCGAAGAAAAAGGGCGGCAAAAAAACAAAGACGACCGCGGGAACCAAAGGCAAATACGTTTACTATTTCGGTGACGGAAAAGCGGACGGCGACGGCACGATGAAGGCGCTGCTCGGCGGCAAAGGCGCCAACCTCGGCGAAATGACGCGCATCGGACTTCCCGTGCCCTGCGGCTTCACCATCAGCACCGAAGTCTGCACTTACTACTACGACCACAAGCGCACCTACCCGAAGCAACTCGACGCGCAAATCGACGCGGCCGTGGCCAAAATGGAAAAGTCGATGGGCAAGAAGTTCGGCAGCGTGGAAAACCCGCTGCTCGTCGCCGTCCGTTCCGGCGCCCGCGATTCCATGCCGGGCATGATGGACACCATTCTCAATCTTGGACTGAACGACGCTACGGTGGAAGGCTTAGCCCGCCTGACCGGCAACGAGCGTTTCGCCTACGACTGCTACCGCCGTTTCATCCAGATGTATGGCGACGTGGTCATGGGTGTGCAGAAGCGTCCGGGCGAAGAGCATGAACCCTTCGAGACGGTGATCGAAGGTCTGAAGGCCGAACTCTTCCCGCAGGATCCGCACATCAGCGACACAGCCCTCGACGCCAAGGCGCTCAAAGAAATGGTCAAACGCTTCAAGGCGCTGGTCAAAGAACGCACCGGCAAAACCTTCCCCAACGAACCGCGCCAGCAACTCATGGGCGCGGTCGGCGCCGTCTTCGGTTCGTGGAACAACGAGCGCGCCATCGTTTACCGCCGCAAATACAACATCCCGCACGAATGGGGCACGGCGGTCAACGTGCAGGCCATGGTCTTCGGCAATATGGGTGACCACAGCGGCTCCGGAGTCGCCTTCACCCGCGACCCCGCCAGCGGCACCAAGGTCCTTTACGGCGAATTCCTGGTCAACGCGCAGGGCGAAGACGTCGTCGCCGGCGTGCGCACGCCGGAAGCGGTCATCGGCATGGAGAAAAAATTCCCGCCCGCCTACCGCCAGCTGCTCAAGGTGCAGAATACCCTCGAGAAGCACTTCAGGGACATGCAGGACTTCGAGTTCACCGTCGAAGACGGGAAACTCTTCATGCTCCAGACCCGCAACGGCAAACGCACCGGCCTCGCCGCGGTGAAAATCGCGTGCGACATGGTGAAGGAAAAACTCATCGACTGGAAAACCGCCGTCCACCGCGTGCCGGCCGAGCAGCTCGACCAAGTCCTCGCGCCCATCTTCGACCGCCACGCGGTCAAAGCGGCCAAGGTCATCGCCAAGGGACTGCCCGCCGGACCCGGCGCGGCCTCGGGTAAAATCTACTTCAACGCGGAACGCTGCGTCGAAGCCGCCGAGAAGGGCGAAAAGGTCCTCCTCGTCCGCGTCGAGACCTCTCCGGAAGACCTCCGCGGCATGATCGCCGCCGAGGGTATCCTCACCGCACGCGGCGGTGTCAGCTCGCACGCCGCGCTTGTCGCCCGCCAGATGGGCAAAGTCTGCGTCTGCGGCGCCGGAGCGCTGCATATCGACTACCATGACAAGACCCTCAAGGTCGGAGACCGGACCTACCACGAGGGAGACTACCTCTCCATCGACGGCACGGCCGGCGAGGTCTACGACGGACAAATCAAAACCGCTCCTTCGGAAATCGTCCAAGTCCTCGTTGAGAAATCGCTGAGCCCCGCGAAGAGCGAGGTTTACAAGGGCTTCGAGCAGCTCATGAACTGGTGCTCCAAAGCGACCCGCCTCGGGGTCCGCACCAATGCCGACACGCCCGAGCAGACGGCCAACGCCGTCGCCTTCGGTGCCATCGGCATCGGCCTGTGCCGCACGGAGCACATGTTCTTCGAGGGCGACCGCATCGACGCCATCCGCGAAATGATCCTCGCCGAGAAGAAAGAAGACCGTCAGGCCGCCCTGGCCAAGCTCCTGCCTTACCAGCGCGAAGACTTCATCGGCATCTTCAAAGCGCTCAAAGGCCTTCCGGCCACCATCCGCCTGCTCGACCCGCCGCTCCACGAGTTCCTGCCGCACGACCACGCGCAGCAGAACGCTCTGGCCAACAAGCTTGGCATCAGCGCCGACAAAATCGGCAAGCGCGTGCACGACCTGCACGAGTTCAACCCGATGCTCGGACACCGCGGCTGCCGCCTTGGCATCAGCTATCCGGAAATCTCCGAGATGCAGGTCCGCGCCATCTTCGAAGCCGCGGCCGAAGTGCAGAAGAAAGGCATCAAAGTCCGCCCCGAAGTCATGATCCCGCTCGCCGGGTTCACCAAGGAACTCAAACTCCAGACCGAACTCGTCCACCGTGTGGCCGCCGAGGTCGCGAAGGAAAAGAAGGTCAAGTTTGACTACCTCGTCGGCACGATGATCGAAGTCCCGCGCGCCGCGCTCGTCGCGGACGAGATCGCCGAGGATGCGGAGTTCTTCAGCTTCGGCACGAACGACCTCACGCAGACCACACTGGCCATGAGCCGCGACGACTCCGGCAGCTTCCTTCCTGTCTATCAGGAGTTGGAGATCGTGAAGAAGAACCCGTTCGCCAGCGTCGATACCGCCGGCGTCGGTAAACTCATGCGCATCGCGTGCGAACTCGGACGCAAGACCCGCAAGAAAATCAAGCTGGGCATCTGCGGCGAACACGGCGGCGATCCGGACAGCGTGGAATTCTGCCACGAGATCGGTCTTGATTACGTGAGTTGCTCGCCCTTCCGAGTGCCCATCGCGCGCCTCGCGGCAGCGCAGGCTGCCCTCAATTAACCCGGGATTTCCCTCCCGCCATCCCGTCCCGCGTTCGCGCGGGGCGGGATTTTTATTTGCACGCCGACGCAAAGGGGCGATTCTGTGCCCGATGAAGTCAGCGCTCCGGGCGGCCCTCCTCTCCGCCGCCCTCTCCCTCCCCGCCTCCGCCCGCGAATTCACGGTCGTGACCTACAACGTCGAGAACCTCGCCGACGCCGATGGTGTCGCCATGTTCGATGATTACAAGGAGACGGGAGAGGAGATGTCCTACTCGCCGGCCAAGTTGCTCGTCAAACTGCGGAACATCGCCCACGTGTTGAAGACCATCAACCGGGGAACCGGTCCGGAAGTCATCGCTTTCAACGAATTCGAAATGGACTTCTCGCCGGACTCCGGAGTGGCGGACTATGGAAAATTCCTCGCCGAATACAAGGACCTGACGGTCGAGCAGATGCTGACCACCAAACTCAACGACAAGATCCGCGGTCTGCCGGCCGAGGCCTTGCTGCTCAAGTATCTCGAAGACGAAGGCATGACGGGCTACGAGATCGTGATCGGCAAAGATGAGCCCGATCTGGCCGCCTTGGAAAGCGACGACCGTTCGGTGCACCGCAAAGCACACAAGAATGCGATCTTCAGCAAGTTTCCCGTCAAAGACACCAAGAGCCACTCCACGCCCGACGCGCGAGACATCCTCGAAGTCACGCTGGACATCGACGGCCATCCACTGATCGTTTTCGTCAACCACTGGAAATCGCGGGCCAGCGACCTCAATGCGGAGCAGACCCGCCGTCTGAACGCCCAGACCTTGCGCGATCGCGTGGACAAGATCCTCGCCGAAGATCCGTCCGCCGACATCATTCTCGCGGGCGACTTCAACAGCCAATACAACCAGACCAAGGCCAATCCGCACCTCGGCAAGACCGGGGTGAACGACGTGCTCGGCTCGCAGGGCGACGAGGCCGCCACCGCCGGCGCCAACGGCTTCTCCCTCTACAACCTTTGGCACGAATTGCCCCCGGACAAGCGGTTCTCCGACAGCTACGGCGGCGAATGGGGCACGCTCATGCAGAAAATGATCACACCCGGCCTCTACGACCACCGGGGCGTGCAATACGTGGACAATTCCTTCGAGGTCGTGATCATTAAAGGATTCAACACCGTCGGTCCGCTCAATCTGCCGCGCCGCTGGACCAATGCCGGAGAGGGCGCGGGCACCAGCGACCACTTCCCCATCGCGGCGCGCTTTCGCACGGTCGAGGACGGGGACACCGCCAAACGCGTGGCCTTGTCCGATCCGGGCACGGACAACGCCCCCTCGGAATTGTTCGAGGTCGGGCTCGACACTCTGAAGCCGGACAAACTCCCCTCTTTCGAAGCAGTCCATGCCAAAGATCCCGCCAAGCACATGGGGGAATTTTTCCGTGTGCGGGGCAAGATCAGCTCCTTGCGTCCGCTGGCCATCGAAGTCGGCGGCAAGAAATACCTCCTGCACTCCCACGATGATGATCTGCGCCAGCAGTTGCGTTCTTATCCCAAGGATGGACGCCTTGAATTCATCGGCGAGTTGGCCACGCACCGGGGAAAGCTGCAGTTCGTCGTGGCGGATGACGACTGGATCCTCAAGGAGCCCAGGCCAGCGAAGGATTGAGCGCAGCGCTCGCGCTGCTGCGGCTCGATCCCCTGTAGCGGCGGTCACAGACCGCTGCCACAATCCGGGAAGATGCCGGCTACTGCCCGCGATCCTCGATCGGAACGTAATCCCGCTCGGTCGGCCCGGTGTAGACCTGCCGCGGGCGGTGGATTTTCATCTTGGGGGTCGAGGCGACTTCGCGCCAATTCGCGATCCATCCCGGCATGCGGCCGATGGCGAACATGACCGGGAACATGTCCACCGGGATCCCGATGGCGCGCAGAATGATGCCGCTGTAGAAATCGACGTTCGGATACAGCTTGCGGGCAACAAAGTAGTCGTCGCTCAGCGCCGCCTGCTCGAGGTGCTGGGCGATGTCGAGGAGCGGATCCTGAATGCCCATCGAGGTAAGGACGCGCTTGGCCGCCTCGCCGAGGATGCGGGCGCGCGGATCGTAGTTCTTGTAGACGCGGTGCCCGAAGCCCATGAGGCGACGCTCGCCTTTTTTGGCCGCCTCGATGGCTTTGCGTCCGTCGTCGCCCGAGGCGCTGATTTCCTCGAGCATCTCGATGACCGCGGCATTGGCGCCACCGTGGAGCGGTCCCCAGAGGGCGCTGACACCCGCCGAGACGCTGGCGAAAAGATTGGCCCCGCTGGAAGCGACCATGCGCACTGTGGAAGTGCTGCAATTTTGCTCGTGATCCGCGTGCAGGAGCAGGATGAGATCGAGCGCATCGGTCACTTCCGGCTTCGGGTTGTAGTCCCGGTAAGGCTCGGAAAACATCATATGCAGGAAATTGGCCGCGTAGCGCAGGTCCCAGCGCGGATAGACGAAGGGCAGGCCGCGTTTGGTGCGGTAGGACATCGCGGCCAGGGTGCGCACCTTGGAGATGAGCAGCGCCGCGGCCCAGTCGAAGTGCTTCTCGTCGAGGTGCTTTTTGTGCGAGGTCATTTCCGGGTAGTAGCACCCGAGCGAATTGAGCATGGCCGAGAGGATGGCCATGGGATGGGAGGTGTCCGGGAAGCCCTCGAAGAAATGACGCATGCTCTCGTGCACCGTGGCGCTCGAGGAGATGCGGCCACGGAATTTGGAAAGCTGTTTCGAGGTCGGCAGTTCGCCGTAAATGATGAGGTAAGCCGTCTCGAGAAAGATGGAGTCGTTGGCCAGACCCTCGATGCCATAGCCGCGATGCCGCAGGATCCCCTTCTCGCCGTCGATGAAAGTGATGCCGCTGCTGCACGAACCGGTATTGGCATAACCGTCGTCGTAGGTGATGTAGCCGGTCTGGTCACGAAGCGTGCGGACGTCGATGGCGTGCTCTTGCTCGGTGCCGACCACAACCGGCAACGCGACCGTGCGGCCGTCGGGCAGGTTCAGATTGGCTTGCAGGGAGTCCGGCATAACAAAAACAGGCGAAGATAACCCGCCAGAGACGGACGAGGCAAACAAAAGGCCCCCTTGGGGGGAACTTTTTTGGTGTCGGCCGCGGAGCCGTCAGGCCCCGGCAATCTGCGCCCGGCGCATGTCGCCCTCGCCGAGGAAAGCACGGTGGAACGCGTAGGCGTTTTCGAAACTCTGCGGCGTGTGGGCTACGCCACCGATCTCGAGGTAACGCCGCAGCAGCGGACGGTATTCCGGATGCGCGCACTCGATGATGAGTTGGGCGCGCTCGTGCGGCGACTTGCCGCGCAGGTCGGCCACGCCGTGCTCGGTAACGATCACCTGCACGCTGTGCTCGCTGTGGTCCAAGTGCGAAACCATAGGCACGATCGGACTGATTTTGCCGCCTTTGACGCAGGAGGGACAGGTGAAGATCGAAATGTAGGCGTTGCGCGTGAAGTCACCGGATCCGCCAATGCCGTTCATCATCTGCCGGCCCATGACGTGCGTGCTGTTCACGTTGCCGTAGAGGTCGAGTTCCAGCGCGGTGTTGATCGAGATGATCCCGAGACGGCGGACGACTTCGGGGTTGTTCGAGATTTCCTGCGGACGCAGCAGGATCTTGCCGCGGAACTGCTCGAGATCGCGGTAGAGGTCGCGCATGACCTCGTTGCTGATGGTCAGCGAGGATCCGCTGGCGAACTTGATGCGCCCCTCGCGCATGAGCGCGATGACCGAGTCCTGGATGACCTCGGTATACATGCTGAAGGCCGGGATGTCGGGATGCTTGCCCATGGCGAAAAGCACGGCGTTGGCCACGTTGCCCACCCCGCTCTGGATGGGCAGGAAATCGGGGACGATGCGCCCGGCTCGTAATTCGCCGGCCAGAAAGTTCGCCACATTCTCGCCGATTTTTTTGGTCACCTCGTTCGGCTCGTCGAACCCGGCCACCTCGTCGTCCAAATCGGTGGCCACCACGCCGGCGATTTTGGCCGGATCGATCATGATCGTCTCCGTGCCGATGCGGTCGGACGGATGGTAAATCGGAATGTGGGTGCGCGTCGGCGGATCGTCCGGCTCGTAAAGGTCGTGAAATCCGCGCAACGCGGACGGATGGCGCTTGTTCAGTTCGAGAATGACGCGCTTGGCCTGGTGCAGGAAGGTCGGCGAGGCGCCCACGCTGCTGGTCAGGGTGACTTCGCCGGTCGGCTGGATGTCGCAGACTTCGACGATGGCCCAGTCGAGTTGCCCGAGGAATCCGTAGCGCACCGCCTGCGGCAGCTGCGAGAGGTGCATGTCGAAGAATTGCGTCTTGCCCGTGTTGATGCGTTTGCGCAGTTCCGGATCGCTTTGGTAGGGCGTGCGGAATTTGATCGCGTCGCTGGCCGCCAGCACGCCGTCGAGCGACGGACCGGTGCTCGCGCCGGTGATCACGCCGACGGAAAAAGGACGTCCGGCCTCGTGCTCGGCGAGGGCGCGGTGCGCGATTTCACGCGAGACCGCTTTGGGCGACCCGGCCGGGGTGAAGCCGCCGAACCCGATGTTCTGGTCGTTTTCGATGAGAGCGGCCGCTTCGGCCGCGGTGAGTTCGGGGAATCCGGCAATCATACAAAAACGAGCCCCACGCCGTGACCAGCACGGTTCCGGGGGCTCGGCGAAATTAAACGCCTCCCTCCCCACAGTGGCAAGTCGAACCGTGGCCGGGGACTCAGCCCGCGGCCAAGGCGCGCTCCATGTCTTCGCGCCTCAGCATCCCGACCAATTGTCCCCCGGCATTGACCACCGGAAAAACAGGTTGCGACGACTCGCGCATGACGGCGACCGCTTGGGCCAACGAAGCGTCGGCCACGATGGCCGCGAAATCGCGGCGCACCATCTGGTCGATTTTGGCCGAAGGATCCCAACGCAGGGCGCGGGCCAACACATCAGCGGGGATCATGCCGACAAAGTGCAAAGACGGATCCGCCACCGGCAGGATTCCGTCGTGCCCTTGCATGGCGGCCTGCACCGCGTCGGACACCGTCATGCCCGTCATAAGCACCGGCCCCGTCGGGTGCATGGCCGCGGCCACGTGCGTGTCCTCCGCATTCTCCTTGTAGGTGGCGAAGGAGGCTTCGGCGCGCGCGCCGAAAAAAACAAAGACGGCAATGAAAAGCAAAAAGGGATTCCCGCCGAACAGCCCGAGCAGGCCGAAGAGCACAGCCACGACTTGTCCGACAGCGGCGGCGATGCGCGTGGCGCGACCGTGGCTCAAACGCATGGCCAGCAAAGCGCGCAGCACCCTTCCACCGTCCATGGGAAAAGCGGGGAGCAGATTGAAAACAACAAGGATCACGTTGATGGCCAGCAGTTGCGTCAGCAGGTTGCCCCGCCCGTCGGCCAATTCCTCGAGGTCGCCGAGGCCGAAGAAACGTCCGATCACGATGTAAAGACCGAAGGCAATGACCACGTTGACCGCGGGTCCGGCCAGGGCCACAACCAACTCCTGCCACGGCTTGTCCGGCATACGCTCCAACCGCGCGATGCCGCCGATGGGCAGCAGCGTGATGTCCGGCGTGTTGATCCCGTAAGCCCGCGCGGCCAGCGCGTGGCCGAACTCGTGGAGAATGACGCAGACAAAAAGCAGAATAATGAACGACAATCCGGCGAACATGGCCGCGTAGCCGCCCTCGGCGAAGTAGACGAAGCCGAACCAGACGAGCAGGAGAAGGAACGTGGCGTGGATGCGCACGTCGATGCCCGCGATGCGGGCCACCGGGAAAGACCATTTCACGCGGCGGACCCTCCGCCATGATCCCCTCGTCCGCAAGGCCAAAGCGCAGTTTTCCGGCTCGCCTCGGGCACGCGGTCGGGCCATCTTCCGCGCGGTCATGACTTGGGAAATCGCCGTTATCCTTGCGCTCGTCGCGTTCGCTCTCGTGCAATTCATGCGCGAGCGCTGGCCGACCGACCTGACCGGCCTGGTTGTCTTCGCCCTGCTGCTCCTGCTCTCGCAGTTGCCCTTCGCCACTTCCTTTCCCGAGGCCAAGCAATTGCTGGCTGTCTTCGCCAATCCCGCGCCGATCACCGTGGCGGCCATGTTCGTCCTGAGCAATGCGCTCGAGCGCACCGGGGCACTGACACGCGCCCTCACCGCGATGGAGAATGTGAGCGGACTCGGTCCGCGCGGCTTGCTCCTTGTCATGATGCTGGCCACCGCCGTCGTCTCGGCCTTCATCAACAACACGCCGGTCGTGGTTGTCGGTCTGCCCATCGCCATCCATCTGGCCAACCGCGCAGGAGTTTCCGCCTCGATGTTCCTCATTCCCCTTTCCTACGCCGCGATTTTCGGCGGCACTTGCACGTTGGTTGGCACAAGCACGAACATTTTGGCCAGCGGCTTGGTGGCCGACGCGGGATTCAAGCCCTTTGGCATGTTCGAGACTGCTTACGTCGGACTGCCACTCCTGATTATCGGCACGGCTTTCGTCGTGCTGGCGGCACCCAAACTGCTGCCGCATCGCAAGACGCTCGCGCAGGATCTCGGCGAGGCCGGGTTCTCCGAATACGTCGTCGAGGCCACAGTGGCCGGCGGATCCATGGCTTCCGGCAAAACGCTCGCCGAAGCAGGACTCGGTCCGCGCACCGGAGTGCGCGTGCTCGAGGTTCTACGCGACAAGCAGCCGCTTTTTGAACCGCTCGATACGCTGCGCCTGCGGGCCGGCGACCGTCTGGTCATTGCCGCCGCGCCCGGAGCGGTGGCCGATGTGCTCGCTCGTCAGGATATCCGTCTCGATGTCGAGGACACGGACAGCGGACGCAAAATGATTTCCCACGAAGGCCACTTGGCCGAGGCAATCGTCGGGCCGCTCTCCGAGTTGGCCGGACGCAGCCTGCGCGAACTGAATTTCCGTCAGCGCTTCGGGCTTATCGTGCTCGCGATCCACCGTCGCGGCACGAATCTGAGCCGCGGTTTCGAAAACGTCGCACTGCAGCCCGGCGACACCTTGTTGCTGCTGGGTGAAGAGGCTTCGATCCGCCAGCTCAAAGCTACCAACGAGTTGCTGCTCCTGGACCGGCCGCGCGTTGAGACCTCGGCGCAGCGCGCCCGCACCCCGCTGGTGCTCGGCACGATGGCCGCGGTGATTCTGGTCGCCTCGCTCGAGCTTGTGCCGATCGCGGTCGCCGCGATCGTCGGTTGCGTCTTTCTCATGCTCACCGGCACGATGAAGCCGCGCCAAGCTTACGCTTCCGTCGATTGGGGACTGCTTTTCCTCATCTACAGCACGCTCGGACTCGGCGTGGCGCTGGAAAGCACCGGCACCGCGAACTTCATCGCCGGCCATCTTGCTACTTGGGCCACCGACTTCGTGCCGATCGCCTGGAAGCCGCTGCTTTTGCTGGCCATTGTCTTCATTCTCACTTCCACCATCACCGAGGTGCTCTCGAACAACGCGACCGTTGTCCTCATGATGCCGATTGCTTTGGGCCTGGCGGCCGAACTCGGACTCGATCCGCGTCCCTTCGCCATTGCCATCACCATCGCAGCCAGCGCGAGCTTCGCCACCCCGATCGGCTACCAGACGAACACCTACGTGTACTCGGCCGGCGGTTACCGCTTCGCGGACTTCATGCGCATCGGCCTGCCTCTGAACATCGTTTATTTCATCGGGGCGATGATCGTCATTCCGCTGGTCTGGCCGTTCCACAAATGAAAAACCCCGCGGATTTCTCCGCGGGGCTCCGGTGAAACGAAAGCGATGGCCTTACGCGTTTTGCGCGCGCAGGGTCGAGGACATCGAGAGGAAGAAAAATCCGGTGAAGATGAGGTTGATCCCGAAGAGCAATCCGAGCATCCACGCGGCCGAGCCGGGGAAACCGCTGAAGATCATCCAGGCCAGCACGAACGAGACAATGCCGCTCAAGAGCATGAGCCACATGGTTCCCGTGCCGCTGAACTTGAAGGCAGCGATGATCGTCACGATCCCCTGCGCCGCGAAGTAAGCGGCGAGCAGGATGGTCAGCGTCAGGATGCCCGCGCCGACTTGGAACATGAGAAGCAGACCTGTCACGAGGGTCAGCACGGCCCATAAACCCGAGACAACACGGGAGGCAGCGCCGGACTCCTTGCGTCCGAGGGCCGCGGCCAGCGCGTAGCCGCCCGCAATGAGCAGGAGTGCCGCGAAGAGCTGTTCGACCACGATGGTGCCGAGGAGCGGAAAGGCGATCGCCAGCGCGCCGAGCACAATGAGGAGGATTCCCTGGAACAAAGTCCAGCCGGGTGATTTGGTATGGTTTGCGTCAGTCATAGCCCAACAACGCTGGACGCAGCCCGCGCCGGAGGAAAGCCGATTTTTCGGCGG
>JBIKXZ010000174.1:0-4991 GCA_044355525.1 Chthoniobacterales bacterium
CGGCTCGATGGCCAATGCCTCGGGCACAACGAACACGTTCGTCAAAGCCGGAGCAGGCGAGATCGTGCTGAGCAATGGTTCGACGGCCAACAATTTCGCGGCCACGTCCATCCAAGTGAATGCGGGTGCCCTGACACTCGGCGCGGCGAATCAGATCGCCAACGGAACGGATCTCATTCTCAACGGCGGCACCTTCCGCACCGGCAATGCCTCCGCCGGGTATGCCGAATCGCTCGGCGATCTTACGCTCAATGCCAGCTCGACCATCGATCTCGGCGCCGCCGCCGGTCTGCGCGACCTGGTCTTCATCGACAGCAGCGGCGCGGCTTGGTCGGGCGGGGTGACGCTCACGGTGGCTAACTGGGCCGGGAGCGTGTCCGGGGGCACGGCTGGTCGTCTTTTCTTCGGGAGCAATTCTTCCGGTCTGACCGGCGGGCAGCTCACGCAAATCACGTTCAACGGCTACAGCGCCGGAGCCCGGCTGTTGGGCACGGGCGAGCTGGTGCCGATGAGTTTCGGCGGGGGCGAACCCATCCCCGAACCCGGCACCTATGCCGCCGCTGCCATCTTGGTCCTGCTCGCCCTCTGGCACCACCGCCGGCGGCAGCAGGCCTGTGCCGCGACCGCCTGAGCGCCCCGTAGCGAGGCGGGGCGAGACACCGAAGGGGGCGGCGGTCCGCTCGGCCAATGGACCCTACCAACGGAAACTCTTCGTGAAGTCCAAATCCTTTGGGAAACTGGTAGAAACCGCTCGAAAAACTCACACATGGACTTTCTGCAGAAAGTCCATGTAACGGCTCGGTGGGCTTGCCTGTGAGAATTTGCTTCGGGGTGCGGGTTTGCACCGAATCCGCCCTGAGACACTGCCCTACTGCCCTACCGAAACACTGTTTTATGGCCCTGTTGGGGCCGGGAGGGGGAGGTTGGCGGGGAGTTTTTGGGCGAGCATTTTTTCGAAGAGTTCGTTGAGGGCGCTGGCGGGGAGGCGGAGGACGTCTTGGTTTTCCGCCGGTTGCCAGACAGTAGGGGGGAACTGGGGGGCGAAGCTGATTTTGTCTACTTCGACCTGCAGGGAATAGTCGGCGCCCTCGACGGTGACGCGGCGGGGTTGGAATTCGGTGTTGATCCAGGCGCGGGCGTCGAAGTCCTCGGCCTTGATCGATTTTTTCAGCTCGGGCATGAGTCCGAATTGCATGCCGCGATGCGCCGTGCCGTTGATGTCTTCCATGCCCAGGTCTTTGACGTCGAAGACGACGGGGAGGAAGACGAGCATTTGCGGGTCGAGGGCGAGGGGGATAAGGGGGGGCGATGTGCTGTCGGGCGCGCTTTTTCCGACATCGATCCCGGCCGCTTGGGCCAGGGATCGCATGGGCGCGGCGGGGGTGGCCCAGAGTTCCTTGCCGGCGCGGCAGGCGGTGAGGACCGTGCCGTTGTAGGCGAGATCGACGCGCAAGTGGTCGGGGGCCTGCACCGCGAGGCGCATCTTCATGCCGTTGGCGGCCGCCAGACGGCCGGTGGCTTCGCCGACGGTGCATTCGACGACCATGGCGCCGGGTTGTCCGGCCGCGCCGCCGAAGACCGAGGAGGCGATGGGGGCGAGGGCTTTGGCGAAGACATCGTAAATTTGGCCTTCGGCGGCACGAGCGCCGGGCGCGAGCATCAGAATGCCTGCCACCCACGCCGCGAACTTGCCTGCGCGTCCGCGGCTCCTACTATGCTGCGTCATGGCCCTGCCTCTCGCTCCCGGTTTCCTGGCTTCCGGCGGACTGCTTTTCGCATTCCAGGAAACCAGCTTTTCCGGGTTGGCCATCATCGCGGCCTTGTTCATCGCGTCGATTTTCAGCTGGTCGGTCATGATCACGAAGTTCCGCATGATCCGCTTTGCCCGCAAGCAAACCGAGCGATTTTTCGCCATTTTCCGCAAGAACCGTCAGCCGCTGCACATCTACGAAACGGGCCTGTCCTTCGAAGGATCCCCGGCCTACGCGGTTTACCGCGCGGGCTGCGACGAGCTGACTTTCCAGATGCTCGGTTCCAACGAGGTGGATGACACCTTTGCCGCGCGGGTGGAAGTGGCCGACCGGATCAGTCCGGCGCAAATGCGTTCCGTGACCGCGGCGATGGAGCGCGCGGTGGGCGAGTCCGGACTCCGCATGGAATCGCAAATGATCATCCTGGCCACCGCGGTGAGCGGGTCGCCTTTTCTCGGTCTGCTCGGCACGGTGTGGGGAGTGATGGATACGTTCAGCGGCGTGGCCATGGCAGGCACACCGAACCTCGCGGCCATGGCGCCGGGTGTTTCCGCGGCGCTGCTCACCACGGTGATCGGCCTGCTTGTCGCGATTCCGGCCATGTTCGGTTACAATTTTTTGGTCACGAGCCTGCGATCGCTCATCGTGCAGACCGACAACTTTGCCGCGGAGCTGGCCTCGGATTTCGAGCACCGCTTCGTCAACTACGACCGTCACGGCTGACCCATGCGCCGCTACTCGGACAAACAGGCGCTTTCCACGCTTTCGGAAATCAACGTCACGCCGCTGCTCGATTTGGCGTTCGTGTTGCTCATCATTTTCATGATCACCACGCCGCTCCTCGAAAACAACATGGACCTCATCGTGCCGACGAGCGAAGCGGCCGAGGGCGCGGTCGATCCGGCGAAAGTGCTCACTGTTTCGATCGACAAGAACGATGTGCTCAAGCTCGAAAAAGAGGAGATCACCTTCGCGCAACTCGAGGAAAAACTCGCCGCCCTGCGCGCGTCCGATCCGCAGACGGCGGTGGTGGTGCGCCCGCACCGCGACTTGCCCGTGCAGCGTTTCATTTCGGTGATGGACGTCATCGCCCGGGCCGGGATCACCAAAGTCGGCGTTATGACGCGTCCCGAGGGGACCTGACGCGCCATGGGGGAACCCCGTTTCCGGTGGACCGTCGCCGGCGTGGCGTTGCTCCACGCCGTGCTCATCGGTTTGCTCATTTGGTGGAGCCTGCGCGAAATGCAAAGGCCGCAGGTTACGTGGATGAGTCCGGCGGATTTTTTGCCGCCCGAGGAAGAGGAAGACGATCCGCAGCCGACACCGACGCCCGATCCGACCAAGCCGCGCGACGAACCCGAACCGGCCGAGACGCCGCTCACGGCCAAGAGCGAGATTCCATTGCCCACGCCGACACCGACGCCGACGCCGACGCCGGAACCCACTCCGACGCCGACTCCAACACCAACCCCCACACCCAAGCCAACGCCCACGCCGAAGCCGTCGCCGAAAGTAACGCCCAAACCGAGCCCCAAGCCTTCGCCGAAGAAAAGTCCGAAGCCATCACCCAAGCCCTCACCGAAGGCCAGTCCCAAGCCCAGTCCCAAAGCCTCGCCGAAAGCATCGCCCAAAGCGTCACCGAAGGCCTCGCCCCAAGCGACGCCGAAGAAGTCCGGCGAATCCACCGTGCCCAAGGCGGAAGCCGTGGGCAGCAAAACCGGGGCGGCCGGCACCTCGAATTCCGGGTGGTATCACGAAATGATCCACGACCGCTTCTTCGGTGTGTGGGAGCAACCGACCAGCATCGTGGGTTCGGCCAAGTTCACCACGACGCTGAAAATCACCATCGCGGCCGACGGAAGAATCAGCGGTTTCTCGGTGCTGCGCTCCTCGGGCAATGTGGTGATGGACGAAAGTGTCATGGCCGCCGCCCGGCGGGTCGGCCGGATTGATGCGCCGCCCAAGGACCTGATCAAGGGCGGATCTTACACGGTGAATATCAATTTTGAGTTGGATTGAGCGGAACCGTTGAATTGCACCACGGATGGCACACGGATTTCACGGATGGTGGCCGGCCAAGTGACCGGCGGCGCGGCTGATCGGGGCCCAAAAGATTGACCTCCGGGCGCCGGGCTTCTTAAATAGGCGGCCCTCCCGGAATCGCATCCAACACAGAGAAAAAACAAAAACATGACTAAAATCGGTATCAATGGCTTTGGGCGCATCGGGCGCCTCGTTTTCCGCGCGATTGCGGAGCAGGGCTTGCTGGGCAAGGACTTCCAAGTGGTCGCGGTGAACGATCTCGTTCCGGCTGACAACCTCGCTTACCTCGTCAAATACGATTCCACCCAAGGCGCCTTCAAAGGCACCGTCTCGAGCGAGAAATCCTCGCCCTCCGCCGCCGAGGATGACGTGCTCGTGGTCAACGGCCAGAAAATCAAATGCCTCGCGGTGAAAGAAGGTCCGTCCGCGCTGCCGTGGAAAGAGCACGGCGTCGACATCGTCCTCGAATGCACCGGACTTTTCACCGAAGCCTCGAAAGCCAAGGGCCACCTCGACGCCGGCGCGAAAAAAGTCATCATCTCGGCCCCGGCCAAAGAGGAAGACATCACCGTGGTCATGGGCGTCAACGACGAGAAATACGACGCGGCCAAGCACAACATCATTTCCAACGCCAGCTGCACGACGAACTGTCTCGCGCCGGTCGTTTACGTCCTCCTCAAGGAAGGCTTCGGCATCGAGGAAGGTCTCATGACCACGGTGCACAGCTACACGGCGACGCAGAAAACCGTCGACGGTCCTTCCAAGAAGGACTGGAAAGGCGGGCGCGCCGCGGCAATCAACATCATCCCGTCGGGAACAGGCGCGGCCAAAGCCGTCGGCCTGGCCATTCCGGAGATCAAAGGCAAACTCACCGGCATGGCCTTCCGCGTGCCGACTCCGACCGTTTCGGTGGTCGACCTCACGGTCAAAACGGTCAAGGAGACCAGCTACAAGGAGATCTGCGCGGCGATGAAAAAAGCCAGCGAGACCTACCTCAAGGGCATCCTCAAATACACCGACGACGAAGTGGTGTCGTCCGACTTCATCCACGACACGGCCTCGAGCATTTTCGACGCCGGTTCGGGCATCGAGCTGAACAGCCGCTTCTTCAAGCTGGTCAGCTGGTATGACAACGAGTGGGGTTACAGCAACCGCTGCGTCGACCTCCTCAAGAAAGTCGCCGCCAAGCTCTAATCG
>JBIKXZ010000175.1:0-4989 GCA_044355525.1 Chthoniobacterales bacterium
AGTATGACGAATTTTTTCTGGTCAACGTCTACACGCCGAATTCGCAGCGCGAACTGACGCGGCTCGACTATCGCACCGGGAAATGGGAGCCGGCGTTCCGCAGCTATCTCAAGCAGCTCGAAAAAAATAAACCGGTCATTTTCTGCGGCGACCTCAATGTCGCGCACACGGAGCTCGATCTGGCCAACCCGAAGACCAACCGCAAAAACGCCGGTTTCACCGACGAGGAACGCGCCGAGTTCCAGGCGCTGCTCGACGCCGGCTTCGTCGATACCTTCCGCCTCTTCACGCAGGGCAACGGCCACTACACGTGGTGGAGCTACATGAACAAGGCGCGTCCGCGGAACATCGGGTGGCGCATCGACTACTTCCTCGTCTCGGCCGCACTCGTGCCGCGGGTCAAAGCCGCGCGCATTTTGCCGCACGTCCCGGGCTCGGACCACTGCCCGGTCGTGCTCGAACTGCGCTGATTACTCCGCGGCGGGCGTGGCGGCCGCGTCCGCGGCGGGAGCAGCGGGGGCCTGGGCGCCGGGTTGGTTGAACTGGATGTGGTCGCGGAAGAATTCGTCCTCGAGCATGGTGCGCATGTCCTGGGCCGTGGCGCGCTTGTTGGCTTCCTCGAGTTTGAGGCGGGCCGCATCGGGTTTGCCGTCGCGGAAATCGATGGCGGCGGCGACGACATAGATGCCGGCCGTGGCGTTGCCGCCTTCGATTGCTTCGGCAATTTCGGTGCGGCGCTGCGAGGGCAAGTCACCGGCCACGTCGGCCATGGCGCGTTTGTATTGGAAAAATCCGTCGGTCGGATTTTGCGCGAGGAAACCGTCAATGAGCGCGGCGGCATCGGCCGGGCGTTTCTGCAGGCGGCGCAGTTCGGAAAGATTCTGCACGAGGTCGCGCTGGTTGGGCGCGATTTGCAGGGCGGCGGTCAGGCTTTGGTCGGCCCCGTCATAATCTTTGGCCAGGATCTGCGCGGCGCCGAGCAATGCGGACATGCCGGTGTCGCCGGGATTCTCCTTGAGATGCTCCTGGGCCGCGGTGATGGCTTCGAAGGTTTGTCCTGACATCATGCGCGCGATGGCACGGCGGCGCCAGACGGCCGGGGTGTCGGGGTTGAGTTCGAAAACCTCGGCGAGAAGCGTCTCGGCATCGGCGCCGGCATTGGCGTTGAGCGCGGCGTTGGCGCGCTCGTTGAGGATCATGGCGCGCAACTCGCGCGCGGTGCCGCGCTGTCCGAGATAGAGGAGGAAGAGGATGAGAACGCCGGCCAGGGCGGCGATGGAAAGAAACAGGGGGAGCGGCGAAGAATTGGCGTGGTTGTTGTCGTTCATCTTGGAATCGGGTGAATTACGGGCGGCAAGTTGAAGACCAAAGCGGGGTGCAAGGGAAGCGGAATCTGGGGCGGGGATGGATTTCCGGCCGGTTTGCTGCCAGAAAAGGGGCACGATGATCGGGAAAAATCGAGGTATTCCGGTGTGGGCCTGGGCGGCGCTGGTGGCCGCGGGCACCGCGCTGGTTTTCCTGCCGGCCCTGAACTTTCCGTTTTTCCCGTTCTGGGATGATGACATTCATGTGCATGCCAATCCGCACATCGCCAACCTCTCGTGGTCGGGCCTCGGTGCCTTGTGGGCGGGACCATGGCAGCAGCTTTACATTCCGCTGACCTACACCCTCTGGGCCGGGTTGGCGGCGCTGTCGCGGTGGGCGAACGGCTTGCCCGTGGCGGACGGCGCGCTCGATGCGTCGTGGTTCCACGGCGCGAATGTCGCGGTGCACGCGGTAGCCGCGGTGCTGGCTTTCCTGCTGCTGCGGCGCGTGGCGGGAAAGTTCGCCGGCAATGTTTCCGCGGCGCGCTTGAATCCGGCCGCCGCGCTCGGCGCGCTCTTTTTCGCGCTGCATCCGCTGCAGGTGGAACCGGTGGCGTGGATTTCCGGATTGCGCGATGTGCTTGGCGGATGCCTCGGCCTCGCCGCGCTCGTTGTTTTGTTCGGCGGCGAACGTCCGGGACCGGCGCGCTGGCTTGCGGCCACGATCCTCTTTGTCGCTTCGCTCGCGGCCAAACCCGCGGGGGTCGCGCTGCCGCTGGTCGCCGGTGTGCTGGCGGTGATGCCGTTCCGGTGGACATGGCGGCGGATGATGTGGTCGCTCGGACCATGGCTTCTCATCGGTGCGCTCTGGGTCGTGCTGACCAGCAGCGCCCAATGGGCCGCGGAACTGGCCGTCGGATTGGTGCCGGTGTGGCTGCGTCCGCTGGTGGCCGCCGATGCACTCGGATTTTATCTCGCCAAGGCGCTGGTGCCGGCCGGGTTGGCGGCGGACTACGGACGTTCACCCGACGTGGCGCTGGCTGCCGGATGGATCTGGTGGATGTGGCTCGGACCCGCGGTGCTGGCGACGGTGCTGTTTTTTGTCCGGTCGCTGCGTCCCTACCTCGTGCCGTTTCTCGTTTTTGCCGCGGCGCTGTTGCCCACGCTCGGTCTGGTGCCGTTCAACTTCCAATTGGTCAGCACGGTGGCCGACCGCTACGCGTATTTCGCGCTGCTCGGTCCGGCCTTGGCCCTGACCATGATCGTCGCGAGGTCGTCGCGCGGCTGGGTCATCGCGCTGGCGGCGGCGTGGGTCGCGGGGTTGACCTGGCTGACCGTGCAGCGGTTGCCGCTCTGGTCGGAGGACCTGAAACTTTTCGCCGCCACGCTGGAGACCAATCCGCGCAGCTGGAAAGCGCTGCACAATTACGCGTCCGCCCTCGACGACCGCGGACGCACGGCAGAGGGCGAGGAGTTGATGCGGGAAGTCATCGCGCGACGCCCGGACAGCGCCGAGGCTTTCAACGATCTCGCGGTCATGGTCTGGAAACTCGGACGCCACGCCGAAGCCGCGGCCTTGATGCGGCAATCGGTCATCATCCGCGCCACGCCGGGCTCGGCCCGCAACCTTGCCGTGATGGAGGAGCAACTCGGCAACACCGCCGCGCGCGACGAGGCCTTGCGTTTGCTGCAAAGTCTCCCCGCGCAACCCGCACCCTGAGCCCGGGCGCTTTACTCGCCGCCACGCCTCGCGTAGCAACACACTTTGATGGCCTTGGTCGAAAAATCCCTGACCGGCAAGATCGGTGTCTTGCAACTCAACCGCGCCGACAAGCACAACAGCCTCAGCGGTGACCTGATGCGCGAGATGATGGCTGCGCTCGACGAACTGGCAACCGGCGGCGTGCATGTCGTTGTCATTCGCGCCGCACCCGGGGTGAAAGTCTGGTCGGCCGGGCACGACATCAACGAAATCCCCGAACCGCGCCGCGACCCGCTCGGTTATTTCGACGCCCTGGAGACTCTGCTGCGGAAGATCCAGGATTGCCCGGTGCCGGTCATCGCCATGGTCGAAGGGTCGGTCTGGGGCGGCGCGTGCGATCTCTGCGCCGCCTGCGATCTCATCATCGCCGCACAGGGTTCCACCTTCGCCATGACCCCGGCAAAGATCGGCATCCCTTACAACGCGTCCGGCCTCATCCATTTCACCAACCTCATCGGCGTGAACAAAGCCAAGGAGATGTTTTTCACCGCGCAACCGGTCGGCGCGGACGATGCGTGGAACAACGGTTTCGTCAACCACGTGGTCGGTGCGGCGGAGTTGGAACCGTTCACCATGAAGATGGCAGAGGCCATCGCCGGCAATGCGCCGCTGGCCGTGCAATCACTCAAAGCCGAATTCCGCCTGCTCACCCGCGGACACCACATCGACGCGGAAACCGCGGAGGAAATCCAGGCCATCCGCCGCAAGGTCTATGACAGCGAGGACTACGCGGAAGGCATCCGCGCTTTCAAAGAAAAGCGCAAACCGCGATTCCAAGGCCGATGAGCGACCGCGCGCTGCGGGACCATGTCGAAGCACTGCACGCTTGCCGCAAATGCGCGCGCATGGAGTCGGCCCCGGTCTCCGGCGGACCGGTCCGCAGCAGAGTGATGCTGGTCGGACAAGCCCCCGGCGTGCGCGAACCGCAGCTCGGACGCCCCTTCGCCTGGACCGCGGGGAAGACGCTCTTCCGCTGGTTCGAGGAGGCCTGCGGCTTCGGCGAGGATGTTTTCCGCGCGAACATCTACATGGCCGCGGTCTGCCGCTGCTTTCCGGGCAAACATCCCAAGGGCAGTGGGGATCGCGTGCCGGACGATGTAGAAATCGCCAACTGCGCGCCTTGGCTTGAGCGCGAGATTGAATTGCTCCATCCGGCGTTGGTCATCCCCGTCGGCAAACTGGCCGTCGCGCAATTCGTCGCGGCGGAAAAACTGAGCGATGTGATCGGGCGACGCATCCCGTTGGAACGTGTCAGCGTGAAATTCGATGTCATCGCCCTCCCCCATCCGTCAGGCGCGTCGACTTGGCATCGCACCGAACCGGGTAAGACGCTGCTGAAGCGGGCGCTCGGCTTGCTGGGCAAAGATCCGGCGTTGCGGGAGATCGCGGCCAGACAATAAACCGCAGAGGACACGGAGAGCACAGAGTTTTGGCTATGGTGCTGCCGCTCCAAACAGTCCCTTCTGTGTCCTCTGCGTTCTCTGCGGTTTTATGGCTTCCCGGAAACAGAGGTTCGGATTCAGCGCCGCCGCTACAGTTGGTTGGCAGCCCGGCGGTCGAGGCGCTACAAGGACTGCGTGGGCGCAAAACAGCTTTATCCGATGCTGGTGATCGACGCGGGCAACACATCCGTGAAATTCGCCCGCGTGGCGCGTCGTCATGCGGCCCCGCGGTTGCTCGCCACGGTGGCCACCGCGCAACTCGCGACGTCGCGGGTCAAGGCGATCGTCCGGCGCAGCGGATGCGCTTCGGCCACGGCATCGTGCGTCGTTCCCGCGGTCCGCAAAGTTTTGCGCGCAGGATGTCCGTCGATCACGCTCATCGGCAAGTCGACGCCTTTGAATTTCCCGGCAAAGGTCGATCGCGCCACGGTCGGTGCCGATCGCTTGGCCAACATGGCGGAAGCCGCGCGGCGCTTCGGCA
>JBIKXZ010000047.1:0-15152 GCA_044355525.1 Chthoniobacterales bacterium
TGCGGACCATCGTGGGCGGGCGGACAGTCTGGGAAGTCTCCGCGTGAACAGTCACTTCGAAGTTCTGGCCGCAGATGCCTCTTCCGCCGCGCGCCGCGGCCGCTTGCGCACGCGGCGCGGGGTGATCGAGACGCCTGTTTTCATGCCGGTGGGCACGCAGGGCACGGTGAAGGCGGTCAGTCCGCGCGAACTGCACGAATTGCGCGCGCAGATCATCCTCGGGAACACCTATCACCTTTTTGTCCGCCCGGGTCTGGAGGTCATCCGCAAGATCGGCGGACTGCACAAGTTCATGGGCTGGGACGGTCCGATCCTCACTGACAGCGGGGGCTTCCAGGTCTTTTCTCTGGCCAAGCTGCGCAAGATCACGCCCGAGGGCGTGCATTTCCAGAACCACCTCGACGGCACGCCGTGCTTCATCGGTCCGGAGACCTCGATGGAAATCCAGCACACGCTGGGATCGGACATCGTCATGGCCTTCGACGAATGCCCGCCGCATCCGTGCACGCACGAGGAAGCGGCGCGGAGCCTCGAGTTGACCCTCGGCTGGGAGCAGCGCTCCCTCGATTGGTGGGCCGCAAAGCCGGACGAAGGCCAGCGCCCGCTGCTCTTCGGCATCGTGCAGGGTTCGTCCTACGCCGACCTGCGCGAAAAATCCGCGCGCGCCCTGGTCGCCATGGGTTGGGACGGTTACGCCGTCGGCGGGGTCAGCGTGGGCGAACCGGAGCCGGAAATGATGGCCGCGGTGGAGTATTCCGTGCCGCACCTGCCGGCGGACCGTCCGCGCTATGCCATGGGCCTTGGCACGCCGCCGCAGTTGGTCGAGATGGTGGCGCGAGGGATCGACATGTTCGATTGCGTCCTGCCGACGCGCGTGGCGCGCAACGGGACGGCCTTCACCGCGGCGGGCTCATTGAATTTGAAGAATGCGTGCTTCACCCTCGACGAGGGACCGATCGAGGAGGGGTGCGATTGTTATGCCTGCGCCAATTTCTCGCGCGCTTATCTGCGGCACTTGGTGAAGGCCGAGGAAATCCTCGGGTTGCGGCTGATCACGCTGCACAACCTGCATTTTTACCTCGGTCTGATGGCCAAGGTGCGCGCTGCTCTGGAAGCGGGAACGTTTGCCGACTTCCGACGCGAGTTTGTCGGCGGCTACAAGCCGTACAAGCAATGACCGGTCACGGATCCTGCTGGTCGTTGCGGACGTAAGGATAGCGCGTCTCGAAGAGCAACTCGGGCGGGAATTCGGAGTAGCCGCTCCAGATCCATTGCACATTGCTCTTGTAAGGAGGTGCGTAGGTGCCCTTGTAGGTCGGGAAAGGGAAGAGAAAGGTGTCATAAAGCCCGTAACCGAGGCGGGCGAAGGTTCGGCCGAGACCGCGGACGATACCGTAGCTGAACGCGGCACTGTTCCCGTCGAAATAGTTGACCGACATCATGGACGTCGGGAGTTCGGTGATGCCGAAAGCGATGTTGCCGATGCCGCGGCCGAGTTTGCGGGTCGGGCCCCACTCGCTGGACGGCGGTTGCTGGATGTCGGCCTGGGCCAGAGCGGCAAGGAGCAGGACCGCGGTGCAGGTCAGGAGGGTTTTCATGGCGCTTTTTCTAAGCCCGGACGGGCGGTTTTGGCAAGCGGACAAGGCCGCTCAGTCGCCCAATTCGACATTCCAGCAGCCGACGTCGACAAAGTGGCGCCAAGAGTCGTGGACCGAGGAGGAGTAGGTGAGATGGATGAAAGGCCGCCAGCGGGGGCGTTTGGGCTCCTTGAGGAGCTGCATGTTGGCCTCGTGCGGGAGGCGGTTGCCCTTGCGGGTGTTGCAGGGGATGCACGAGCAGACCACGTTTTCCCAACTCGTCTGTCCGCCGCGTTGGCGGGGCATGACGTGGTCGAGATTCAGTTCCTGCCGGTCGAGTCGGCGGGCGCAATATTGGCACGTGTGGTTGTCGCGCTCGTAGATGTTCTGGCGCGTGAATTTGACCTCCTTGCTGGGCAGGCGGTCGAAAAGACGCAGGACCACGACAGTCGGCACGCGGATGTCGAAACGGACGGCCTGGACCATGTCGGTGTCCGGTTCGCGCTGGGAAAAATCGTGCCAGCTGGAAAAATCGTGGGTCAGATAATTGTTGTCCGCATCGCGCCAGACGACATGGGCGTGATCCTGATAGAGCAGCGTGAAGGCGCGGCGGGCGCTGCAGACATTGACTGCCTGCCACAGCCGGTTGAGAACCAGCACATGCCTGTCGAGCAGCGACTCCATGGGTGGTGTGGGGACCGGCCGGGAGGGTCCGCCCGATCGGCAGGAACGCTACCTTCGCTCCCGCAGCCTGTCAATCGACACCCGGCGCCCCCTCGGGACCGCCATTGCAATTCACAGGGACTTTCGTATCCTTAAAGGTTCGATGAAAGCTGCCCGTTTTGTCATCCTGCTCGCCTTGGCGGTCGCCTTCGGGACCCCGGGGCTCTTGGCGCAGGACGATCCCTCGGGCCAGTTCTTTGCCGCTTACCAGGAATACCAGCGCGCGGAGCGCTTGGAGCGGGAAGGACGCAATGACGACGCCATCGCCAAGTTCCGTTTCGTCGCCGCCCAACTCGCACAGATCAAGTCGCAGCATGCGGACTGGCAACCGCTCGTCGTCGACTTCCGTCTCCGCAAAACCCAGGAAGCTGTCCTCCGTCTCGAGGGCTCGCTGGCTTCGCCGACCCTCGGGCCGCCGCCCGATCTGGCATCGACCGAATCCGAGGACGATGCCCTGCCTCCGCTTCAACCGGCCCGGCGTGATGCCCCGGCCCAAAGCGGACCGACCATCTCCATCGCCCCGCCATCCGACTCCGGCCCGTCCGAACCTCCCGCGGGTCCGACTGACATCGTCCTGCGCGAAGCACCCGCCGGTGGACTCGAACAACTTCGCCGTCAGCTCGACATGGAGAAAAAGCGCAACAAGGAGTTGCAAGACCAGATCCAACGCGGCGAGGCGGAGTTCAACAGCGTCAGCATGGAGTTGGAGAAAACCAAGGTCACTGTCGTCGACCTGACCACCCAGCTACGCAACCTTGAGGACTCAGGTGCACCGGCCGCCGACGGCGAGGCGCCGAAGGAGGAATTGGACCGTTTGAGCGGCAAGGCCAAGGAACTCGAGGAAACCCTTGCGGCCTCCGACGAGGAGAAAAAGCAACTGACCGAACGAGTGACCGAAAGCGAACGCCAGATCGAGGACCTGACGGCCAAAGTTTCCGCGGCGCAGGAAGAGGCCGAAAAAGTCAAAGCAGATCTGGCCGGGGTTCAGGGCGAGATCGACGCGGCCAAGGCCGAGGCCGATCAGGCCAAGGCCCGCGCCGGCGAACTCGAGTCCGAGCGCGACCAGGCGCGGCAGGAGACCGAGACCGTCCGCGGCGAGGTGCAAACCCTGACCGCCCGCGTGACCGAACTCGAGGAGGAACGCACCCAACTCATCGCGGCCCGCGACAGCGCCCAGCAGGAAGCGGCCGAGGCCAAGACCGCGCTGGAAAAAAGTGCGGACCTCATCGAGGCGAACAAGCAACTCGAGCAGAAACTGGCCGAGGCGGCCGAACGCATCTCCGGCATGGAAAGCGATGCCGCCGAAAAAACCGAACTCATCGCCTCGCTCAATACCGATCTGGAAAAAGTGCGCGAAGAACTGACCGGCGCGCAGGCCAAGCTGCAGGAAGACCGCGAGCGCTTCGACAAACTGCAGGCCGTCAACGACCAACTGCTCAAGGAATACGACCAGGTGACCGGCGCGCTCGCCGCAGTCAAACTGGGCGAAGTCAGTGCCGCCGATGCCAAACTCGTCCAGCAGGAAAACGAAGTCCTCCGCGGCATCATCATGCGCCAGATCAAAGAGCAGGCCCGCCGCGAACAGGCTTTCCGTCTGGCTCAGGAGGAAATGGAGCGCCTCGAGATCCGGTCCGACACCCTCAACGACAAGATCAACGAACTGGCCAAGCCCACGCTTGAATTGACCGCCGCCGAACAGGAAATGCTCAAACGTCCGGTGGTGACGTTGCTCGACACCGACTCCACCACAATGACCGCATCGATCGAGGTGCTCAAACCGCAGACCGATCCGACGGTCGGTCCGGGGACCGACGCCGCGACGGAAAGTGCGCCGGCCGCCGACGGAACATCCGCCGCGCCGGACGAAGCCGCTCCGACCGAGACCGCCGCCGCGGCGCCATCCGAATCCGCATCACCGGAACCGCCCGCCCCGCGCGAAGCGGAAACCGCCGCCTTGGTCGCCGAAGCGCGCGAGGCCTTCGTCAACGGCAACTTCTCCAAGGCCGAGGAGCTTTACCAAAAGTTCGTCGAGCAGCAGCCGGACAATGTCGTCGCCCTGGCCAACCTCGGGGTCGCGCAATTCCGTCAGGGCAAGCTGACCGCCGCGCAGCTCGCCCTCGAGCGCGCCATCAAGGCCGACCCGAAGGACGCCTTCAGTCTCACCACTCTCGGCGCGGTCATGATCGAGCAGGACCGCATCGACGATGCCATCGGTTACCTCGAGCGCGCCAACGAGGCCCAAGCCGACGACCCGATCACCCTCAACTATCTCGGTGTGGCCTCGAGCCAAGTCGGCCAATTCGGCAAAGCCGAACAATCCCTGCGCCGCGCCATCACGGTCAAACCGGAATACGCCGAGGCGCACTTCAACCTCGCGGTCATTTACGCGACGGCCAAACCGCCGTCCATCGCGCTGGCCAAGCGCCATTACGAAAAAGCCCTCGAGCTGGGCTCCAGCCCCGACCAGCGACTGGCCACCATGCTGCAGTCGGCGCCGGGCAGCTGAAGTCAAATCCGAAATTTCAGCCTTCTTGGAACCATTGGCGGGGGCAACTGCCCACCGTCGGCCGCAGGCCAAGCAAACAAAAGCCGAGGCCTAGATGGCCGACAGGTCCCGCCTATGTTTCAAGTATGGCTGAAGACGAAGACTGCAAGCTTCGGGCGACTTTAATTCCGAATGCTGTTTCATCGGTGCGACTCCTTTTGGGAGCCGGTATGGCTCCAGAGATTTTGATGTTGCTTCGGCAGACTTGTCCGTGAAGCCAGAGCCGCGGCGGCGTTTACGATGGCGCCAAGAACTCGGACCTCCGCTACTCGTAGCTGACCTCGAAGCGGATGAAGACCGAGGAGTCGGAGCTTGGACCTTCCCATGTGTGGCGGCGGAATCCTGCGGGCACGCCGGCTTGGCTGACGTTTTGCACCTCGGTTAGGCCTGTCTCGCTCCAGCTTTGCAGGTTTGTGCTGACCAGCGGTGTGACCGCAAGTGCGTTGTCGCCGTCGCGTAGGACGGCGCTGAAGCTCAGGCCTTCACCCGTGAAGAGAATCTCGCCGGCTAGAGGCACATCCGCCGCCGAAACCGGACTCTTGCCGAAGGCGTATTCCATCAGGTCGGCCACCCCGTCATTGTCGGTGTCGGCAGCGAGGTCCACTCCGGTCAGACCATATTGCGTGGCGAGCACGTGGGCTGCGCCCGAGCGGACAACCACGGTGCGCGTTGACGTGGAGGTGTTGCTGGCTGCGTCAGTGGCCGAGTAGATAAGGGTGTAAGTGCCGCGCGCGGTGGTGTTGACCGAGCCGCTGGTTTGCACGGCAACAGTGCCGTCGATGGCGTCAAGCGCGGTGGCACCGGGTTCGACGAAGTTGGCGCCGACCGGGAGGTAGAGAGGATTGTCGCCGGTCACCGTGATAACCGGCGCGGTGACATCGACCACATTGACCGTGCGCGTCGCGGTCGCCGTGTTGTTGGCTGCGTCGGTCGCGGAGTAGGTGATGACGTAGGCTCCGGGCACGGCGATGTTCACCAAGCCCGAGGTGTTGACCGCAATCACCCCATCGACCGCATCGAGCGCGGTGGCACCGGGGTCGTTGAAAATCGACCCGACTGGGAGAGCGAGCGGATTGTCGCCCAAGACCGTGATGACCGGTGGCGTGGTGTCGGGGGCGGTGTAATCAGTCGCGACCAAACGAATGTTGTCGAGGCGGTTGTTGCCAGTGGCAGCTGTGGCTCCGCTGAAAGTGATCCGCAGATAGGCATTGCTGGCGTTATCCAATCCGCTGACCACAGGTAGAGAGATAACTCCAGTGTTCGCAAAGGCTGTAGTGATGGTTCCGGGTGTGGTGCCCGCGGATATGGTTGTCACAGGAAGCCAGTTGATGCCGTCCGTGCTGTATTCCCAAGCCTGGCTATTGAAGCCTTCACTAGAGCGTTGCCCGGCGTAGGTGACCGCGAGGTTTGCGCGGTTGGCCATGGAGAAACGGAAAACAGCGCGTTTCCCGTTGGCTGCGTTCAAGGATCCGCCCAGCAATGCCAAAGAGGCCTGGCCGCTGGTGTTCGTGGCCATCAGGCCCACTGCATTGGTGGCCGTCCCACCAAAGCTCCGCAGTTCTGCCCCGCTGATGCCCGATGCTGGAACGAACCAACTGCTGGAGCCGTTGGAGCCGTCAAAATAGATGCTCCCCGCACCAAAGTTGGCTGCGTAGACCTTGGGGGCATTTGGCGAATCCGCGGCCGCGGTTCCGCCATTGTTGGTGGTTTGAAAATCCCACTCGGCCACGACGTAGCTTGCCGGATTGACGACCAAGGTGCGTTCGACCGCTACGGCGTTGTAGTTCGCGTTGCCCGGTTGGCTGGCGCTGATAATGGTGATGCCGGCGGCGACCAGGGTGACCATGCTGCCATCGACGGTGGCGACCTTGTGGTCCGAGGAAGCGTAATTGATCAGGAGACCAGAGCTCGCGAAGGCGGTCAGCTCGAACGCCGGATCATTGGCCAGCTTCGCGGGTAAAGCGCCAAAAGTGATTGATTGATCCGCCTTGGTGATTGTTCCGGTCAGATTCGGCTGTGTGAGTGTATAGTTGATGGCATCGTTTCCGCTGAGAGCGAGGTTGGCCGTGACGGGTTTGTTTTCGCCGGCATTGGCATCGCCGAAGGTGCCACCGCCGGAAATAGTGACGGTGTCGCCACTCACGACGCCGACCAGCGTCGCGCCCGTGATGCTTGCTCCGGTGGTTCCATCGTAGGGCTTTGTGGTGACGCTGGCTCCGGCCACGGTGAGTTCCTTCGCGGTGATGCTGGCTGTGAGAGAGGGTTGGGTGGTAATGCTGTAGTTGGCGCCCGGAGCTTCAAAGTTACCAGTGCGGGCGAGGACCTTGCCGGTTCCGACATTTTTGTCGGCAAAAGCCCATGTCACGTTGCTGCTCACGGGAAAACTTTCGTCGTTGGCCAAGCCGTTGTAAGCGGGCGCGCCGAGAATGACGACGTCCGTGTTTCCATCGTAAACCTTGTCGGTCGCGCTCAGGCCCGTGATGGTCAGATTCTTGGGCGCCACGCTGTTTCCCGTGGCGCTCGTGGTCGTTGCTGTATCCGCCCCGCTGCTCGTCGCGGTGATCGTTTGCATGTCATAAGCGCCACCCACCGGGGCCGTCGCGGCGAGTCGCAGGAAGATGGTGGCTGCGTTGAGTGATCCTGACTCCGGTGAAAGCACGGCCGACGCGGCGAAAGTCTCGCCGTCGGCCGACACCTCGAAACCGGCCGGCGCGGTGACTTCGACCGTGCTGGTCAGATAAGAGCCGGAGACCGTGAAGCTGGTGGGCGAAGAAGGTGTTCCATATGTCGTGGTGAGGGCGGATGGCGAGCCGGCCAGAGAAATCTCCGGGGTCGTGACGACACCGGCGCTGAAACTCGGGGCCTCACCTGTCTTGTAATCGATGGCCGCGCCGCTGTTGTTGTAGGGGAAGATCTGGAAAGTGTAGTTCACGCCGGGTGCGAAGCCGGAGAAGCTGCTGAACGAAGCCGTCGAGCCCGGAAGATTGATCGCACCGCTGCCGTCGCTCACGTCGGTGTCGTCGGTCACGGGCGTTCCGTCCACGGGCTGCATTAGCACCGCCGATCCGACAATTAGCAGATAGCCGTCAGCTTCCGCCGCATTCCATGTGGCGGCGATGTTGGATGCAGTGATGGTTCCGGCCGCGAAATTCGCGACATGCGACGGGGGCTCGGCTTTCAAAGTGGTGAAACTCATTGTCTCGCCGTAGGCGGTGCCCGCCTCGTTGGCGGCAAAGGTGCGGAAATGGTAGGTGGTGCCGGGTGAGAGGAAGGTCGCGCTTGCGTTGAAGGGACCCGCACCGGCTCCGGTGTATAACGCGGTTGTTCCTTCGGCCCCGATTTCCAAAGTGGTGGCGGAGATGCCGTAAACGAAGCCGCGCGCGGTGACCGCCGGACTCCCCTCGCTGACAACCACGCCGTTCAAGGTGGCTGACGATGCGCTGACCGAATCGGCGGGGGAGGAGGTGACCGTCGGCGGTATGCTGGCCGGCGTGACTACATTGACCGTCCGGGTGGCGGTGCCGATGTTTCCTTTGCTGTCTGTCGAGGTATAGGTGACAGTGTAAACACCGACCACTGCTACGTTGACGTTGCTCGCGGTTGTCACAGTGTTGCTCTGGTTGTCCCCCTCATCGAAAGCGGTGGCGCCTGCGTCTTGGTAGACGGTGCCACGGTCGATGCTCACCGGGTTGGAGCCCAAGACGGTGATTTCAGGTCCCTTCTGATCGAGAGCGCGCAGCTGATCGATGTAAGTCGTGTTGTTGTTGTTGTTTCCGGTGCCAAAGATTTCTTCGCGGGAGATCTGAGCGCCATTGCTCGCCCAGAAGTCATTCAGTCGCCGGTTCGGGCTGGAAGCCATGCAGAAGTAACCGCGGAATCCGGAAAGGGGATTGCTGGAGCGCAGCTTGCGCCCGGTAAAGGCGCTGAACTGCGAGCCGCTGCTCCCTGCGGCCAGCGCATGCATGCCGCCCGCCACGCCGTCGGGTTGCATGCCTGCGGGTTTGATCATCACCATATCGGTGGTCGCGATGTTGAATCCGCCGCTTTCTTGGGTGAAATAAGTCGGATTCGCGAGATTGACCTCGAGCAAGAAGTCGTCGCCGCCTGCCTCGAAGTCCTGGTCCAGCGTGTTGCCCGCGGCCAGCACGATCAGAGTGCCGGCGCGGACATTCGCCCAGAGCGGATGGTTGTTGAAAACATATTTTCCGCCGGTGTCGGAGGTCATTCCGACATTGAAATCCTTGATGATCATGCCGCGCAGATCGACGGGTGGTCCGTCGATGTTGTCGCCGATGACCAGCAACTCGACGCGATCTATGGACGAGTCGTGATACTTGTTGACCACGACGGTGGGGGTGCTGGGTTGTTCGTCGGTGTCGATGACGCGCAGCGTGTAGGGTTTGGTGGCAGTGCCCTGCGGTCCGGTGGCGGTCACTGCGACATTGTAAGTTCCCACCGCAGTCGGCGTGCCACTGACCAGGCCGGTGTTTGTGTTCACGTTCATCCCGGGAGGCAGGCCGGTGGCTCCGTAAGAGCTGATCGTCTGCGCTCCGTCCGTCTGGATAGTGAAAGAAAATGTGTTGGCTCCGCGGTAGGCAGATCCACCGGACGTGCTGATGATGTTCGGCGGCGTGGGCGTCGCTACGGTGGCGGACACGGTGACGTTCTTTGGCTCGGCCCCGGTGCTGCTGTGGTTGATCGACCCGAAATAACTTCCGGCCGGGACGTCCTCGCGCACACGCACGCGAATGGCGGTGGCAGCCAGTGTCCCAGCGACCGGCTCGAGAATAATGGTGTCGGCAAACTCCGAGTCGATCGTCGCGATTTCAAAACGGGGCGGGGCCGTCACGGTAACGTCGCCGTTCAAGCTCGCACCACTCACTTCATAGGACGCAGTCTCCGATGCGGTTCCGGGGGTCGTGGTAAATGGCGCCAGACTTTCTCTCGAAACAAGGAGACTGGGCGACGGAGTCGATACCGTTCCGGTCACGTTGAGGTAAATGGGGACCGCCGCACTGCTGGTGTGGGCGATGGCGCCGGAGGTGAGGCCGGCCGCGGCGGAGCCGCGGAGACGCACGATGATGCCGCGCGAAAGCGAGCCATCGGGCTCGGGTGTGAATGCCGTTTCCTCGCTGAAGGTCGCACCATCGGTGCTGAGTTCGAAATTCTGCGGCGCGCGCACGGTGACCGCGCCGGCCAGATCTGTTCCGGTCAGCGTGTAGCTCTGCTGCCCGCTGGGGGAGCCGGATGTTGCTTCGAAAGACTGCAGCGCGGATGGCGTAACCGTGAGCGTCGGCACGCGGATGATGATTTGCAGCGTCTTGGAGTCGCTGCCGAACTCGTTCACAGCCGTGGTGGTTGCGGAAGTGGAGCCTCCGGAAGTCGGCGTCCCTTCGATCAACCCGGTGGCCGTGTTGATGACCAGCCCGGCGGGCAGGTTGGCCGCGGTGAAAGAGGTCGGCGAGTTCGTGGCGGTGATTTGGTAGCTGAACGACGTATTGATGTAGCCGCTGGCGATGAGAGCACTGGTGATGGCCGGCGCGTTGGGGTTGACCTCGACATTGATGGTGAGCGTCGCAGTTCCATCGCCACTGGCGTTGCTCGCCGTCAGGGAAACGAGGTAGCTGCCGGGCGTGGTTGGTGTGCCGCTGATCAGGCCGGTCGACGGATTCAGGCTCAATCCCGCGGGCAACCCGCTCGCAGCGTAGGAAGTCGGGTTGTTGTTGGCTGCTACCTGGTAGGAGTATGACTGCAGGGCCGTTGCCGTTTCTGCGCCCGCCACGGTGATCACCGGGACAGGTTGGCCCGCCACTCCAAAGGACCCGAAGACGGCTAAGTCATCACCGCTGATGTTGTTGAAGTAGAACGTCCCGACATTCGATGAGGCGTTGTAGGGCACCAAGCGAAAAGTGACCGTTGTATCGGGAGCAACGTTCCGCAGGTCGGCATTGGTGCTGAGGTTGATTGCATTCTGGATGTTATTGGTGTTCGGCCAAGTGATTGGCGAACCAAGGTTGGCGAAGGCTCCGCTGCCGATCCGGTATTGCCATTGACCGGTGGAAGGCCCGGTGCCGGAGCGGCGGATGGTGTGCGAGGGAATGTTGGAAAAGGACAGCGGCAGAGATGAGCTCACGCTGAAAGTGACAAAGTTCGTCAGCGCGATGGCGGTTGAGACGTTGGTCGCCCCGTCGAATCCATTCCCGCCCCAGGCACTGCCCGCGGCCATCCCGGTGGTGGTCACGCCTGCGCCCCGCGTCAGACCGCCGACGGTCACCAACTCATTGGAGAAAGTCGGCATGAATGGTGACGGCCCGTAGTTCGACAAACTGGTCACTTCCCAGCTAGCCAATTTTTGCACCGACCCGTCGGCAGTGGTCACCATGCCGGCGACGGTAAGGGTTTTGTTGCTGGCGCCGGGCGCGGAGTGTGTGATCGAGCCGTTGGCAACACCCAGAGGCGCGGATGCGCCCATGCGCACGTGGATAACGGTGGTGGCAATGCTGCCTCCCTGTGGCACGAGGGTCACGCTTGGTGCGAATGTCATGTTGTTCAGGCTGACCTCGAATCCCGAGCTGGCCTCGACCGACAAATTTCCGCTGAGGTTGCCGGCCGAGAGAGTGTAACTCTTGCTGGAGCTGTTGTTGCCGACAAAGGCGGCAAATCCCGAGAGGCTCGTGGTGGAGAGGAGGATTTTCGGATCGACCTTGCCGGAAAGGCTCAGGCTTCGGTCGGCGGCTCCAACGCTCGTATGGAGAATGGTTCCTGAAACGTCCCCCAGAGCCGCGTCCGATTTGATGCGCACAAAGATTTGGGCGGAGAGCGATCCGTTGATGGCCTGCCGCAACTCCAGACTGGGGGCAAAGATGGCACCGTCGGTGCTGATCTCGAAGTTGGCCGGTGCGGTGATCAAGACCGGATGGGTAAGATTTTCGCCGTTCACCGCATAAATTTGCGCATTGCCCGGCGCGCCCTCCACCGAGGTCATGCTGCTGATGCTTGTAGGCGAGACCGAAATAAGCGGGGTCGACTCGCTACCGGTTACCGTAAAATCCTCATAACTGATGTCGGTGCCTCCCGGACCGGTGACGGTGATGGGGCCCGTGGTGGCCCCGGTGGGAACAGTGGCTTTCAGCTCATTGGGTTTGGCCGGATCGTAGGTGATTCCAGTGGCATCGACTCCATTGAACCGCACGGTGGAACTGCTGTTGAAATTGTAGCCGGAAATGACGATCTCCGTCCCGGTGTTGCCGAGAGTGGGGTTGAAAGTGGTTATGACGGTCGGGTTGTTGGGGCCATTGCCGGTATCGACGAGGTTCTTCAGGTAAACGGCCGTGGATGGATCGATTGCGGTAAAGAAGTTCAGTCCAGTCACCTCCTCGATCTCTTCGACTGAAGTGATGTAGCTCTGCCATGTGCCGAGGCCGCTGCTGACATTTGGAGTCAGTAGCGCGATGACGCGCGTTGTGGTAGTCACGCGCTGAGCGATCGGCAGCGTGCTCGTCGCATCATTGAGCACAACCGCGATTTTCCAGACCGACCCGGGCACGGACATGGTATTGGGAATTCGGTTGCCGGTGAATTGCGAAGGGCCTGCGATGATGAGCACCTCGCGGTTGTTATTGGCCAGCGAGCGGCAGTAATTCTCGAAATCCGCCCACAACCCCTGATTGTTCGCATCCGCTTGCGGAATGATGTTGCTCATCCGGAACGTGGCTCTGTTGTCGTCGAGTGATTGCGTGCGATCACCCGAGGGCGCCATGTGCCCGCGATCCCAGTTGATGCCGTTCGTTGTGCCGAAGGTCGAGATGCCGATGCGGAGATAACCGGAGGGCAAGAGTTCTTCGACTGCCCAAGCGTCCGTGCGTCCCACCGTGCCGAGTCCGTTGGTCGTGATGCTCCAACTCACCCAGTTGGCCTGGTGCGTATCGTCGTTGTAGGACAGGTTGAACTGCGCGCGCTTGATCAGGTATTTGGTGCGGCTGGCCGTGTTGGTCACCGCGCCATCCGGGTTCCCGAGGGGGGCCTGCAGTTCGAGTCCGATGCGAGCCTGAGCGGTGGGTCCAAGCCATAAAACGGCGGCAGCCGTCAGGAGGAGTCGGACAATTTGGCTATAGGCACGCATCTCTTCTCGCGGGGTTGACGAGTTGGCGACAGAAGGCTCCCCACGTTATTCATAGCACACGCTTAAAAACGAGCAAGTGGACTCTTGACAACGACTTCCGCAAATGGGCCGCGTGCTGATACGCGCTGATCGCTTTGACTCGCTGGGAAACCTCTTACGCGGCTTTTTTCCGCAGGCCGGTGACAAAAACCGCCATGCGTTCCATGGCGATTTTGATCTGTTCGAGCGAGGTGGCGTAGCTGCAGCGAACGAAGCCTTCGCCGTCCTTGCCAAAAGCCGTGCCGGGGACGACGGCGACTTTTTGTTCCTCGAGAAGCCGAAGGGAAAATTCGCGGCTGGTCAGCCCGGTTGGGCGGATGTCGGCGAAGACATAAAATGCGCCGCGCGGTGTGGGGCAGGGAAGGCCCATGTCGTTGAGCGCGGATACGATGTAATTGCGCCGGAGCTCGTATTTCTCGCGCATATGCTCCACGGCCGCGTCGCCGTGATCGAGCGCCTCGATGGCGGCATCCTGCGTCATGGTCGGCGCGCAAAGAATGGCATATTGGTGAATTTTCATCATCGCCTCGATGAGCGGCGCGGGCGCGCAGGCGTAGCCGATGCGGAATCCGGTCATGGCCCAGCCTTTGCTCAAACCATGGAGGAACACGGTGCGCTCGCGCATGCCGGGCAGCGTGGCGATGGAAACATGCTCAGCCCCGTCGTAGGTCAGCTCGGCGTAGATTTCGTCCGAGAGCACGATGAGGTCGTGCTTCACGCACAGTTCGGCGATCGGCTCGAGCGCCTCGCGCGGCATGGTTGCACCGGTCGGATTGGTCGGGAAATTGAGCAGCAGGATTTTCGATTTCGGCGTGATCCGCTTGGCCAACTCGTCGGCGCGCAGCTGGAAATTGTCCTTCTCATGCACCGGCACGGATACCGCTTTGCCGTGGGCCAAGGTGACGCTCGGATTGTAGCTCACGTAGCAGGGCTCGTGGTAGAGCACCTCGTCGCCGGGGTTGAGCAGTGCGCGCAGAGCGATGTCGATCGCCTCGGAGACGCCGACCGAGACCAGCACCTCGGAGGGCGCGTGGTATTGAATGTGGAATTTGCGGGCCACGTAGTTGGCGATGGATTCACGGAGTTTGGGTAGTCCGAGATTCGAGGTGTAGCCGGTGCGTCCTTTTTCCAGGGAGAAGAGGGCAGCTTCGCGGATATGCCACGGGGTGACGAAGTCCGGTTCGCCGATGCCGAGCGAGATGACGTCGTGCATCGATTGCACGATCTCGAAGAAATCGCGGATGCCCGAGCGCGGGATGTCGCGCACGTGCGCGGCAATTTTGTTCTCCATGGCCGGCAGAAATCAGGGGCTGACCGAAAGCCGGTCTTCCGGCGTCTCGGACGTGAAGAGCGCGCCGTTTTCCTTGTAGGTCTTGAGCCGGAAAAGTGTGGCGGTGGAAATAACCGATTCGATGGTGCTCAATTTTTCCGAAACAAAGCTGGCCACTTCACGCAGGCTGGTGCCTTGCACGACCACGAGCAGGTCGTAGCCGCCGCTGATCAGATAGCAGCTGACCACTTGGTCGAATTTGGCGATCCGCTCGGCGATGCGGTCAAAGCCGCCACCGCGCTCCGGGGTAATGCGGACCTCGATAAAGGCGGTGACCGTGTTCTTGTCGAACCGCTCGCGGTCGACGATGGCTTGGTAGCCGCGGATCACTCCGTCCTTCTCGAGATCGGCGATGCGGGTGTTGACCTCCTCGACAGAGAGATTCAGCTGACGCGCAAGGTCCTCGCGGGATACATTGGCGTCCTGTTGCAGGAGTCGGAGTAGGGTTTCCATGGCAAACGGCGGAGTATGGGGGTGCCGGCGCCACGTGGCAAGAGGCGGGGCTTGCCAACGGCTCAGGCTCACCGATATTTTCCCATCCCGTCGCCGAAGTAGCTCAGTTGGTAGAGCAGCGCATTCGTAATGCGCGGGTCAGGGGTTCGAGTCCCCTCTTCGGCTCCACCTTGTGGAGCCGAAAATAGCCTGAGTGAAGCGCAGGCACTCCCGTCGTTGGCTCCACTCTGCGGAGCTTTGGAAAGGCTGACCGCAGGGAAGCCAATCCCCTCTTCGGCTCCACTCTTTGTGGAGCCGGTTGGCCAGAGCATCATGCCGATGCCGCCGTCAGTCTTCCTCCCCGCGGCGGAGCTTGGTGCTGAG
>JBIKXZ010000176.1:0-4950 GCA_044355525.1 Chthoniobacterales bacterium
AGGTAGCAGGCCGAGCGGTCGCTGAACCATCCGGTGTGCAGGCGCGTGTATTGGTCCTTGGCCACGGTGAACTCGCCTTTCGAGCCGCGGATGTAATCGCGGTAGCGGTCCCAATCGATGCTCAAAGCGTGAGGATCGACCAGACGCCAGTCGTTGTCGGCGAACAGCCGCGATTCTTTTTCGTCCTTGATGTCCGTAGCCAATTCGAATGTCTCGCCGCAGCGCCGCGGGGCTTCGACGAATTTCAAAAATTCGAGCGACTTGCTCCAGAGATAATTGCTGCCGCGCCATTCGATGTCTTTCTTGCCGCTGGTCGACCAATTGCAGATCGAGGTGAACACGGAGTTGTCGTCCGGCGGTGCACCGGTGTTCCACAAATCGGTCACCACCGGCTGACGCGTGGGCTGCCATGCGAGGCCGTGGCGTGGGACGGGAAATTTGTCCGTGCCGACCAGTTCACCGAAAGTGAAAAGTGTCGCGTGGCGCGCGAGATAATCGCGGACCGCGGTATCGCCGAGATCGATTTTGATCTGCTCCACCCCGGGATCGCTCTCCACGTAAATGAGGCGGCGGATGGCCATGAGGTCGTCGTTCAGATCGTGGCTGCCGCACACGTTGAGCGCCGCGTCGCAATCGCGGTAGAGGGCACGGAGTTGCGCCAGGTCCAAGCCCGCGGTCTTCGGCTCGTCGCCATAGCGCGCGCAGAAGCACCAGCGGTCCGCGAAACCGTATTGCTCCCCGAGCTGCTGCAGGGTCCGCGCGGCATAGGTGAAATCTTCCGTGATGGTGAAAGCTTCCGGGTCGTAGGGGTAGCGCAGGCCGTCCTCCACATACCAAACCTCGTGGCCGAGCCGCTGCAGGCCGACGATGTAGTGGATGTGCTGCCAGACCACGCCGGCAATGGGGCATCCGCCCATGAATCCGAGGACGACGATTTTGCGGCGGCTCATGAGTCGTAGTGTCCGGCGGCGAACATTTTGGCGTAAGCCCCGCCGCGCGCCAGCAGGTCCGGACCGCTCCCCTCCTCCACGACCCGGCCGTGCTCGAGGACGACGATGCGGTCGAAACGGTGCGCCGTGTTGAGGCGGTGCGTGACCATCAGGGTGGTGCGGCCGCGCATCAATTCGTTGATCGTCTTCATCACCGCCTCCTCCGTGGTGGCGTCGAGCGCCGAGGTGGGCTCGTCGAGGAGGAGGATCGGCGCGTTTTTGAGGAAGGCCCGCGCGATGCCGATGCGCTGGCGCTGGCCGACGCTCAGGTGCCCGCCGCGTTCGCCGACCTGGCTGGAGAATCCGTCGGTCATCTTCATGATGAAGTCGTAAGCCTGCGCGCGTTTGGCCGCCTCGATGATTTCGTCTTCGGTGGCATCCGGACGCCCGTAGGCGATGTTCTCACGCACGGTGGTCGAGAAAAGCAGTGTGTCCTGCAGCACCATGCTGATATTCGAGCGGAGGGATTTCTTTTTCGATTCCCGCAGGTCGTGCCCGTCGAGGCTGACCGCGCCCCGCGTCGGATCGTAGAACCGCGGCACGAGGCTGAGCAGTGTGCTCTTGCCAGCGCCGGTGCCGCCGACAATGGCGATGCTTTCGCCGGGTTCGACCGCCAAGTTGACGCCGTGCAGGATCCGGCGCTCGTCGTCATAGCCGAAATCGACGTCTTGCATGCGGATGGAACCGCGCACGTCGCGGATCTCCTTCGCATCCGGTCCATCGCGCACGTCGTCCTCGCGGTCGAGAATGTCGAAACAGCGCTTGGCCCCCGCCGCGGCACCTTCCATGGCCCACGCCGTGTAAGTAAGTTGCTCGAGCGGTGCGTAGAGCATGAGGAGATACGAGGAGAAGACGAGGAGGTCGCCGAGGGTCAGCTTGCCCTCGAGTACATGGAGAGAACCCACGTAGTAGAGCACGGCGGTGCCGGCGGCCATCAGGGTGCCGACCATGAGCGCGCTGGTCACATTGGTGAAGGTCAGTTGCAGGTTGGCCCGCAGGCTTTCGCCGGCACGGTCGCGGAATTGCCCGACCTCCCGGTCTTCCTGGCCGAAAGCGTGGACCATCCGCACGGAAGCGAGGCCCTCCTGCAAAGTGGCGAGCAGGGCGCTCTCGCGTTCGCGGATCGTTGTATTCTGGTCGCGGACCTTCTTGGCGAAAAAATGGATCGTCCAGACAATGAGCGGAACGACGGCAAGCGAGAGTAGGGTCAATTTCACGTCGAGCTTCATCATGATGACGAAGGTCGAGACGAGCATGACGCCCGAAGTGAAAAGGTTGGTGAAACCGCGGTTGTAGATCGTCTGGATCGACTGCGTGTCATAAGCCACGCGGAAACTCGAGTCGCTCGAGCGGCGCGTGTCGTGGAACTTGAGCGAGAGCCGCTGGAGGTGCGCATACAGCTCGGTGCGGATGCGCAGGAGGGCCTTGAGCCCCACATTGATCAGAAGGTAGCTCGACCAGAGGTTGACCAGCCCGGCCAGCACGGTGATGACAATGAGGGCGAGGCAGAGGAGAAGGATGAGCGTGGGCGGACTGGCCCCTCCGAACCATGCGGCCAGTTGCGCTTGGGCATCCGGCGCACCGGGGGGCAGCACGCCGTCGACGATGTATTTGAACGGCCAAGGCTTGAGCAGGTTGAAGGCCGTGACGATGAGACCCAGAGCCAGGGCCAGCATCGTCTCACCGAGGAACGGACGGTAGTAGGCGAGGGTGCGGCGGTAGATGGACATGGATGCGGGGATGATGCCCGGCTTTGGGCCGATGGCAAAATTTTCCGCGCGCTCAGATGATTTTAACCGCACCGATCTCCCGGAGAAGATCCCCGCACGAAGCCAGAGCGGGAGCCAAGGCGGCCTCGACCTCCGGCCGCAAGTGGGCGGGCACGCCGCCGCCTTCGGTCACATTCTGCCGCGTGGTCACATGCCGCCGGCTGGCGCCGCCCAGACGGCGGATGCCGAGGAAGTTGCTGATGTCGTCGAGCAAGGCCGCCGGATCGGTGGCGATCCGCTCGTAGGGTGCGACCAAGAGGCGCCCTGGCGCGAGATGCTTGCGCCACCGGTCGATGATCCCGCGGTAATCGGCCCGCTGCAACTGGTCGGGGGAGCGGATGAAGTCGAGCAATGCAGTGTCATCGGCGGCGCGATCGCGTCCGCGGACCAGATCCTTCTTGGCATGGCTCCAGGCGCGTTCGACCGGGTCGCGCACCAGAATGATCCCGCGGAGGTCCGGGCGGAACCGCACGATCTGCGCGATGACGCCGTCCTCGAGGACGCCGTAGGATGCGGTGAAATCGCCGCGCACGCGCGGACGGTAAAAAGATCCGCAACGGCGCAGGGCGTGATAATTTTTCAACAGGAGGTCTATCGGGCCTTCGCGGAACGAGGCGAGATAGTCCTCGAGATAATCGAACCGGTAGCGCGGAGCCTCGGGGCGTCCGAGGGTGGAGAAATAAAACGTTTCCTTGTCGCGGTGCAGTTGGACTTCCGGATGGCGCGAAAGATTGGCATGCAACCAGGTCGAGCCCGTGCGTTGCGGACCGAGGTAGAACAGATCCGGAAAAAGCGAAAGATCGGGGTCCGGGGTGCGGCAACGCACCGTTGCGTCGGAGGTCTTCATCGGTCGGAATTCGCGGCGATCAATTCGCGGTAAAGAGAGGTGTAAGCGGAAACCACCGTGGGCCACGCGTAGCGGGCGGCAGTTTCGCGGGCGGACGCGGACAAACGTGCGCGCAGGTCGGCGTCATCGAGCAATTGTTGCATGGCCGCGGCCAGTGCGGCGGGCGTACGCACGGGCACCATGAGACCTTCGCGATGATCGGTCACCACGCCACGGATACCCGGCGCATCGGTGACCACGAGGGGCAACCCGGCCGCCATGGCCTCGACGATGGCCGAACTGAATCCTTCGAGCAGCGAAGAAAGAACGAAAGCGTCGGCGGCAAGGTAAAGCCCCACGAGCTTGTCCGGCGGCATGGGTGGCACGCCGCTCGCGGGTATTTCCGCTCCGCATTCGCAAAGGTGCACGCGGCCGGCGAGATCGCCGATTTCCGTCTGCAGAGCGGGTGCGCCGCGGCCGGCGATGATCAAATGCACGTCGCGCCCCGGGTTTGCGGCACGCAGTGTGCGGAAGGCGGAGAGCAGGGTGGGAAAATCCTTTTGCGGATGATGACGTGCCACGCAAAGGAAAACAAAGGCATCATCAGTCAGGCCAAGTCCGACGCGCGCCGTGTGACGTGCTCCGGCCGAAGCGGCGAAACGTTCCGCTTCGACCGCATTGGGCAGGACGTGGATTTTTTCCGGCGACACACCGAGCGCGGACAATTCGTCCGCCATTTCCCGCGAGAGCGCGACCAACGCACCGGCCGAGGGCAGCTTTTCGCGCAGCGCCTGCGCCACGGGTGCGTCGTGTCCATGTGTCGGCAGCCCGGACACATCGTCGCCCACCGCGCGGACCAGACCCGGCACGCCGGAGCGGCGCTGCCAGTCGGCCAGAACGACACCCGCCGGATAAAGCACGAAGGCGTGCCAGACATCGAAGCGGTGTTTGCGCTGCAGGGCATCGAGCGCGCGGCGATTGAGCCAGAAGCCGAAGCGGCGGTGGCGCTTGAGCCAATTCCAGCGCTTGTCCGGATAGGATTGAATGTCATAGGGAAGGTCCCAGCCTTGCGCGCGGAGCTGACGCACGCGGGCTCGCGGGGCCAAAACCGTGACACGGTGCCCCTCGCCGGCGAGCCGTGCGGCCAGATTGTGGTGGAAAACCTCCGCGCCCGAGCATTTCGGCAGGAAGGTCGGCGCGAGGATGGCGATGCGCAGGGGTTTCATGACAGCAACCCTCGGTAAAGCTCGACCAATTGGCGCGCGGACCCGTCGCTCCACGGGATGTCGATGCTCCGCTGGCTTTCGCGCAACTTGGGAAGAAAGGCGGTGTCGCGCGCGGCGGCGATCATGAGTTTGGTCAGCCA
>JBIKXZ010000048.1:0-15075 GCA_044355525.1 Chthoniobacterales bacterium
AGTGTGCCGATCATTCTGCACAGCCATGACACTGCGGGTCTGGCGGCCTCGTCCTATCTCGCCGCGATCGAGGCCGGGGTCGACGTGGTGGAAACCTCGATCGTGCCCTTCGCCAACGGCACATCGCAACCCGACACCTTGCGCATGATGGCTCTGCTCGAGGGGCATCCGCGCTGTCCGGACTACGACCGCGAGCGCCTCGCCCGCCTGCGCGCGCATTTCGAGAAGGTCTATGCGGAGCTGAAAGCCTTCACCAGTCCGGCCAACGAACGTGTCGATGTCGACATCCTGACCTACCAGGTGCCCGGCGGCATGCTGAGCAACTTCCGCAACCAATTGAAGGAGCAAGGCATGGCCGAGCGCTATGACGAAGTGCTCAAGGAAATGCCCGTGGTGCGCGCCGCGCTCGGCTACATCCCGCTCGTCACCCCGACCTCGCAGATCGTCGGCACGCAGGCCATGCTCAATGTCAAATTCGGCCGATGGAAAATGATTTCGCAGCCCGCGCAGGACGTGGTGCTCGGCAAATACGGGCAGACCCCCGGACCGGTGGACAAGGAGTTGCTCGCACTGGTCGAAAAACAAAGCGGCAAGAAGGCGGTGACGGTCCGTCCCGCCGATCTGCTCGAACCCGGCCTTCCCGCCTTGCGCGACAAGCTCAAGGAGAAGGACCTGCCCGACGACGACGAAACGTCGGTGCTTTTCGCCATGTTCCCGGTGGAGACGGAAAAACTTTTGCGCGGCGAAAAACCGGCTGCTCCTGCCGCCGCGCCGGCTTCGACCGCCACCCACTCGCGACCGGGTGTGCGTCCCAAGAAATACGTCATGCATATCGAAGGAAAAAAACATCACGTTGAAGTCGAGGAGGTGGCGTGATGGCCGCGCTCTTCGACGACAAACTCGATCTCTCCGAATTTCCGGCGTCGTCGCTGGCCGATTGGCGCGCCGCGGCCGAGGCCACGCTCAAGGGCAAGCCTTTGGACGGACTCACCTCGAAAACGTCCGACGGACTCCCCGTCGATCCGATTTACACCAGCGAGAATTTCGCCCTGCTCCCGGGTGGCGAAGCCGATCCCGGTGTGTTTCCTTATTTGCGCGGGGGCAAAGCGTCCGCCGATTGGACCACGATCGAAGAAGGTGAGCCGTCGCTGCCCGAAGGCGGGAGGCGCATCGATGCCGCCACGCACGCCTCGGACGGAGCCGCCGCGGAGGTTGCCTATGCGTGGAGCCACGGACTCAACGCCTTGCGCGCCCTGCAGTCCAAGGGTCTTTCGATTGATGAAGCCGCGGGCAAAATCCGTTTCACTTTTGCGGCAAGCGGAGAGTTTTTTGTCATCATGGCCAAACTGCGCGCCGCGCGGCACGGCTGGGCGCGGATTGTTTCCGCGTCGGGCGGATCCCCTGACGCCGCGCGCATGTTCATCCATGCTGTCACGACGTCACAGGCCGGCGAAGGCGAGGACCCGCACACCAATATTCTGCGCTACGCGGTGGCCGCTTGCGCTGCCGTGCTCGGCGGGTGCGCCAGCCTGACCGTGCGGCCCTTCGACGGCGGCATAGCGGAGTTCTCGCGGCGTTTGGCGGTCAATACGCAGCGTATCCTGCGCGAGGAATGCCTGCTCGCCGGCGTCGCCGATGCCGGCGGCGGATCGTGGTTTGTCGAATCGCTGGCTGCGGAAATTGCCGCAGCCGCTTGGGACCAAGCGCGGGCCGCGCTGGGTGATCTGGCTGACGCAGCGCCTCCCGTGGCTGCTCCAGCCAAGGCCGGATCCGCGGGTTCGTCCGAGGAGACAATGGAACACATTACGGTCAAGCCGGTCTACGGTCCATCCGACCGCGCCACTTGTCCTCAGCTCGGCTTCACCGCGGGCATTCCCCCGTTCCTGCGCGGACCTTATCCGACGATGTATGTGGTCCGTCCGTGGACCATCCGCCAATACGCGGGATTCTCCACCGCGCGCGAGAGCAATGCATTTTACCGGCGCAACCTCGCGGCCGGACAAATGGGCCTGAGCGTGGCCTTCGATCTGGCCACGCACCGCGGTTATGATTCGGATCATCCGCGCGTGGTCGGCGATGTGGGCAAAGCCGGTGTGGCGGTCGATTCGGTCGAGGACATGAAGGTGCTCTTCGACGGCATCCCGTTGGACAAAATGTCCGTCTCCATGACGATGAACGGCGCGGTCATCCCGGTCATGGCCTTCTACATCGTGGCCGCCGAGGAGCAGGGGGTGTCGCCGGACAAACTGACCGGCACGATCCAGAACGACATCCTCAAGGAATACATGGTGCGGAACACCTACATTTATCCGCCCGAAGCCTCGATGCGCATCGTGGCCGATATCTTTGCCTACACGTCGGAGAAAATGCCGAAATTCAACAGCATCAGCGTGTCCGGTTACCACATGCACGAGGCCGGCGCGCCGGCCGACCTCGAGATTGCCTACACGCTGGCCGACGGAGTGGAATACGTGCGCACGGGGATCCAAGCGGGGATTCCCATCGACGCTTTCGCCCCGCGCATTTCCTTTTTCTGGGCGCAGGGCAAAAACCTGTTCATGGAAATCGCCAAGATGCGCGCGGCGCGCGTGCTCTGGGCCAAACTCATGCGCGGACTCGGGGCCAAGGATCCGAAATCGCTGGCCTTGCGCACGCACTCGCAGACCTCGGGATGGAGCCTGACCGAACAGGATCCCTACAACAATGTGGTCCGCACCTGCATCGAAGCCATGGCCGCGGCCTTCGGCGGCACGCAGTCGCTCCATACCAATTCGCTCGACGAGGCCATCGCGCTGCCGACCGATTTCTCCGCGGCCATCGCTCGCAACACGCAGATCTTCCTGCAGAAAGAAAGCGGCATCTGCCGCACGGTCGACCCGTGGGGCGGTTCGTATTATGTCGAAAGCCTGACCCGCGACCTGATCGACCGCGCGTGGACGCATCTGGTCGAGGTGGAAAAACTCGGCGGCATGGCCAAGGCGATCAACACGGGATTGCCCAAGATGCGCATCGAGGAGGCCGCCGCCCGCCGCCAGGCTCGGATCGATTCCGGCAGCGAGACGATCGTCGGGGTGAACAAATACAAGCTCGAGAAGGAAGCCCCCCTCGACATTCTCGAGGTCGACAACACCGCGGTGCGCGAAGAGCAGGTCGCGCAGCTCCGGAAGCTCCGCGCCGAACGTGACCAAGCCAAAGTCACCGCCGCGCTGGACGCGCTGACCGCCGCCGCGGAGGGCGGGCAGGGGAACCTGCTCGCGCTGGCCGTCGAGGCCGCCCGCGCCCGCGCCACGCTCGGGGAGATTTCCGACGCGATGGAGAAGGTGTATGGTCGCCACATGGCTGTGGTGCGATCCATTTCCGGGGTTTACGGACGCGAGTTCGGCGAGAACAAACAGATCGCCGAGGTGCGCCGCAGGAGCGCGGATTTCGAAAAACGGCACGGACGGCGTCCGCGCATGCTCGTGGCCAAGATCGGTCAGGACGGACACGACCGCGGGGCCAAAGTCGTTTCAACGGCCTTTGCCGATCTCGGTTTCGACGTCGACATCGGTCCGCTTTTCCAGACCCCGGAGGAGACCGCCAAGCAGGCCGTGGAGAACGACGTGCACATCGTCGGATTCAGTTCCCTGGCCGCCGGACATAAAACTCTCCTGCCGCAATTGGTTGGGGAGCTGAAGAAGCTCGGTCGGCCGGATATTCTCGTGGTCGTCGGCGGGGTGATCCCCGCGCAGGACTACGATTATTTGCGCCAACATGGCGCCGCGGAAATCTTCGGTCCGGGCACGGTTATTCCCGACGCGGCCAAGCGTCTCATCGCCGATCTCGAGGCGAAGTGAGTTGGTTCGCGGCTGGGTTCAGCCGCAACGATGCCGTCGAAGTCAGAACGTAGAGACGGCGTTCCCGCCGCTTGGCCACTACTCGCCATACGCGGCGGGGACGACGCTGATGGGTAGCTCGCGGACGGATTCCGACCGCACGGCTTCGGCTCAGTTCTCGCCCTGCGCTTTGGTGAAGCTTTCGACGCCGTCGAATTTGCACAGCTTTTCGATGTGCATCCAACGGAGACCCTGGGCTTCGATCGACTCGAGCAGCTTGTTGACCTGCGCCATGGACGGCTCGGTCACGGGTTGCTCGAGGTAGATGCGGCAACGCCATTGGTCGACCACGTCGGGGGCGGTGCCGGTGAGCGGATAAACCACCGTGCCGCGGTTGGAGATCATTTTGAGTTTGAAGCCGGTGTCTTTGCAGGCGGCTTCGAGTTTCGGCCCGAGTTCCGCCGCGGTGCCGTCAAACTCGACGAAGACGTCCATGCCGATGGTCTCGCGTTTGTCCGCCTTGTTGATCCGGGTGGTGGCGGGGCGCGCCGGGATCTTCATCGGGGTGCGTTCGCGCGTCTTCCAATTCGTCGGTTTCTTGCCGAAGTTTTTCAGGATCGCCTCGGTGAAGCCTTTGGTGCCGACCGGGGGCTTGTCGGTGACAACGTCGCGGGTGTGCACGCCCGATTCGAGGGTGTAGAGGAGCGCGTTCTCGATCTTGTCGGCCGCTTCGAACTCGCTGAGGTAGCGCAGCATCATCACGCCGGAGAGGATCATGGCCGTCGGATTGATCGTATCCTTGCCCGCGTATTTCGGGGCCGAGCCGTGCACGGCTTCGAAGATGGCCACGTCATGTCCGATGTTCGCCCCGGGGGCGAAGCCGAGTCCGCCGATCAGCCCCGAGCCGAGGTCGGAAATGATGTCGCCGTTCATGTTTGTCGTGACAATCACGTCGAACTGCTCGGGCTTTTTGGCCAGCTGGTGCGCGCAGTTGTCGATGATGATGTGCCAGGACTCGATGTCGGGGTATTCCTTGGCGATGCGCTCGAAGGTGGATTTCACCATGCCTTCGGTTTTCTTCATGATGTTCGCCTTCGTCGCGCAGGCCACGGACTTGCGTCCTTCGGAACGCGCGAATTCGAAAGCGGTGCGCATGATTTTTTCGCAACCCTTGGTGGAGATGAGCTTGAGGCACTGCGCGACGTCCGGTGTCTGCATGTGCTCGATGCCGGCGTAGAGGTCCTCGACATTTTCGCGGACGATGACCATGTCGATGCCCGCGCCGGAGAAGCGGGTGGGCACGCCGGGAAATTCGCGCACGGGGCGGATGTTGGCGAAGGTTTCGAAAAGTTTGCGCAGGGTGACGTTGGCGCTTTTCTCCCCGAAGCCGACCGGCGTCTCGAGCGGGCCCTTGAGGGCGACGCGCGTGCGGTTGATCGAGTCGATCGTTTCCTGCGGCACGCCCGAGGCGATGCCTTTCTTGAAAACTTCGGCCCCGGCCTCGGCGGTTTCCCAGACGATGTTCGGGCAGGCCGCATCGATCAGGGTGCGGGTCGAGGTGACGACTTCGGGCCCGATGCCGTCGCCGTAGATGATGGTCACGTGGTGTTGCTTTGCGTTGCTCATGATTGGTGAAAACCCGTCATCCTGCACGGAAGGACGGGTGCGGTTCAAACAAATCCGGCTTCAAGGTGCAGTTGGGTCCAGCCTTCGCAGGTAACCGACCGAAAAGATGCCAGTGGCATGTCCGTCGGCCCATTTCGGCTGCCAGCCGTAGCCGCCGACCATTTCGTAGGAGGCCAGATCGAAACTGGCCGGCGTGTGCTTCACTTCGGGTTTGTCGCCGCGGCCGAGGACATCGGGTTCGCCGTTGCAGACGGCGCAGGGGCAGGCTTTGCGCACGTCCTCCAGAGCGAGGAACGTTTCGTGTCCGTCGCTCCACGCGATGGCCAGTTCGCGGCCGATGATTTGCAGATTCAGGATTTGCGGGCTCATACAGGAGGATAAGGTCGCTCGCCGAAGATGGAGGACCCGATGCGAACGAGCGTCGCACCTTCCGCGATGGCCGGTTCGAAATCGCCGCTCATACCCATGGACAATTCGGGCAGGGGACAGTCGTGCGCGGATTGCAATTCGTCGCGCAGTTCGCGCAGGGCGCGGAAGACCGGACGCGCGTCCTGCGGATTCTCGCTGTAGGGCGCCATGGTCATGAGTCCGCGCAGGCGAAGATGCGGAAGCTTGGACAAAGCGGCGAATTCGGTGCGCAATTGCTCCGGGGTGAATCCGTGCTTCGTCTCCTCGCCCGAGACATTGACCTCTAGCAATCCATCCACCGGTTTCCCCGTCTCGCCCGCGACGCGGTCGATGGTCTGCGCCAGCGCGGTGCTGTCGATGCTGTGGAAAAATCCGAAAAGGGGCAACGCCTGCCGGACTTTGTTTTTCTGCAGGTGTCCGATGAAGTGCCAATCGAGCCCGGGCGGACACGAGGGAACTTTTTCGCGCGCCTCCTGCACGCGGCTTTCCCCGAAGACGCGCTGGCCGGCGTCCGCGGCTTCCGTCACCGCAGACGCCGGATGCGTCTTCGACACGGCTACGAGGCGCACGGAGGACGGATCGCGTCCGGCGCGGACGGCTGCGGCCTCGATTTGCCCGCGCACGGCGGCGAGATGGGCGGTGATGTCAGTCATTAGATTTGCTTATGGTCCCGGTGCAGAGTATTAAATCGTTTCATACTCCGCCGTGCAGATTCTGCTTTTCAAAGTATTCCGCGATCTGGCCGAAACCGCCAGTTTTTCGCAGGCCGCCGAGCGCAACGGGATCACGCAGAGCGCGGTGAGCCAGCAGGTCAAAGCGCTGGAGAAACGCTACGGCGTCAGGCTGATCGAGCGGGGCAAAAAAAGTTTTTCCCTCACCGCCGAGGGCCGCGTCTTCCTCGGGGCCGCGCGGGAAATCCTCTCCGTCTTCGACGATCTCGACGTGCGCCTGCGCGAGTTGAGCGAAGTGGTCACCGGCGACCTGCGTCTGGCCGCGGTGTTGAGTGTCGGTTTGCACGAATTGCCGCCCTACACGCGGCAGTTCGCGCGGCTATATCCGCAGGTGAAAATCCACACCGATTACCTGCGGTCCGCCGAGGTCTACGCCGCCGTGCTGGCCGGCCGGGCCGAGGCGGGTCTGGTCGCTTACCCCGCCGCGCGGCGCGGATTGGAAGCTGAAGTCCTCTGGCGCGACCGCATGGTGCTGGTCTGCAGTCCCTCGCATCGTCTGGCCCGGCGCGCGCGCGTGCCGCTGGGGGAACTGGCCGCCGAAAAATTCATCGCCTTCGCCGCCGATCTGCCGACGCGCAAGGCGCTCGACCGCGCTTTGCGTGCGTCCGGACTGCAGGTGCGTCCGGAACGCGAGTTCGACAACATCGAAACGGTCAAGCGCACCGTGGAAATCGACGGCGCTGTTTCCATCCTGCCCGAGACCGCGTTGGGCAACGAGCGGCGCGCCGGCTCGCTCATCCCGGTGGAAATCTCGTCTCCCGCCCTGTGGCGTCCGGTCGGCGTGATCACCCGCCGCAACCGCGCCGGCTCGCCGGCCCTGCGGTGCTTCATCGATTTCCTGCGCAGCTCGCCCCGGCGTCCCGGGCTTGCCAAAGCGGGAGTTCTCGCGGATTAGTCCTCATGCCCTTCTCCCGGCCCATCGTGAAAACCACCGCACCTTTCGCCGCCATCGCGGCCATGCTCGTTGCCGCCTGCGCGCAGGACCAGATGTCCGCCCCCGCGGCCCCCCGCCAAGAACCTTCCATCAGCATCGGCACCGACGGTCCGGTCGCCCCGCGCCCGCCCCGCGCGCCGGCCAACTATCGTTCGGTCAAGACCGAGCGTCCGGTCGTCGCGCTGACCTTCGACGACGGACCGCATCCCGAACTCACCCCGCAACTCCTCGACATCCTGCGTCAGCAGGGCGTACGCGCCACGTTTTATGTCATTGGCCGCAATGTCGACGCCTATCCCGAAATCGCCCGCCGCATCGTGGCCGAGGGTCACGAAATCGCCAACCACACCTACAATCATCCGCACCTGACCAAAGTCGGCGCCGCGCGGCTCGACAGCGAGATGACGCGGACCACGGACGCCATCGTGCGCGCCACCGGACGCCGCCCGACGAACATGCGTCCGCCCTACGGCGCGATCAACGCCCGCGTGGAGCAGGCCCTCCTGCAGAAACACGGCCTCGATGTCATCATGTGGTCGGTCGATCCGCTCGATTGGCGGCGTCCGGGTGCCGAGGTGGTGCGTCAGCGTCTGGTCGACGGCGCCACGCCCGGCGGCATTCTTCTCGCGCATGACATTCATCCCGGCACGATCGAGGCCATGCCCGGCACGATCAGCGATCTCAAAACCAAGGGCTACGGTTTCGCCACGGTGAGCCAGTTGCTCGCCCTGCAGGAACCCTACCGTCCGCGTCCGGCTGCCGGCGCCCCGGCACCGCAGACCGCGGTGCGTTGATTCAGATCAGCCAAGCGGCCAGACCGGCGCAGAGGGCGGTCGCGCCGAGGACCAGCATGACGGGTCGCCGCATGGACGCGCTGCCCAGCGTCACGGCCATGCCTGCTTTGAGCAGGGCATTGGCCATCGCGGCGATGACGAGCGCGCGGGCACCCTCGTTGGCCAGGACATGCCCGGCCTTTTGCAGTTGCGCGAGGGAAAGCGAGATGGCATCGAGATCGGTCAGTCCGGACAAAAAGCTGGCGACATAAAGTCCGGCTCCGCCGAAGACGTCCTGCGCCCACTTCACGAGCAGGACGATCAGCGCGTAGAGGATGGCGAACTGGACGGCCACGCGCAGGTTGAGGGGGTTGTGGGCCTCGGCGGGTTTGGCCGTGCCGGCCGTTTCCTCGCCGCGGAAGTGTCGCCAACTCCATGCGGCAAAGATGATCGCCGGCACGGCCATAAGCGCGAGCCATGGTGCGGCGGCACCGAGAAGGGTCGGACTGACCGCCCCGACAAGGACGGCGACACGCCCGAGCATGACCGTGCAGGCCAGAATCACGGCCAACGCGCAGACTTGTCCGAGTTCGGGTTGCTCACGGCTTTCGCGACTCATGGCCAGCGTGGTCGCGGTGCTCGAAGCGAGGCCGCCGAGAAGTCCGGTCATGGCCAGTCCGCGGTGCCCGCCGAAAATCCGCACCGCGACATACCCGGCGAACCCCAAACCCGAGACGAGCACGACCATCAGCCAAATGTTGAAGGGATTGAACGCCCCGTAGGGGCCGTAGGGGCGATCCGGGACGAGCGGCAGGACGATGCCGGTGACGGCGGCGAATTGGAGGGCCTGATAGACGTCGGTGCTGGTGAACTTCCGCGACATTTTGTGCAACCAGTCTTTCGACGCGAGCAGCACGACCAGCGAGACGGCCACGACCACGGAAGTTTTCACCTCGCCGTAAGAAACCAGCCCGCCGAGCAGATACGTGGCGAGGCTGACGGCCCCGGTGGTCAGACCGATGTCGCGGTCGCGGACGGCGCGGCGGAAAAGAAACAACGAAACGAGCAGGACCATGCCGACGAAGCCGGCGAGGAAAATGCCCGGCTGATGGCCGCGGTCGATCCACGCGCACAGCGTCCCCAAGACCCCCCATAGCGCGAAGGTTCGCGCCCCGGCGACCGTTTCCACCTTCGGGTGGGTGCGCTGACCGCTCCACTGGCGTTCGAGGCCGAGCAGCGCGCCGAGCGAAGCGCTGACCAGCAGGGCCTTGAGCAGTTCCGGCATGGATGCAGTTTATGCGGTCGCCTTGGGCCTCCGTCGATCGCTTTTGTAGCGACGGAGAACCCCTCAAACGCCAGCGTCGACTGGCATACGCGCGCGTCTCGGAGGTTGCGCGGGCGCCGGCGGCGGGTCGCGGGGCACATTGCCGCCGTCATCGCCGCCCTCGCGTTCGTGCGGATCGAAAAAATGATCCCATGCCACGAAGATGGCCTTCGAGTGGCGGGCGAAGAGGATGTTGAAGAAGACCACCGGGACGATCACCGCGCCGATGAGTGTCCAGACCGGCCAGTCGAAGCAGACCTCGAAAATGACATAAAGCACCAATCCGAGCAGCGCGGCGATGCCGTAGTTGATGGCCCAGATGGAGAGTAAAAAATATCCCGGCTCCCGGTCGTAAGCGTAGCCGCAGCGCGGACAGCCATCCAATGGCGTGAACCAGTCGTGCAAACTCCGCGTACGCGCCACCGACGGAAACATCGGCGTCTTACCGCAAACCGGACAGACCAGACGCAGGGCGCGTCCGAGATAGCTCCTCGCCCGGGACCATGCGGCGTCCGCGATCACGGATCATTGATAAGTCCGCGCGGGCGGCAGGTCAAAGCGCGGTTGCGCCGTCGGCCTTCAGGGCCGAGCAGGGCGGGGGAAGCCGGGATCGCGCAGTGGAGGACGTTACGCCGGGATGGGGTTAGGAGGCCGGTCAGGGCCGCATAGGGCGCGGGTTTTTCACCCGGATCACGCCGCGGGCCACCTTCGGGGTCCAGAATGGCATGTCGTCGGCATAGCGTTCCTTGGTGCTGCCTTCGCCCATGAATTCGACGCCGAGCACCTCGCGTCCGGTGGAAAAAGAAATCACTTCGTATTGCCGCGAACCGCGCAGCATGGTGGCCTCCTCGGCTTTGGTCCGCCACATTTTGGCCAGGTGGTCGTAGGGTTGGTGGTGCGAACCGACGACGATGATCTCGACGTCGCCGTTGGGATGCTGCCAGGTTTTGACCCCGCCCAAGGAGCCCTGCATTCCGTAGGGAGTGCCGCAGCCGGCCAGAAAAACGGCGGCGAGGAACAGGAGGGAGCGGAACATACGCAGTTATCTTTCGGCGCCCCGCGCGGCCGAGTCAAAGCAATTGGCGGAGACGGCAACGGCGCCCCCCGCCGTTCGGTTACGAAAATGTCACCGTTGCCTACGCACAAATAGTTTGCGGACTAAGCACGGCAAATGCTCTGTGAGACGCGTATGGAAACGCTATCACGCGTTTCCCCCAGAGTCTGCAGTCCAGCTCATGCCGCCGGTTTCACCGGACGGCTTCGTCGGCGCCGCATCTTCGCTGCGGCGGTTATGATCGTGTCCCTCGTCACCGGCATCGCACCGCTCGCTGCGTCCTCCTCGGATCCGCTCGGCGCGACCGTCCTCAAGACGCCGGGCGGCCGGGTCAAAAGCACGCTCTTCCGTGTCTGGGCTCCCAACGCGGAAACGGTTTGCGTCATCGGCAGCTTCAACCACTGGAAAGGCGGCCGCGACTCGTTGAAAAAGGAAGGCGCCTCCGGAGTTTGGTCGCTCGAAGTCAGAGCGGCCAAACCCGGGGACGAATACATGTTCCTGATCAACGGCGAACTCGAACGCAAAGACCCGCGCGCCCGCCAAGTCACTTCGTCGGACGGCAAAAGCGTGATTTATGACCCGTCGGCCTTCGATTGGGGCAAGAGCACCCCGCCCGAACCGTTGGCCGCCGGCGATCTGGTCATCTACCAGTTGCACCCCGGCACTTTCCACGATCCCGACCCGGAGGATGGGCGCCCCGGCACGCTGCGCGATGCCATGGCAAAACTCGATCACCTCGTCGAGATGGGCGTGAACTGCGTCCTGCTCATGCCGGTCAACGAATTCCCCGGCGACCACAGCTGGGGCTACAATCCGAGCGACCAGTTCGCGGTGGAAAGCGCCTACGGCGGACCCGACGCGCTCAAGGAGTTCGTCAGAGCCTGCCACGAGCGTCAGATCGCCGTGCACCTCGACATCGTGCACAACCACTACGGACCCGGCGACCTGCACCTTTGGCAGTTCGACGGCTACGGCGGCGGGGACAACAAGGGCGGCATCTACTTCTACGAGGATGACGAACGCGGACTGACCCCGTGGGGGCCGCGCCCGAACTTCGGTCGCCGCGAAGTGGGCGAATTCGTCATGGATCAGGTGCGCATGTGGTTCGACGAATACCGCGTCGATGGACTGCGCTGGGATTCCACGATCAACATCCGCGCGATCGAAGACGGCGCCGTGGCCAATGCCGAGGGCGAGGAAATGCTCGACCGCATTGCGCGCGAAATCCGCAGCGAGTATCCCGGCAAAATCAGCATTGCCGAGGACTCGGTCGGCGACCGCCGCTTCGACGCCTCGTGGGAATACGACTTCCACACCGCGGGCGATGACGGCGTCGTGCCGCAATTGTTGCGCAGTTCCGATGCCGCCCGCCGCATCGAGGACATCGCCCGCCGCATCGACTCCGACCTCGGGTTCCGTCGCGTCATCTACACCGAGAACCACGACGAGACCGGACGCCTCAATGGCAAGCGCCGGCTCATCACCGAGGTCAGCGCCTACGATCCGCAGGGCCTCAAAGCCCGCCGCAAGAGCGCCTTGGCCGCCGTGCTCACGCTCACTTCACCCGGTATCCCGCTGCTCTTCATGGGACAGGAATTGCTGGAAGACCGCGAATTCCACGACACCAATCCACTCGATTGGCGCCGTGGCGAGGAATCCTTCCGCTCCTTTTTGCTGCACAAGGATCTCGTCCGCCTGCGCCGCAATCTCGGCGGGAGCAGCGCGGCGCTCACCGGCCCGCACGCCCGCGTCATCGAGGCCGACGAAGAAAACAAAGTCCTCGCCTTCCGGCGTCATTTGCCCGGCGGATCCGGCGATGACCTGCTCGTCGTGATCAACTTCTCCGGCCGCGCGTTGGAAGACTACGAAGTGAAATTCCCGTCCTCCGGACGCTGGCATCAGCTCTTCAACAGCGACGACCCGAAATACGGCGGCGACTTGACCGGTCTCGGACTCGACGATCCGCGAATCAACAGCACCAGCCAAGCCAAGCTCACCTTGGCCCCTTACAGCGCCCAGATTTTCGGTCGCGCCAAAGGTGAGAACACGCCCGTCGATCTTGAAGCCCTGCGCGCCGCGTGGGACGCCACGCACGGTGCCCCGCGATCCAAGCGCCTGGCGGCTGCGGACACGTCCGATTGACGAGAGCCCGGGCGCCGACAAATCACGTCGACAAAGCCGCCCGCGTCCCTTTGATTGCCTCCCTGACGGAAGTCGATCCATGGCACGCGGCGGCAAAACTATTTTCACAGTGACAGCGGAGGCTCCATCCCCGCGCCGCAAACTCCCGTCCCCGCCCAAAGCGCATCGCGACAAAAAAAGCGACTACCGGCGGCGCAAGGTGAAGATGATGGACCTTGAGGGGGAGTAGCGTTTTCTCCCACTCGGCAGTGCTCTTATCCGAAGGAGAAAATGGGCGGGAAGTGGATTGGTCGCCGCAGCAACATTTCCCCGTGTATGCGCTGGTGCGCGGAGAATAGGCGGGAGTGGATTGGCTTCGCTTTGCTCAGCCTGTCTCGCTTCGCTCGGCTCGAACGGCGAATGTTGATTGCGGCCTTCAGCCTACACCCCTGCGGGGCCGACTTTGCGTCGGTCTGTGCCGCTGCGCGGCGCTCTCATCCACGGCGGGAATATGGGCGGGAGTGGATTGGTCGCCTGCGGCGACCTGTCTCCGCTTCACTACGGCTCGAACCAGTGGTTCTAATCCAAGAAAAAATGGGCGGGAGTGGATTCGAACCACTGAAGGCATAAGCCAGCAGATTTACAGTCTGCCCCGTTTGGCCACTCCGGAACCCGCCCGAGAAATTTGCCGTGCCGGCGCCGCTAGTAGGCGACGCGGGGTTCCATGACTATGCTTTTGATGTAGATTTTTTCCAAGGGAAAGTTGTTGGGGTCCGTCGTTTTGCGGCTGATGTCGTCCAAGTCCTCCAAGCCTTCGAGGATGCGTCCGAAGACGGTGTATTTGCCGTTCAGGTCGGGCATGGCTTTGAGGCAGATGTAAAATTGGCTGCCGTTGGAAACGCGCGCGGGATTGGTCGGTCCGTCGATGCGTGAGGCGGCAATGGCGCCCTTCGTGTGCGGGAGACGGATTTCCGCGGGCACGGTGTATCCCGGTCCTCCGGTGCCGGTGCGGTCGGTGGGTCCGCGTTTGCTGTAAGGATCACCGGTCTGCAACAGGGCGCCGGGGAACGCGCGGTGGAAACGCATGCCCTTGTAGTAGCCGCGTGCCACGAGGTCCTTGAAGTTCTGCACGTGCTGCGGGGCGGCGCCGTCGTAAAGTCCGATGACCACCCGGCGAAGGTCGCGTTCTTTGCCGACTTTGACCATGGCCACGGCGACATCGGGTCCGAGTTGCTGGGCTTGCACAACCGGCCCGAGCAGGAGGGCGACAAGGACGAGGACCGCTTTCATGGAAGTGGAGGATTCAGGAACGGGGCGGGGGAGGCAAGAGCGGAGGAGTTTCAAGTTTTAGGTTTGTCAGTTTTAAGGGGAGGGCGAGGCGACTTTGACCACGGTGGCGAAGTCTTCTTCGCCGAGGCCGGTGGCGCAGGCTTGTTCGTAGAGATTTCGCATGGCTTCGGTGAGGGCGCGATGTTGCGGGTCGGCGGCGGCGGCGGCGAGGCGGAGGTCTTTGCGCATGTTGCGGGCGGAAAAGCGCGGGGCGTAATCGTCACCGAGCATGCAGGGAAGTTTGAGGTCGACGACGCCGGAGCGGGCGGCGTTGTTTTCCAGGGCGGTGACGAGCACGTGCGGGTCGACGCCGTTGGCGCGGAGGAGGTGGATGGCCTCGGCCAGGGAGACGGCAGCGGCGGCGGCCATGATGTTGGTGGCGAGTTTGACCGCGCTGGCTTGTCCGACCTCGCCCACAGGGAGGATGGACTTGGCGCTGGCCGCGAGGACCGGTCGCGCGCGCTCGAGGGCGGAAGCCTCGCCGCCGATATAGTAGGTGATCTGTCCCTGCGCGGCGGCATCGCGGCTGCCGGTGAAGGGGGCGTCGAGAAAAGCGGCGCCGGTCGCGGAAACTTCGGCAGCGAGCTGGCGCGCGGTTTCCGGGGCGACGGTGGAGTGGCTGAGAACGACGTGGTTCGGTCCGAGGGCGGGCCGCAGGGCATGCACGGTGGCGCGCAGGGCTTCGTCATCGGCGACAAAGATCTGCAAGATGTCGGCCTGGAGGGCGACCGCGGCGGGGTCGGGGGCGAGGGCGGGGAGACCCGCGAAATCCCGCGCAGTGCGGTTCCACACAGCCAGTGGAAAAGCCGCGGACTGCACGCGCGCGGCGACGCGCGAGCCGATGAGTCCGAGGCCGAGGACGCCGGCCCGCAGGGCTGCGGCGGTCATGCGGATGTTTAGCTGCCGGCGGGCGCGGTCGGAGCCGGGGCGGACGGCGCGGCGGGCAGTTTGTTGTCCACC
>JBIKXZ010000177.1:0-4937 GCA_044355525.1 Chthoniobacterales bacterium
CCGCTGACGCTGGCGGAGCATGCGACCGTTCCGCTCGGTCTGGTCAGCTATTCCTTTTACCTCATCCACCAGCCGCTCATCGTGCAGTTGGCCCCGCGATTGGAGGCCCGACTCTTTCATGGCGACATTGTCCTGACGCTCACCCTTGGCGGTCTGCTCATGTTCGGTATAATTTATTGCCTGTCCGCCTTGATGTGCAGGTTTGTAGAAAGGCCGTCCAGCGAGGTAGGGCACCGCTTGGCCCGATCTTAGTTCCATGGCTAACGTCCTCTTCATCTCCACCACCACCGGCTACGCTTGGCCGGGCAGCGAGGAACTGTGGTATCGCGCCGCGTTGGGCATACTCCACTCGGATTCCCGCGTGGCAGCTTGGGTGCATCGCGACATCGCGCGCAGCACCCAGATTGCCGATCTTCGCAGTGAAGGCGGGGATGTGGCTGTTTGGCGAACACCCTCCCTGCTCGATCTGGCAGCCTATCGCGCGCGCTTGTTTACTCCTTTCCCCCGCTCGCTCCTCGACCGCTTCGATACGGTGGTGGTTTCTACCGGTTCCCTGCCTTCGCTGGCTTACCCTCACGGCTTGTTGCCGGCCCTACTGGCGACCAAGGCTGATGTGGTCATCCTCTGCCAATTCAATGCGGAGCAGTTGGTGATTTCCCGGGACGAGAGGGCGCGCATTGCTTCGTTACTCTCGAAAGCGCGAAAGGTTGTTTTTGTCTCCGAGCACAACCGTGACACTGCCTCTCGCCAATTCGGCATCGATTTTTCGGCGCAACCGGTGATCAGCAACCCGATCCGCTTCACTACCGACACCTATTTCGGCTGGCCACGGTCCGAGGTTCCGCATTTCGCGAACGTTGCGCGCATGGAGACGGGTTGGAAATGCCAAGACGTTCTGCTCGACATCCTGCGCCGTCCGGAGTGGCTAGCAAGGAGCTGGAAGATGACCTTTTTTGGAGAGGGTCCGGATCGCTCGCATTTGGAACACCTGACGAAATCTTACGGGCTGGCCGACCGGGTCGAATTCGCCGGTTATGTCGCGGCGGCCGGGGACATCTGGCGGGACCAGCACATTCTCCTACTGCCTTCCCGCGGTGAGGGGCGCCCGTTGGCCCTGCTTGAAGCCATGATGGCGAGCCGTCCTGCGGTGGTTACCGACGTCGGAGGTATTGCGGAAACTATCCAAGACGGTGTCAATGGCTGGGTGGCTGAGTCCGCTTCGCCCTCCTCCTACGCGGCGGCCATGGAGCGGGCCTGGAACGACAGGTCGCGATGGCAAGAGATGGGGATGGCTGGTCACAGACGCATCAAAGAAATCGCGGCGGATGGTGCGGTTTACGATCTTATGGACATCATCATCAGAGCGAAGTCGCACGTTACGTGATGGGTCGAGCGCAGCTATCGCCTCTCTTTGGGACTATTCCGGCGGAAACCCCGAATCTTGAAATTGTCGGTGCGTTCCCCAAATACGTCCGTGAGATCGCGCCAGCGACGGTCTGGGGCGAGTCCGGTCTGGTGATCGATGCCCAAGGGTTGCCCGTGATCGATGCCTTGTGGTTTCCTGAGCAGTTGGGAAATTGTCCCGACTTTCGCCGCTCGTGGCGAAGCTTTTTTCCCAAGCGTCTTGCGGGAACCTACTTCAACGTGATGTTGTATTGGTGTCGCGGCTATTACCATTGGATTTGCGATGTTCTTCCGCGGGTGCAATCAGTTCTTGCTGATTTGCCGCCGGCGACCCGGTTTATCGTGCCCGATGGTATGACGGCTCCAGAGCGGGAAAGCCTCCAGGCCGTTGGCGTGCCTGCGGAATCCTGCGTCACCTTCCGCGGCAAGCGCCCATGGTGCGTGGAAAAGTTGGCGCATGTTCCGCCGGTAGCCATGACCGGGGATCATACGCCCGGTAGTTTGGAAAAACTCAGGCTTAGCGTCTTCCGCCACCTCGCGCTTGAAGGTATCGTCAAGGGCTTCCGGAAAATCTACGTTTCCAGAAAACCGGGAACGGAACGGAGCATTGTCAACGAGGCTGACTTGCTGCCAGCCCTGCGGCGTAATGATTTCGAGGTAGTGCGATGCGAGGAGTTATCATTTGCGCAGCAGGTCCGACTATTCCGCGAGGCTGCAATTGTAATCGGACCGCACGGCGGAGGTTTTGCCAATCTCGTCTGGTGCCAGCCCGGAACAAAGGTTTTCGAGATTCTTGGATCGAACAGCATCCGTCGCTGCTACTGGTCGATTTGCTCGGCACTCGGTTTTCTCCACCACTGCGCGATCGTTGAGCAGCGCCAGGATAGTTGCATCCATGTCGATCCCGCGCTTTTCGAAGCTGCATTGAACGAGGTGACTGGAAGCTGAAATGACGATTGAAGCTGCTCCGATTTTGCTCATCAACGTCCGCAACTTGGGCGGCGTTGTCCCCGTGTCCGTGAGCCCTACGATGAACGAACCAGTGTTAACAGGCCCTAGAGGTCCTCTATGGCTACGTGCCTCCTTGCGAGGAGCCCGATACCGATTGGCTCGTTGCTCAGCAGTATTGCTTTTTCTACGCGGAGCCTCCCACTTACGCCAACTTCAAGCTGGTCAATAATCGTTTTGCCGCGAAGCAGAAACTACCCGGGCGGCTTTCGCAATGGTTCGGCGTGAACGGTTACGGCTATGCGGTATACGAGCGAGTGCGATAAACATTCTTCGCGGTCTGTCAGCTATCCACCGACCAGTCCGTAGTATTGTTGTCCCTGCGATGGCTTGGTTTTTGTGTCTACTTCCTCTTACGGGCAAATTCTAAAGTCTTCGTCGATCGTCGGCGGGGCGCAGGCGATCAATTACGTCGTCGCCCTGTTGCGCACCAAGGCTGTCGCTCTCTTGCTGGGGCCATCCGGTGTGGGACTGGTCGGTCTCTACGTGTCCGCCATCGGTTTGGTCGGAACCTTCGCTCAATTCGGTATCAATGAAAGCGGCGTGCGGGAAGTGGCCGCGGCGGCCGGCACGAACAATGCCGAACGCATCGCCGCAACAGCGAAAACGCTGCGACGCGTTTGTTGGGCGAGCGGCATACTCGGATGGGTTCTCACTGCGGCGCTGGCGTGGCCGCTGGCCAAGTGGACTTTCGGATCGCCGGAACATGCTTGGGCGATTGCCATTCTCGGAAGCGCCGTCTTGCTTGATTTGGTGGCCGGAGGGCAGCGGGCTCTGCTTCAAGGGGTTCGCAAGATCGGGGACTTGGCGAGGATGCAGATTGCCTCCGCCATCATCGCCACGGTGCTCTCCGTCTCGGTCTATTGGTGGCTGGGCCACGATGGCATTTTGCCCGTCATAATTCTAACTTCATTTGTCCAACTGGGAACCTCGTGGTGGTTTTCGCGGAGAATCGAACTCGCGCCTGTGCAGCAGACTTGGTCCGAGACTTGGCTTAACTCCGTGGCGCTTTTTCGACTCGGTTCGGCCTTCATGTATGGCGCGTTGCTCGCCGGCGCCGTCGGCCTGGCCATTCGCGCCTTGATCGTGCGCGATTTGGGCATCGAGGCGGCCGGGATTTATCAGGCTGCTTGGGCCCTTTCCGGAATGTTCGGGGCCTTCGTGCTGCAGGCCATGGGCACGGACTTCTATCCGCGTTTGACGGCTGTCGCCGAGACCAATACGGAGATCAGCCGCTTGGTGAAAGAGCAGGTCGAAACCGGTATTCTTCTCTGCCTGCCTGTAATCCTCGCTGCGATTGCCTCTGCGCCAGTGTTGATTGAACTGTTCTACTCCTCGAAATTTTCTGCTGCTGTGGTCCCTTTGAAGATTTTCGCTATCGGTGTGTTGGGGCAAACGATTAGTTGGCCGATCGGCATGGTCCTGTCCGCCAAAGGGAGCACGCTATGGATATACTTAACCAGAACTCACGGCGCCGTTTTGCATGTAGCCCTATCGTTTCTGCTTCTGCCTGCCTTTGGAATGCAGGGTATTGCCTGGGCCTTCGCAATTTATATCTGGCTTCAATGCATCGTTGTCTTTGTTGTAGTTCGCAAATACTCCGGATTAGAACTGTCTTTTCAGGTTGTTGCCTTGGCCTTAGCTTCACTTTTCGTATGCCTTGCTGCTTTGGCGGTTTCGCTCTGTTTGGCGCAACCCGCAGGGAGCGCCCTCGCCCTGCTGTTGTCCCTCGTAGCAGGGATATGGTGTTTGAGGCGGCTTGCAGCGAGGGTTGGCTCCGGAGGAAGACTAGGGCGTCTTCTTCAGCGCTTTGCTTCCATAGGTCGGTGAAGCGGCCTTTTCGCTCTCTCACTTAGACTCGATGATTCAGGCCCTCTATAAATTGCTACCGGAACCGTTGAGAAGGCTACGCCGTGACCTTTGTCTCAATGTGGTGTCGCTATACTGGATAGTGTCGAACGCGCTCTTTGACACGTCGCGGTATGCCAAGTTTTCGCTATCGTTCAGAAAGTCACGCTCCCGCGCCAACGAAGCGGCGCTGATCACCTTCTATTACCACAAGATTGAGAAAGGGCTTGCTTTGCCTCGACCCAAACTCGGGTTCGGTGCCTCATGGATAGTTCCCGATTTTCTGCCATTGCTCCGCTCGTATTCGTCCCGCTTTGGTCAGGATGAGGTGACGGCGACGAGCCACAAAGCGCTGGAATCCTATGTCTCATTCCATGACGTGGCCGGTGCTGAGCCATCGGGGACGCTCCAAGAGGTAAGGGCATACTTAAGCTCTGTATCCGGCCTGATGCCTGATGTTGCAGGCGGAGTGATCGAGATCCGAGCAGACCATCTTAAGGCAAGGTGGACCATAGACTTTGCTGACTTCGCTGCCGCTCGACACAGTGTTCGTGTGTTTTCCGACAAATCGGTTGACCGTCAGGATATTCAGCGTGCGGTTGTTACTGCTCAAAGGGCTCCTTCGGTTTGCAACCGACAATCTTGGCGCGTCTACGCACTTAATGATCGTGGCTCTA
>JBIKXZ010000178.1:0-4908 GCA_044355525.1 Chthoniobacterales bacterium
CGATGTTTTCCCTGCTGGCCTTGATGCTGGTGGGTGTGGTGGCGGCGTCGCTCGTGCTGTTGCGGCTGCGTCAGTCTTTGCTCGTCGCTTATTTTCTCTGCGGCGTGGCCATCGCCAACACGGGCCTGCTCGAGTCGGTCGCCGGGGAGCGGGCGCGGGAGACGGTGGTGACGATGTCGGACTACGGGGTGATGCTGCTTCTCTTTGTGCTGGGGATGGAATTCTCCCTGAGCGAGTTGAAGCATCTGCGGCGCTACGCTTTCACCGGGGGCACCGTGCAGATGGGCATCACCATGGCGGCCGCCGCTTTGGCCACCTGGGCTTACTTCGGGCTTTCGTGGTCGCAGGTCATCGTGGTCGCGGTGGCCTGCGGACTGAGTTCCACGGCGATCAGCGTGAAGCTCTATCAAGATATGGGGATCGCCGCGAGTTCGGGTGCGCGGCTGGCCTTGGGCATTGCCATCTTCCAGGACATTTTCATCATCTTTTTCCTCGTTATCCTGCCGGCCTTGATGGCCACGGGGGCCGGCGGCGGGGCTCTTGCTCCGGTGCTTTTCGGTGTGGTGGCAAAGGGTGCGGTCTTCCTGGGGGTTGCCGTGCTGTTGGCGCGTTATGTCATTCCGCACGTGCTGCACGCGGTGGCCATGACCAAAAGCCGGGAGCTTTTCACCCTCACCGTGGCCGGATTGTGCATGGGCGTGGCCTTTCTCGCCGCTTTGATGGGCTTGAGCGTGGTGCTCGGGGCGTTCGTGGCCGGGTTGGCGGTGAGCGAATGCATGTACAAACACCGCATCCTTTCGGACGTCGCGCCGATCAAGGACCTGTTCCTCACCATATTTTTCGTGTCCGTCGGCCTGGGTATCGAGATCGCGCCGCTGCTCAAGGACTGGGGCATTGTGCTCTCCGTGGCCGGCGGGTTGATTGTCGGGAAGGCGCTTCTCATCGCGGTGATCGCGCGCTTTCTCGGGCTGAGCTGGCGGGCGGCCACGGCGGCGGGGATCGGGCTGGGGAGCGCAGGGGAGTTTTCCCTCGTCCTGATGGGCAAGACAGCGCAGCTGACCACTTGGCCCAACGAGTTAAACCAACCCCTCTTGGCCGCCATGGCGCTGTCGATGGCCTTGGTCCCGGTGCTCATGCGCTACGCCCAGCCCCTGGGTCAGTGGTTGGAGAAAAATTACCCCGATCTGCTGCGTTATCGCCGCCGCGGTGAGACTGAGCACCGCAGCGGGGTCGAGTTGTCGGACCATGCCATCGTCTGCGGCTACGGACCGGTTGGGCAGGCGTTGGTCTCCGCGCTTTCCGCCCAAGGTGTGCCTTCGTTGGTCATCGACCTGAACGCGCAAGCGATCCGCGAACTCCAGAGCAATGGTCAGCACGCCTTGTTTGCCGACGCGGCGCAGCGCGAGGTCTGGAAACTGTGCGGGGTGGACCGGGCCAAGTTGGTCGCCTTCACTTTTCCGGCCACTCCGGCGGTTGAGGCCGCGCTCGGTTACGTGCGGGAGGAAAATCCGGCCATCGCGGTGATGGCACGGACCAAATTCAAATCGGAGGCGGAGCGTCTCGCCGAGGTGGGGGCGGACATCGTGGTGCTCGACGAACAGGAGAGCGGCCGGGCGCTGATCAAGCGCGCGCTCGGCGTGCTTCATCTCGACCACAAGGTGGAGTCGGCGGGGCTCTGAAGGGCGGGAGAGGGGCGCTCCCGGGAAGATTCGAACTTCCGACCAACGGATTAGAAATCCGCTGCTCTATCCCCTGAGCTACGGGAGCTTAACCCGGGGAATTTAGCGCGGTCGTGCCGCGCTGTCGATGCGGTCAGTTGCCGCGGATGTTCTGCTCGACGCCTTGCGCGCCGGAGGAGATGTCACGCCCCACGGCGCTGACGTCTTGGCCGACGCCGCTGACGGTGTTGCAGGCAGTCACGCCGCACAGGATGGCGGCACCGACGATGATGAGGAATAGTTTGCTCATAACAGACCAACAATTACGGGAACTGCTTTGTCTTGTCGAGACGCGGCGTCAAAAAGACGACGGGGGCGGCGGCGCGGTGTGCGGGGACGAGGTGCCGGAGGAGCTGGAGAGGTAACGTCCGAAAGCACTGATGTCCTCGCCGATGCCGCGCATGGTGTTGCAGGCGGTTAGGCCGGTCAGCATGAAGACGGCCGCCAAGGCTGGAAAAGATTTTTTCATCACGCGGAAAACCTGCCGTCAGCGCGGATGTTTGTCCAGCCGGTGCGGCTAAGTTTATTCCGCGGCGCCGGCGCGGGCGGTCACGGCCGGTTTGCCTTCGACCTGGATCCAATCCTGCATGATGAGGATAGCTTCGTCGCGCACGGGGTCGACGTAGGGCTCTTCCTCGTCGGGCGCGGAGGGATCGGGCTCGTCGGGATCTTCGAAGGTGGAGCGTTTCGGCGGTTTGTCGAGGGCCACGGGCTGGAGTTTGGGATCCTTGACCGTGTCGAGGGTGACTTCGAGGGCGGCGAATTTCGGTCCGCCCCGTGTCTTGCGTTCGGCCAGGCGCGTTTCGCGGCGGGCTTTGTCCTCCTCGATTTCGGCGACGCGTTCCTTTTTGTTCAGGCTGACGGTGTTTTCCTCGATGCGCTCCTCCAAGCGCGTGCGGTCCTCGAGGACGTAGGAGAATTCGGGATTGCGCGCGACGCGCGCCTCGCTGGCGGCGCGGAGGCCGGGGAGAAGTCCCGCCGCATTGCCGAACGGCGTGAACGAGCGCGCCGGAACTTCGTCGTAAGCGAGCGGATTTTTCAGCGCACCCTCGCCGACATCGGGCTGGTCGGTGAGGGAGGGCAGGACGATGTCCGAGGCCACGCCGCGCAATTGGGTGGATCCGCCTTTGACGCGGTAGAATTTCTGGATGGTGAGTTTGACCGCGCCGGACTGGCGGGCTTTGGCGAAGAGGGGGAGGAAGCGGTCGACTTCGAGGAGGGTTTGCACGGTGCCCTTGCCGAAGCTTTTCTCGTCGCCCACGACGATGGCGCGTCCGTAGTCCTGCAGGGCGGCGGCGAAGATTTCGCTGGCCGAGGCGCTGAGGCGGTTCATCAGAACGACGAGGGGTCCGTCCCAGAGCACGCCGGGGTCCGGGTCCTTCATTTCATTGATGCTGCCATTGGTGTCCTTGGCCTGCACCACGGGGCCTTTGGGGATGAAGAGGCCGGTGAGGCGCACGGCTTCCTCGAGCGAGCCGCCGCTGTCGCGGCGCAGGTCGATGATGAGTCCTTCGATGCCCTCGCGTTTGAGGCGGTTGAGGAGGGCGGTGACGTCGCGCGTCGTGCTTTTGGCCGAACCGCCGCGGCCCATGTCGGCGTAGAAGCTGGGCAAGGTAATGATGCCGATACGGGTGTCGCGTCCGTCCTCGCCGGCCGCGTCGATGACCTGGGCTTTGGCTTCCTCGTCCTTCAATTTGACCTCGTCACGGACGATGTTGATGACGTCGCGTTTGGCGGGGTCGACGGAGGAAGCGGGGAGGACCTGCAGGCGGACGGTGGTGCCTTTCTTGCCGCGGATGCGTTCGACGACTTTGTCGAGTTTCATGTCCATGACATCCTCGAATTCGCCCTCGCCCTGGGCCACGGCGACGATGCGGTCGTTGACTTTGAGATGGCCGCCGCGCTCGGCGGGTCCGCCGGGGACGAGGCGTTGGATTTTGGCATAGCCGTCCTCGCTGCGCAGTTCCGCGCCGATGCCGACGAGGGAGAGGCCCATCTGGATGTTGAAATTGTCGAGCGCGCGCTGACTCATGTATTCGGAGTGCGGGTCGTAGCTCTGGGCGAGGGCGGAAAGGAAGGTGCTGGCCTGGTCCTCGCGGGTTTCTTCCTGCAGAGACTTCAGCATGCGATCGTAACGGCGCTGGATGGTTTCCTTCGGCGTGCGCTTTGGCAGGCCGCCGTTGTTGTCGGCCACGGGCTCGGCGGCCTCGCCGCTATCCTTTTTCTTTTTCGCGGCGGCCTCCTCGAGGGCACGCTCGGCGAGGATGGCTTGGAGCATTTCCGCTTCGATGCGGGCTTCCCAGATGCGGTCGGCCTCGGCTTCGTCGGCCGGCCAGGGAGATTTGTCGCGGTTGATTTCGACGGTGCGGTCGCTGTCGAAGGTGAAATCCTTTTCGACAAGTTCTTTCACCTTGCCCACGCGGGCCCAGACGCGCTCGAGGAAGCGGTCGTAGATGCTGTAGGCGGCGGTGAGATCGCTGAGCATGATGTCATTCTGCAGCGTGTCGCCATGGCGGGCGGTGAATTCGTCGATGTCCTTCTGCGTGAAGAAGAGGCGATTGTAGTCGAGGAGTTCGAGGTAGCGGTCGAGGGCCTTGCGGGCTTGGGTGAAGCCGGGTTCGACTTCGTCATTGAGGCGTTGGCGACTGTAGTGCGCGCTCTCGAGCATGCGGGCCACGGTGCTGGCCACCTCGCCCATTTTTTCGCCCTGACCGGCGTCGGGTGCGGCGTGCAGCGGGGCGGAGACGAGCAGGGGGATCAGGGCCAGCCAGCGGACTGAAGCGGACAGTTTCATCGGAGAATCGGTAACTCGTCGCCCTGAAAGGCGGGTTGCGCAAGGAAAATGAGGCACGTAGCTTGGACCGCGAGACCATGCTGCAGTTCAAATCTTTCACTGGAGGGCCCTACGAAACCAACAGCTTCCTGGTCCAAGCGCCGGGTGGCGGGGTGCTTTTCGACGCTCCGGAGGGGGCGGATGAGGAGTTTTCCGGGGAGAAGATCGGGTTGCTCGTGCTGACCCACGGACACTGGGACCACACGGCGGACGCGGCGGCGATCCAGCGCCGGCATGGCTGTGCGGTGGCCTGCCACGCGGAGACCGTGCCGATGTTGACCGAAGGGGACTTCTTCGAGCGCGCCGGGTTCCCGCTGCGGATCGAGACCTTGCGTCCGGACCGGATTCTGGCCGGGG
>JBIKXZ010000179.1:0-4874 GCA_044355525.1 Chthoniobacterales bacterium
GGGGGGCAACTGATTTATGGGCAAGCCGACCGGATTCAAAGAATTCACCCGCGAAATCCCCGCCGACCGCTCGCCGCTCGAGCGCATCCGCGATTGGGAGGAATTCCACGCGCACACCGCCGAGGAAAAACTCCGCGAGCAGGGCGCGCGTTGCATGGATTGCGGCACGCCGTTCTGCCAGACCGGCATGATCCTCAACGGCGCGGCCAGCGGGTGCCCGATCAACAATCTCATCCCCGAATTCAACGATCTCGTCTACCGCGGCCTCTGGCGCGAAGCCCTCGACCGCCTGCACAAGACGAACAACTTCCCCGAATTCACCGGCCGTGTCTGCCCAGCGCCGTGCGAAGGCGCCTGCGTGCTCGGCATCATCGAGCCGCCGGTCACGATCAAGAACATCGAGTTTTCCATCATCGAACGCGGCTTCGAGGAAGGCTGGGTCGTTCCCAATCCGCCGAAACACCGCACCGGCAAAAAGGTCGCCGTGGTCGGATCCGGTCCCGCCGGCCTGGCCTGCGCCGATCAACTGAACAAAGCCGGCCACCTCGTCACCGTCCTCGAGCGCGCCGACCGCATCGGCGGACTCCTCACCTACGGCATCCCCAACATGAAGTTGGACAAGGACGACATCGTCCAACGCCGCGTCGACATCCTCGCCGCCGAAGGCATCGAATTCGTCACCAACGCGAACGTCGGACAAAACTATCCGGCGGAAAAACTGCGCAAGGATTTCGACGCCGTCGTCCTCTGCTGCGGTGCGACGCAGCCCCGCGACCTCACGATCGAAGGTCGTGACTTGGCCGGAATTTTTCCCGCCATGGAATTCCTCACCACCAACACCAAGTGCCTCCTCGACGGCACCGAAGTGCCCGCGCATCTCTCGGCCAAAGACCGCCACGTCGTCGTTATCGGCGGCGGCGACACCGGCACCGACTGCGTCGGCACGTCCATCCGCCAAGGATGCAAGAGCGTCACGCAGTTGGAAATTCTCCCCAAGCCGCCCGCCGCCCGCGCGGCAAACAATCCTTGGCCCGAGTGGCCGAAGATCTACCGCATGGACTACGGCCAGGAAGAAGCCGCTGCGCTCTACGGCGCCGACCCGCGCGTCTATTGCACCACGACGAAAAAATTCGTCGGCGACAAGGACGGCCGCGTCAACGAACTGCACACCGTGCAGATCGAATGGAAGCTCGACGCCAACGGCCGCTATTCCCCCGTCGATGTTCCCGGCACCGAAAAAGTCATCCCCGGCCAACTTGTGCTCCTCGCGATGGGCTTTCTCGGACCGGAAAAGCCTCTCGTCGAAAAACTCGGCCTCGCCACCGACGAACGCAGCAACGTCAAAGCCGACTACGGCAAATTCTCCACGAGCGTCGAAGGCGTCTTCGCCGCCGGCGACATGCGCCGCGGCCAAAGCCTCGTCGTTTGGGCCATCAACGAAGGCCGCGCCGCCGCCCGCGAATGCGACCGCTATTTGATGGGCGTCACTAATCTGCCTTGAGTTGCGCGTTGCGCTTCTTGCGCGCGGGCTGTTTTGGTTTTGCGGTTCGCGGCCGGGGTTTCCGTCCAAAATAAGTTGCATGGATGGGTGAGCTTGCCCGTTTGCTCAGGAGCTGTTTCCAAATAAGTAATTCTTCGCAAGATACTTACGGATCTAGTTTGGTGGCTCCACGGGCGCGCTCATCAGCCGCTGCGATGATAATTAATTTCTTGCGTCGAGCGAATGAGGGATTAACCTTTTTTCACTAGGCGACCCCATGAAACCCCGTTTGTTGCTTGCAGCACTAGTTGTCTTCGCGCTTTCTGGCTCGGCCTTGCGCGCCCAACTTCTCGTTCCGTTTCTTCAAAGCTCGAATTTTGTTTTCAGCGGCGGACTGCTCAGCACCAACATCAGCTTCCAGCAATGGGATCCGGCTTTGCGCGGTGGTCCGCTGACCAACGTGACTTTTTCCATCAACAACGCCGCTGTCTCCGGCGCCTTTTCCGTTGTCAACGGGCAGAGCACGAACATCACGCTGTCCAATCCTCGCACGCAGCAAGTCTTCTCGTTCGCCGGCGGCGGCGCACCCGCATCCATTTTCACCAACTCCCAGACCCTCACCAACATCCTCTACACAATGCCCGGCGGCATGCTGGAACCGGGCGATAACGGTCTGGCAATTTTGACCTCGCCGGAACCCATCAGTTTGAGCGGTTACACGGTCAGCTTCACCGATCCCGGCATTCTTTCTTATTTCACTGGCACCGGCACGGTCTCGCTTAGCATCATCAGCACTTTCAATATCTCGGGCATCGGCAGCATCAACAATCTCGACAAAAGCGGTCTGACCACCGCGGGTGAGGTCACCGTCGAAATGATTCCCGAGCCCTCGACCTACGCGTTGCTCGGTCTCTCCGCTCTCTCCCTTGGTTATTTCGCTTGGCGCCGTCGCCGCGCCTGAAATTCACCTCATATGCGCACTCGTCACTTCGTTCTTATTCTGACGATCTCAGCGGCCATAAGCTCCGCCGGCCGCACCCAGCTGATCCAATCCGGTTCGTTCTCCTTCAGCGGAACGAATTTTTTGAGTAGCACCATTGCCTTCGATCCTTGGACCAACTCGGTCAACGACCTGACCAGCGTCACCCTGCAGATCAACGGTTTCGTCAGCGGCTCCATCATTTTCAGCGGCACCAGTTACACGGTGGACTCCCCGCAGTTGTTTCAATCTTTTAGTTTTACCAGCGGAAACACGAACGGCGTGCCGCCCAACACCATTTTCACCACGGCACCGCTGCAGACGTTCCCCACTGTCCCCGCGACGCCCGGCACGTTCACCGGAGTGCAACCTTTCACCATCAGTCCGACCACGCAGATCAGCCTCGCCGGCACCTATGATTTGACCGGCAACAAGCAGTATTTCGCCAACCTCATCGGCACGAACAAAGTGGTCCTCGATATCGCCAGCCTCATGTTCGTCAATTCCACCGGCACTCCGATCGGCAACAACCTGAACGTCTCCGGCTCGGTCACTCTCTCGATGGTCCCCGAACCTTCGACCTACGCTCTCTTGCTGCTCGGCGCCGGCGCGCTCGGAGCCGCGGTCTGGCGCCGGCGCCGCGCTTGATCCCGCGGCTTTAACCTTCGAGTTCGTCCGCATCATCCGCTTTCAGGGCAGGTTCCATCCGGCGCCCTCTCTCGCCGATCATGACCACTGCCACGCCGCCGAGAATCAGGGCCAACCCGAGCATTGCCCCCGCGCCGACCACTTCCCCCAGCACCAGCCAACCCGCCACCGCGGCGATGGCTGGTGAAACGTAGAATTTTGTCGTCACCACCGCCGCCGGCAAATGGCGCAGCAGCCAGTTCATCGCCGTGAACGCGGCCAGCGAGTGCACGAGGAGCAAAAAGAGGAATGAAGCCAGCACCGGCGCGGTGAAATCATCGCGGGAGACTTGCGCTGCTTCGCCCGTGGTCAATCCGATCGCCCAAAGATACGTGCCGCCGAAAATCATCATCCACGTCACGTTCGCCGTAGTGTCCACCGATGGCGGATGATGACGCACGACCAGCGTGCCGATGGCGAAGAGCAGCGCCGAAGCCAGCAGCACCCAAGTCCCGAGCGTCTCGCCGTCCGTTCCGCCATGCGTGATCTTCGGCAGGACCAGCAGCACCACGCCGAGGGCTCCGAGCAGCAGGCCACCGCCGATCAACCAGGTCGGTTTTTCGCCGCGCGGACGTAATGCTTCCAGCGCCGCGACCCACAAGGGCACAGAGGCTTTGATCATGGCTGCCGCGCCGGAAGCCAAACCAAGTTTCTCACCCAAGGTCACGAGACCGACCCCGCCGACAAAAAGAAAAAAACCCGCGAGGGCCGCCCGGGCGATACCGCCGGGCGGAAGCGCGAGGGAACCACGCCGTGCCCAACGCCAAACCATCAAGATCAATCCGGCCAGCAGCACGTGCGACCCCGCAAAGAGAAACGCTGGCAAAGCCTCCACGGCGACCTTCACTGCGAGAAAATTCAACCCGTAACCTAGATAGACCACACCGAAGGCCAGGGTGATCAGCGCGAGGGGAGGGAGAGGGAGATCCTCTGGAATTTTGGAAGATAAGTTGGCGGTGAGCACAAGGACGGCAGCATTCCACCTCACTTGGGAAGCGGCAATTCAAGTCCAAGGCGCAGAAATGAGAAAATCATCTCATCAAATGAATACTGGAAATTAGATCAAAATCGTCTTGCTGCTGGGTCTTCTGGAGCTAATGGTAGTCAAGTCTTTCACCAAGCCCCTGCCCATGAAAACGAACATGTTGAAACACTCTTGCGTTGCGCTCGCTCTGCTCGCTTCAGCGGCAGGCGCCACCGCTCAAGTGATCGTGACCAACTCGATGGTCACTTACACATACGAGGACGACCCCATTGGCTCTTACGCGCCCCCGTCGCCCCTTGTTCGCGACATGCCTGCACCGGAGATCACATTTTCACCCAACATCGTTGCGAATTCCGCGAATGCAATTCCCAACCCTGTCACTGGTGGACAGGTAGATCAAAAAAGCGGGACGCTCACGCTCGATTTAGTGGCCAACCCGGGCATGTGGTTTGCCGGACCGAACGCCATTTCTCTGAACGCCTCCGGAGAATACTCCATGACAGCATTGTTTCCCGATTCGCAGGCGTTTACGACCGTGTCCGCGTCTTATGCCCTTTATCTTCAGAGTGTAGACGGGGCTGACTTCATGTCGACAAACCCGATGGCTGGCTCGCTGGCCATTTCTCCTACCAACGTCTTCTCTCTTACAGGCCCGTTCAATTCTGTCCAAGGGCAATGGAGCGGATCACTCTCGCTCAGCATTGACGATATCAAGTCGCACTTTGGCATCGCTCTGGACAGCA
>JBIKXZ010000180.1:0-4850 GCA_044355525.1 Chthoniobacterales bacterium
CGGCAACATGGATGCCAAACGCGACTGGGGTTACGCCCCAGAGTATGTCGAAGGCATGTGGCGCATGCTGCAGGCCGACCAGCCCGACGATTACGTGCTGGCCACCAACGAAACCCATACCGTGCAAGAGTTTGTCGAAGTGGCTTTCGCGCACGCGGGGCTCGATTGGAAGGAATTTGTCAAATACGACGCCCGCTACGAGCGCCCGGCCGAAGTCGATCTTCTCATCGGCGACCCGGCCAAAGCCAAGAAGCAGCTCGGCTGGGAACCGAAAGTCCGTTTCAAGGAACTTGTCCAGATCATGGTCGACGCCGATGTCGAAATGCTTGAAGGCAAGGGCCTCGTCCACCAACATCAAGGCTAGTCCACAGAAGAACCCGAAAGTTATGTCCAGAGTTTGCAGTGTCACCGGAGCCAAGCCCAAGCGCGGCTCGACCATCCACCGGCGCGGTATGGCCAAGAAGAAAGGCGGCGTCGGCCGTCACGTCACGGCCAACACGCCCCGCTATTTTACCCCGAACCTCCAGGAAAAGCGCATCTGGGTTCCCGAGCTCAAGCGGTTCGTCAAAGTGAAGCTCACCGCCCGCGCCCTGAAGACGATCAACAAGAACGGGGCTTACGCGACTCTCAAGAAGGCCGGCGTCATCTGACCTCTTGATTCCCACCCAAACACCCAAGAAAGGAAACAAACCACCATGGCATTCAGCACAGTCAGCAAAAAAAGCGGCAAAACCTATTTCCTCCACTCGCGTCTCCAGAAGTTGCGCGGCGGCCAGGAAGTGACCCTCTATTACTTCGCGGGCCAGCCCGGTGAAGGTGCGATCGACGCCCTCCCCGCCGGCTACGAAGTCTCCGAAAACGAGCGCACCGGCCTCCCGCTGCTCAAGAAGAAGAGATAAGGCGCGCACCAGACGTCTTTCAGGAAAGCGGCCCGGCACACGATGCAGGGCCGCTTTTTCTTTGGCGGAAGATCGCATGAACCATCCCCTGATCATCGGCGGCGGACTCGTCGGACTCGCCACTGCATGGCAACTGCTCCGGTCCGGCCGCGTGCCGTCACTGACGCTGTTGGAGAAGGAGCCGCGCGTCGGCGCCCACCAGAGCACCCACAACAGCGGCGTGCTCCATGCCGGGCTCTACTACAAGCCCGGCTCACTCAAGGCGCGGCTTGCCGTGGAAGGCATCCGCGAAATGACCGCCTACTGCCGCGAGAAAAACATCCCGCACGAAATCTGCGGTAAAGTCGTGGTGGCCGTCGACGAGAGCGAAATCCCGCGCCTGCGTGAACTCGAAGCACGCGGACAGGCCAACGGTCTCACCGGACTACGCCGGCTCGACCGCGACGGCTTGCTTGCCCTCGAACCCCACGCCGCCGGCATCGCCGCGCTCCACGTCCCCGAAGAGGGAATCGTCGACTATACCGCGGTATGCCAAGCGCTGCGTGACGATATCGAGGGAATGAATGGACGCATTGTGACCAAGGCGAAAGTCACCGAGCTGCGCGAAACATCCGATGGTTGGATCGCCGAAACGACAGCCGGGGAATTCACCGGTGGTTTTCTCATCAACTGTGCCGGCCTGCAGAGCGACCGCGTTTGCCGCCTGGCCGGACTCGACCCCGCCGACCGCATCGTCCCGTTCCGCGGCGAGTATTACCAATTGCGTCCCGAAGCCGCGCATCTCGTGCGCCATCTCATTTATCCCGTGCCCGATCCGAAGTTTCCCTTCCTCGGCGTCCATTTCACCCGCCTGATCGGCGGCGGCATCGAAGCCGGACCGAATGCCGTCCTCGCTTTCGCCCGCGAGGCCTACCGCAAAACCCAATGGAACGCGCGCGATCTGGCCGAGGCACTGTCCTTCCCGGGCCTGTGGAAATTCCTCGCCCGCCATCCGCGCATGGCGTGGGACGAAGGCCTGCGCTCGCTCAGCAAAAAACTTTTCTGCCGCTCGCTGCAGCGCCTCGTTCCCGAGTTGCGCGAAGCAGACCTCGCCCCCGGCGGCGCCGGCGTGCGCGCCCAAGCCATTTCGTCCGACGGCGAACTCGTCCAGGATTTCCGCCTCGTCCCCGGCCCGCGCGCCCTCCACGTGGTCAACGCCCCCAGCCCCGCCGCGACCGCCTCCCTCGCGATCGGCTGCGAGATCGTGCAGCGCATTGCCGCGTGACGCCGGACCTCCGAATCGCTAGCTTACCGACGTGTACAAGCTGCTTCTGAGCTTTCTGTTATTACCCCTGACGTTTGTTCTCGCGGATTCGATCGAACTGCGGGACGGGACCGAAATCGAAGGCAAAATCCTGTCCATCAGCCCGGAATCCGTGGTCATGGAAGTGCGCCCCACTTCGACCATCGTCGAAGAGAAGACTTATGCCCGCAGCGAAGTGGACCGCATCAACCGCACCAGCGCGGACGATCTGGCTTTCGAACGCTTGTCGCAGGCAGGCCTCCCGTCCACAGCCGACAGCCCCGAGGTTTACGAAGCACTCCTCGAGTCGCAGGTGCGTCCGTTCATGAAAAATTTCGCCTACAGCAAACACATGCCAGCCGTGCGTCAGCTGGCGGCCCGGCTCGAGGAGGAGCTGGCTCGGGCCCGCGGAGGCGAGGTCAAGATCGACGGCGAGTGGATCCCCGCCGGATCCGGGACCGAAACCGATCCGGACGTCCGCGGCCGCTTGCATCTGGCCAAGATGAAGCAGGCCGCGCAGCCCGCCGCGGCGCTGGCGGCGTTCGAGGTCCTCGAGAAAGAAAGCCGCAACACTTCCGCTTACCCGGAGGCGATCCGTCTGGCCCGCACCCGCCTCGCGGAAATGCAAACCCTCGTGACACGGATGCGCGCCGACACGGAGCGCCGCGAGCGGGAATTGTCGGAAGGCCTGCAACTCGCGAGCATCGACCGCCGGCAGATCATGCAGCAGGGCATCGACCAAGAGCGCGCCGCGCTCAAAACGCGCATCGAGGCTGCCAAAAAGTCCGGAGGCAAATGGCACGAACCTGTTCCCGACCCCGCTTACCTCCTCGAGATGGAGAAGACCATCCGCCAAGAGGAAGACCGGCTCGGAAAAATCGACCCAAGCACGATGGATGCGGCTGTCGCGGCCGCACAGACGGCCCGGCAGCAAGCCGAAGCCGGCGATTTCGCGAAAGCCTCCGCCAACTTGGACGAAGCACAGAAACTCTGGCCGCAGTATGTTCTGCTTGCCTCGCTGAAAGAATCCCTCAGAAAAGCGCAGGAAGAAGCCGCGCGCCGCGCCAAGGAAGAGGAGAAATCATCCGGATCATGACCCGCACCGCCACTGTCAAACGCAAGACCCGCGAGACCGACATCGAATTAACCTTTGCCGTCGACGGCAGCGGACGCGCAGAAATTTCCACCGGCATCGGATTTTTCGACCACATGCTCGAGTTGTTCACCAAGCACGGGCTCTTTGATCTGCAGCTCAAAGCGAAGGGCGATCTCAATGTCGACGCACACCACACCGTGGAAGATGTCGGCCTCGCTTTGGGTCAGGCTTTGCGCGAAGCACTCGGCGACAAAAAAGGCCTCTGCCGCTACGGATGGTGCCTGCTGCCGATGGACGACGCGCTCGCGCGCATCGCGCTCGATTGCAGCGGGCGCCCCTACCTCGCCTACGAGGCACCGGAGGAAGCGGGGCCGATCGGCGACTTTCCTTTCCAGTTGCTCGAGGAATTCCTGCGCGCCTTCAGCGTGCAGGGCGGACTGAATCTGCACGTCGCACTGCTCGACGGACGCGACACGCACCACATGGCCGAGGCGGTTTTCAAAGGTCTGGCCCGCGCGCTCGACCAAGCCACGCAAATCGACCCGCGCGTGCAGGGCGTGCCCAGCACCAAAGGCCAACTCTGATCCATGGCCGCTTCGCCTCGCGTCGCCATGATCGACTATGGCAGCGGCAACCTGCGCAGCGTGGAGAAGGCGCTGCAGCATGCGGGGGCGGACGTTGTCCGCGGCGATTCGCCGGAGGCCTTGGCTGCTTGTGCTGCTGTCGTTCTCCCGGGCGTCGGTTCCTTCGGTGATTGCGCGCGCAGTCTCCAAGAACGAGGGTTGACCGAACCGCTGCGCGCGTGGCTCGCGGCAGATCGTCCCTACCTCGGCATTTGTCTGGGTTACCAGATTTTGTTCGAGGCCAGCGAAGAGTCACCGGAGGCGCGCGGTTTGGCGCAATGGCGCGGCCGGGTGGTGCGGTTTCCCACGCGCCACGGCGTGAAAGTTCCCCACATGGGATGGAACAGCCTCGAATGGCGTGCACCCGACCCGCTCTTTGCCGGGCTGCCCGATCCCGCGTTTGTTTATTTCGTTCATTCTTACTATCCGGAACCGGCCGAAGCGGATTTGGTTACCGCGACCTGCACGCACGGCATCCCGTTCGCCGCGGCCTGCCGCCGCGGCAACATCCGCGGCGTGCAATTCCATCCGGAAAAAAGCCAAGACACCGGCTTGCGCATGCTGGAAAATTTCGTGGACGAACTGCGCGGAGCAGCAAACTGATGCAACTCTACCCCGCTATCGATCTGATGAACGGACAAGCCGTCCGTCTGCGGCAAGGCCGTGCCGAGGAGAAGACGGTGTATTCCGACGATCCGGTAGCCGTGGCGCGCGAATGGGAAGCGCGCGGCGGCGATTGGTTGCACGTGGTCGATCTCGATGCGGCCTTCCGCGGCGAGCAGACCAACCTCGACGTCGTGCGCCGCATCGCCGCGGCCATCCGTATCCCCGTGCAGTTGGGTGGCGGAATCCGCGACGAAGCCGCCATCGAGCGCGCCCTCGACGCCGGCGTGACGCGGGTAGTCATCGGCACGCGCGCCGCGGCAGGCGATGATTTCGTGGCGCGCGCC
>JBIKXZ010000181.1:0-4837 GCA_044355525.1 Chthoniobacterales bacterium
GGTCTGAACGCTGTCCGAGGTGATCCATCCACGGGCGAATTCCGCCACGGCTTGATCCAGACCGCGCCCGGCTGGCAACTGACGCAGCGCATCTGCAGCGGCGCGGGGATCTTCTTTGGCCCACTCTCGGAGCAAATAGTGAGCTTGGTTCTGGTCTCCAACGGGTCCGAACTCGAGCAGTGCGGCAAACAATTCGGGCCGGTTGGCCTGGGCAGAAGTGGCCATCGCAGTGAGCGCTTTTGCTCGAGCCCCAGAGTCTTTCATCCCCAAGGCGAAAGAGAAGGCCGATGGAAAATCATTCGCCGCCCAGACGCGGGCGATATCGCCGATGGCCAACGTCTGCAGTTCCGCGTCCCCAAGGGACAATGCGGCTTTCATTGCCGCGAGGGGATCGGCGTTGCCCCATATGCTCAAGACCGAGTGACGGGGGTCTTGCCAAATGTCTCCCGCAGGTCGCGGCAACTTCTTCGCATGGTCCCACGCCTTTTCCGGGTCAATGGCAGCCAGAGATTGCAGCAGAGCTGCATTGGCGATGATGGCGGCAGGCCCGGTCAAGCGGGACGCGGCTGCCATGGCTCCGTCCGCGTCGCGCCGAACCCACTCATGCATCATACTGTGAGGCGAAAAATCCGGGGTGCTGCCGGCATTTTTGAGCTCGAGTTCGAACGCCCTGGCCGGATCTCGTGAAGCAAGGACGCTGAGCGCGTTCTGTCGCATTTGCGTTTTGAAGCTCGATGCGGGGAGGGCGTCTACCAAAGCGAGTGCCTTGGAGATGTCGTTTTCGGCTATGGTGCTCATCACCGCGTAGGAAATCTGCTCGCGGAGTTGTGGCGTCTTGATCTCGAGGAGGATTTGCCACGCGGCGTGCGGGTCGCGGAGGGCCAACTGAGAAAACACGGTGTACATCGCTTCTTCGGCTCCCGATGCGGGGTATTCAGCGATGATTTTGCGTGCCAAGACGGGAAGGTCTGAAACTTGCAAGCGGGCTAAAAACTGATCCCAGTCCGCCGCGGGCTGCGTCCCATCGGAGACAGCGCTCGCGAACTGCGCAACCAGTTCCCCGACATCCAAAGGCTTGGGTTCTGGGGAGGAACTACTGCCGTCCAGGCCGGACGCGGACGGTGTGTCATGCTCCGGGGCTGTCTGCGGGGAAAGTGGCGCCGGCGCGGCCACGCTGCTCGCCGATGCTGGAGCCTCGGACGGACTCAGATTGGGCGCCAATCTCCCAACGCTCAGACCCGCAGCGAAACCGGCAGCGAGAAGCAACAGGGCGAGCGCAATTTTCATCCTCGCTCAGAGTCGCCCGGACAACTTCTGGCGCACCTTGTCAGGCAAACTGTTCGACCGGGCCCATTCCTTTGCTCCAGCAGGATCGTAATACAACCAATCGCGCAAGACCGACTCCGTCTCACTCTCTTGCTTGGCTGAATCGGAAATTGTCCGCGTCCACGCAAGCGCGCTGGCCGGATCTTCTTTCGCGATCTGCCGGGCGAAGGTGCCTATGCCTGCATCCCGAGCGGCGCCGACGGGCTGCGTCTTCAGCCATGCCGCGGCACCGTTCGCATCGCGTGAGGCCCAAGCCTCGACCAGATGCCCGGTGTTCTGTATGCGGTCAACTTCGCTCATACCCTGAACGAATGACGCGGCCCGCGCTGGAGCGGTTCGCGACCATGCAACGACCGCGGTTTGTAGCAAAGAATCGCGCACTGTTTCGTCGCGTATTCCTGCAGCCCATTGTGCGGCGGCGCCCGCGTCGTGCGCGCTCCAGCCGTCGATCAACCCCCGCATCGCGTCGCGGCTGGCGGACGCGCCAGCGGCATTGATGGCGCGCAAGGCCTCGTCTGAATCCTGCGTGGACCAAACCTCGAACATTCGTCGCATGGCGCGGTCGCGAGCGTAGCCCTCGGGTAAGGCGTTCACCCAAGCAAGAACTTCGCGTTTGTCGGGGGACGAACCCATCCATTTCTCGACGATCCGCGGTGCGGCGTTGGCCAGCGCAGGTCCTGGAGGAAGCTGTTTTGCGGCGGCGGCGGCCTCTTGCGGGTTTTTCCGCGCCCATGACTCGAGAAGCGTGGAGAGTGCGTCGGAAAAAATCTCGCCGGACGGACCGTGCTCCACGAGTGCGCTCATCAACTCCTGACCAACAGCCGCACTGCTGCCGGCCAGTGTGTAGAGAAGGTCGCCGCGCAAAATCGGATCTGTTGCGGAAGTAGCGTGGGCGAGGGCGGCACGGAAGTCCGACCTGGCCCAAGCACGCATCGCGGTGGAGACTGCGTAATCGCGGCGATTCTCGTTTCGTATGGTTAGAGCCGCCGCAAGCGCAGCCGAAGGATCCTTCTCGGACCACCGCTTGATGACTTGTTGCTGCGGGTCGCTGAAATACCAATCGCTCTCGGAGGACGGCGGAAAGCGGGATGCATATTCCCACGCAGCGCGCGGGTCTTTTTCCGCGAGCGAAAGCACAAGTGCTGAACGGGCTTTTTCACGCGCGGGGCCGGTCAAAGTCTCGGCAGCGCCGAAGGCGGACTTGTGGTCCTGCTTGGCCCACTCGCCGAGGATGGCCGCGAAGTCGGATCCATCACCGTTCTGCAGCCCTTGCGCGGCAATTTGGAAAGCGTGTGCAGGGTTGCTTGCGGCGAAGGCCCGAAGGGCCGAGGTCCGCATGTGCGTGCGCAAGTGGGCGTTCTGGATGGCTTCGGCCAAGGTTAAGGCTTGCTGCGGATTCCCTTCTGCCACGACATCAAGCACCGCGTGCAGCGCCTCGTTGCACTTGTCGGGGGGGCTCATGGCCAGTGCCACGCGCCACGCCGCTTGTGGATCCTCTTTTGCCCATTGCGAAAAAAGAGCGCGAATCGCGGGGGCAAAATCCTCGTTTTGGTCCTCTCTGAGAGCGGCGCCCAACGCACGGAGGTCGGACACTGCAAGGCGCTGCTCCAGTTGACCCCAAATCGCAGCCAAGTCCGCGCCGCGCAGTGATCCCGAGGCGATGCCTTGGGCGAGGGCTTTGACCTCCTCGAGCGTATAGGGAGACGGGGGTCCAGTTGGCGGAGCAACCGCTCCAACCGCGGAAATCGCTTGCGGCTCGGATTGCAGTTGCGCAGTGGCAGCTTGCAATTTGGTGGCGTGTAAACCCTCCACAGCGTCGGTCTTACCGACGGTGGTGCGCCCGAGATAAAAACCGAGACCGAGGCAAGCGGCGGAGAGAGCGACTGCGGGCAGTAACTTCATGGGGGATGACAACTGCTCCGACCATATGTTTGCCGTCTCCTCCGGAGAAAGAAGAATCGGCGTAGTTGGTTTGTCGGAGTCAGGATCGATCCGCTCAGCCAGCCTTCAGCACTTCGATGAAGGCTTCCTGCGGGATGTTGACACGTCCGATGCTCTTCATCCGCTTTTTGCCTTCCTTCTGTTTCTCGAGGAGCTTGCGCTTGCGGGTGATGTCGCCGCCGTAGCATTTGGCCGTCACGTTTTTCCGCATGGCGCTGACACTTTCGCGGGCGATGATCTTGCCGCCGATGGCGGCTTGGATAGCGACCTGGTAAAGCTGGGTGGGGATGACTTCCTTCAGCTTTGCCGCAAGTTGGCGCCCGCGAGCTTCGGCCTTGTCGCGGTGGACGATGGACGAGAAGGCATCGACCGGCTCGCCGTTGACCAATAGGTCGAGCTTCACCAGCTTGTCGGCGCGCGTCCCGGCATGCTCGTAGTCCATCGAGCCGTAGCCGCGGGTGATGCTCTTAATCTTGTCGTTGAAGTCGACGAGGATCTCGTTGAGCGGGAGCACGCAGGTGAGCATGACGCGGCGCGTGTCGAGCGACTCGGTGTGCTCGAGCGTGCCCCGCTTTTCCATGATGAGTTGCATGAGCGGCGAAATGTATTCGTTCGGCACCATGATGAAGCACTTGACGATCGGCTCGCGGATTTCCTCGATGACGCTGAAGTCGGGCAAATATTCCGGGTTGTCCACGTGGAGGACTTCGCCGTTGGTTTTCACCACTTCGTAAATGACCGAAGGATACGTGGCGATGATGTCCATGTCGTATTCCCGGCGCAGTCGCTCGAGGATGATTTCCATGTGGAGCAGTCCGAGGAATCCGCAGCGGAAACCGAAGCCGAGGGCCACGCTGCTTTCCGCCTGAAAGACGAACGAGGAGTCGTTGATCTGCAGCTTTGCCATGGCGGATTTGAGGTGCTCGAAATCCGCGGTGTTGATCGGATAGACACCGCTGAAGACCATCGGTTGGATTTCCTGGAATCCGGGAAGCGCCTCGGTGGCGGGGAAGCGCGTGCCGGTGAGCGTGTCGCCGATCTTGATTTCGCTCGATGTCTTGATGTTGGCGATGACGTAGCCCGTGTCGCCCGGCTCGAGGCTTTCCCGCGCCTCCATCTTCGGGGTGAAAACGCCGACCTCCTTCACCTCGTAAGGCCGGTTGTTGCTCATCATCTTCACGCCGTCCCCGGCTTTGAGCGAACCGCTCATCATGCGGACGTAGGTGACGACCCCACGATACGAATCGAAGGTCGAATCGAAAACCAGCCCCCGCACCTTGTCATCCGGCCATTTGGCCGGAGGCGGGATGCGGTGGATGACGGCCTCTAGGATGTCCTCGATCCCGATGCCCGCTTTGGCGCTGGCCAGGATGGCTTCGTCGGCCGGAATGGCCAGGATGTCCTCGAGTTGTTTTTTGACCGTGGGGATGTCCGAATTCGGCAGGTCGATCTTGTTGATCACCGGAATGATGGTCAGACCTTGTTTGTTGGCCAGATGCACGTTGGCCACGGTCTGCGCCTCGACGCCCTGCGCTGCGTCGACGATGACCAGCGCGCCTTCGCAGGCGGC
>JBIKXZ010000182.1:0-4820 GCA_044355525.1 Chthoniobacterales bacterium
GTATTGTCGGGCCATGAGGTCGGCGCGGCGGTAGATCCACGACCAGTCGGGCGACTCGCGGAAGAGCACTCCGGTCTGCAAATCCTCCTCAAGGTTATCCAAGCTGCGCCGTGCGGCCTCGCGGCTGACGGTGCGTCGGCCCTCCGCGGCCAGAATGGAATTGCGCAGTTCCGTTTCCTGCAGCGGGTTGATCCCGATTGCACCGGTGCGACGCGCGACGTTTTGCACGAAATCGCTGCCCCGTTCCACGATATAGAGTTTCGCCAGCGCGCCGGTGTCGAAATAGGTTTTGGCCATGAATGGCAGGTCAGCTGCGGTCGTCGTAAAGTTCCTGCGAGACTGTCCTTGTCCTGCGGTTGATTGCCCCGGCCTTGGTGGCGCGGGCGATCCAGTCGGGTTTGGCTTTGGCGCCGGACCGAGCGGGCGGTTCGAGGCGGGCGATGATCTTGCCTCGCGTCGCCCATTGGAGGGGCTGGCCGGCGGCGAGGAGTTTCCGCAGGTCCTTGGCGCGGTGGGCCAGATCCCTTGTGCTGATCGTTTGCATGTTTAACAATATTGTTTAACATCACGCTGGCCGCAAGCGGGATCTAGCCCCTGGCCGACTTGTTACCTGCGGCGTTTTTTTGCGCCGTAGGTGACCGGGCGGCGGGTGGGGGAGATTTTTTCGAGGCCGGTGCCGGCTTTGAGTTCGGTGATCTGGTCGCGGAGGAGGGCGGCGCGTTCGAATTCGAGGGCGGCGGAGGCTTCTTCCATTTCCTGGGTGAGTTCGGCCAACAACTCGGAGAGGGAGAGTCCGGTGCCGTCCTCGGCGACGCGGGCGGTTTCCTCGGGTTTGCCTTTGAGGATGACGTGGAGGCTTTCCTGCACGGCACGTTGCACGCTGCGCGGGGTGATGCCGTGCTCCTCGTTGTATTCCATCTGTCGGCGTCGGCGGTAATCGCTGATCTCGAGCAGGGCGCGGATGCTGCCGGTCATTTTGTCGGCGAAGAGCACGACTTCGCCGTCGATGTGGCGCGCGGCGCGTCCGGCCGTCTGGATGAGCGAGGTCTGGCTGCGCAGGTAGCCCTCCTTGTCGGCATCGAGGATGCAGACCAGTCCGACCTCGGGCAGGTCGAGGCCTTCGCGCAGGAGATTGATCCCGACGAGAATGTCGAATTCGCCGGCGCGCAGGCCGCGGAGGATTTCCACGCGCTCGATGGTGTCGATGTCGCTATGGAGGTAGCGAACCTTGAGTCCGATATCACGGAGGTAGTCGGTGAGGTCTTCGGCGGTGCGTTTGGTCAGCGTAGTGACGAGGACGCGCTGCTTTTTTTCGATGCGCTGGCGGCAAAGTTCGATCGTTTCGTCGATCTGGTCCTTGAGCGGACGCATGGTGATCTTGGGATCGAGCAAGCCGGTGGGGCGGATGATTTGTTCGGCGACGAGAGGGGCGTCCGAGGTGTGGACGTCAAAGTTATCGCGGGCCCGCTGCAGGAGGTCGGCGCTTTCCTCGATGGTCAGGCGGTTGTCGGGACGAGCGGAGGGTATGAAGGTCTTGTTTCCCACATGGCTGTTGCGCAGCTCGAAATCCCCCGGGGTCGCGCTCATGTAGAGGATCTGGTTGGTCATCTCCATGAACTCCGGGAAATTGAGCGGGCGATTGTCCAGTGCACTGGGCAGGCGGAAGCCGTAGTCGACGAGCACCTGCTTGCGCGAGCGGTCGCCGGCATACATGCCGCCGATCTGCGGGATGGACGCGTGGGATTCGTCGATGACGCAGAGGTAGTCCTTGGGGAAAAAGTCGAGCAGGGTGAACGGACGCGATCCGGGGGGGCGTCCGCTCAGGTGGCGCGAATAATTCTCGATCCCGTTGCAGAAGCCCATCTCCTCCATCATCTCAAGGTCGAACTCGGTGCGCATTTTGAGGCGCTGGGATTCGAGGAGTTTGCCCTGCCCCTCGAGTTCGGCGAGACGGCCGTCGAGTTCGGTGCGGATGGTGCCGAGGGCGCGGCGGAGTTTGTCCTGCGGGGTGACGAATTGCTTGGCGGGAAAAATGGTCAGCCCCGGCAGGGTTTGGTTCACATTGCCGGTCAGCGGGTCGAAGAGGCTGATACGCTCGATTTCGTCGCCGAAGAATTCCACGCGGACAGCTTCCTCGTCGAGGTTGGCCGGGTGGACCTCGACCACGTCGCCGCGGACGCGGAATTTGCCGCGGGCGAAGGCGATGTCGTTGCGCTCGTAAAGCAGATCGACGAGGCGACCGAGGAACTGCTCGCGCGAGAGGGCTTCGCCCTGTTTCAGCGGGAGAAGCATGTTTCTGTAGTCCTCCGGGGAACCCAAGCCGTAAATGCAGGACACGCTGGCGACCACGAGCACGTCACGCCGGGAAAGGAGGGAACTGGTGGCCGAGAGGCGCAGGCGCTCGATCTCCTCGTTGATCGACGAATCTTTCTCGATGTAGGTGTCGGTGCGCGGGATGTAGGCCTCGGGCTGGTAGTAGTCGAAGTAGCTGACGAAATACTCGACCGCGTTGTCGGGAAAGAATTGTTTGAATTCCGAGTAGAGCTGCGCGGCGAGGGTCTTGTTGTGCGAGATGACCAAGGTCGGGCGGTCGAGGTTGCGGACGATGTTGGCCGCGGTGAACGTCTTGCCCGAGCCGGTGACACCGAGAAGCGTTTGGTGTCGGTTGCCGGCCTCGAGGGAGCGGGTCAGCTTTTCGATGGCCGGCCCCTGATCCCCGCACGGCGCATGGGGCGAGGCGAGGTGGAACGAGGAGGCCATAACCTTCCAACTTAGACGCGGTGCGCGGCGGACGCCAGCGGGTGGTTTGAACAGAAGATAACGAAGGAAACGAAGGCGGGAGGAAGGGGATTGAGAAACCGGAGGGACAAGGCTAGTTTCGAATCATCACCGCGTCCTCATGGCGCAGCCCGAAATCTTCAAATTTTATGGTTAAAATCGTCACCCAACTCGCCGTCTTCATCGAAAACAAACCCGGAACCCTCGCCGCCGTCTGCGACGTGCTGGCCAAAGAGGGGATCAATATCTGGGGGCTGGCCACGTCCGACACCACGGACCACAACGTTGTCCGTCTGGTGCTCGACGACCCCGACCGGGCTTTGGAGTTGTTTGAGGAGCGCGGGACGCTGGTGGTGGAGAACGATGTGCTCATGGTGGAGAACCGCAACCAGCCCGGCGCGCTCTCGAAAATCGCCAAGGCCCTGGCCAAAAAGAAGATCAACATCGAATACGCTTATCTGGCCAGCCACCCGGGTGATGTGCGCGGTCTCCTCATTCTTCGAGTGAGCAACCCGAAGTCCGCGTTGGCCGCGCTTAAAGCGCTGAAGATCTGATGCCAATGTGGAAGCGGCGTCCCCGCCGCTTAGCCTTGATCGACAAGCGGCGGGGACGCCGCTTCTACTTTACCGGATCGCCGACCGTCGGATCGCCGGTGAAGACGGGGAGGAATTCGAATTTCGTCCCGTCGAAAAGTCCGAGGTCGCTGAGCTTGAGTGCGGGAATGACGAGCAGGGCGAGGAAGGAAAGCGTCATGAATGGCGCATGCAGCGTGCTCCCCAGTTGTTTGGCCTGCGAGGTGAGCCGCGCGTAACCGGCGGCGACCTCCTCGGCGTAGCCGTCGCTCATCAGTCCGGCCACCGGCAACGCGAGAACATGGTCCTTCTCCCCGCCGACCGCGCAGATGCCGCCCTCGTTGGCGATGAGCAGGTTCACGGCACGGGCCAGTTCTTCGTCCGAGGCGCCGACGGCCACGATGTTGTGGCAATCGTGGGCCACGCTGGAGGCGAGGGCGCCGCGTTTGAGTCCGACGCCGCGCACGAAAGCCACGGCCGGGGCCGAGTCCGCGTAGCGATTGACCACGGTGATCTTGAGAATGTCCTGCGCGGGATCGGCCACGGCGTGTCCGTCGCGCAGGAGCGGATCCGCTTCGCCGGCGCCGGTGACAATCTGACCGTCGAGCGCCTCGATCACGCGGAGGCGTCCATGGCCGGCAGGCACGGTGAAATCAGCCGGCGTCTTCGGCCGGGTGTGGAATTTGTTGACCCGGGGCGAGCGCGTCTTGGGGAGGAGTGATTTTCCCCCGCGTGCCACGCATTGCCCGTCGATCCATGTTTCCTCCACCTTGAATCCGGTGATGTCGCGCAGGCGGATGAAGTCAGCCGGATCGCCGGGGCGCATCAGGCCGCTGCGCAGCCCGTAATGCTCGACGGGATTGAGGCAGGCGGCGCGGAGGACGTTGAAAACCTGCACACCCTTGCCCACGGCGCGGGCGCAGAGGGTGTTGATGTGACCCTCGGCCAGATCGTCCGGGTGCTTGTCGTCGCTGCAGAGCATGCAGCGGTCCGAGTGTTCGTTGAGGAGCGGCCAGAGCTCCGTGAAGTTTTTGGCGGCCGATCCCTCGCGGATGAGGATTTTTTGCCCGAGGGCCAATTTTTCCAGCGCCTCCTCGAGCCGGAAACATTCGTGATCGGTCTCGATGCCGGCCGCGACGTAGGCCTCAAGGTCCGGGCCGCGGAGACCCGGTGCGTGTCCGTCGATGCGTTTGCCGTGCTGCTTGGCGATTTCGATTTTGCGCATGACTTCCGGATCGCGGTGGATGACCCCGGGGAAGTTCATCATCTCGGAGAGGTAGACGAGGGAGGGATCGGCGCAGAGTTCCTCCACCGCCCCGGGACCCATCGAGGCACCGGCTGTTTCGAAATTCGTGGCCGGAACGCAGGACGGGATGCCGAAGTGAATTTTGCACGGGGTTTGCTCCGCCAGTTTCTGCATGTAACGCACGCCCTCGATGCCGAGCACATTGGCGATCTCGTGCGGGTCGG
>JBIKXZ010000049.1:0-14653 GCA_044355525.1 Chthoniobacterales bacterium
CCGCGCGGGGATGTCGAGTCCGGTCACGGGATGGAACGCGTGCTCGCGGATCAGTCCATATCTGGCCTTCGGTTGTCTTTCTCTGCGCACGGTGGCCGGCCAACTGGCCGAGCGGCGCCTTGAACTGCGGGCGGCGGCAGCCGGCGGGGCCCCGGTCGACCGTCGCTGGTTCGGATCATTGCAAAGCTTCGGGTCGCGATTGCGCTGGCACTGCCACTTCATGCAAAAGCTTGAGGACCAACCCCGCATCGAGTTCGGCAACTTTGTGCGGGCCTACGATGGACTGCGGGAGGAGTTCACGGCCAGCGGGGAAGGACGACGCCGATTGGCAGCGTGGAAGGATGGGCTCACCGGTTATCCGATGGTCGATGCCTGCATCCGTTGCGTGAAAACCACCGGCTGGCTCAACTTTCGCATGCGCGCCATGTTGGCCAGTTTCTCCGCTTATCATCTCTGGCTCCATTGGCGGGAGCCTGCCGTCTGGTTGGGCTCGCACTTTCTCGACTTCGAAGCGGGGATTCATTTCAGCCAGTTCCAAATGCAGAGCGGCACCAGCGGGATCAATACGGTGCGGATTTATTCGCCGGCCAAACAGGCGGTCGAGCAGGATCCGGACGGCGAGTTCATTCGCCGCTGGGTGCCGGAACTCCGCGCTGTTCCCGTGGCGTGGCTCTCACGGCCGGAGCAAATGCCCGCGGAAATGCAAAGTCGTTGCGGATGCCGCATCGGCGGCGACTATCCTGCGCCGCTGGTCGAACATGCCGTCGCCGTGAAAGTGGCCCGCGAGCGGATCGCGGCCGTGCGGCGGCTGGCGGGAACGAAGGACGAAGCCCGCAAGGTCTTCGTGCGGCACGGCAGCCGCAAACGCCCGGCCTCGCGATCGGCCACCGCCTCCCGGCAACCGGCCTTGCCGGGTCTGCTTGTCGACTGACACCGGCCGCGCTTTCCGGCAGCCGTGTGACAGGTTAGGCTCATTAAGCAATGCTGGACCTTTTTCCTTCCGATCGGCAGAGCGCGCTTCAGCGGCTCGAGGAATTCGGGCGAAGCGGGGCCGCTGCCTACGCCCGCACGCGGAACTTCGTGCAGGCCGGACACGGCAATGTCTCCCGTCTCTCCGCGGCGCTGCGGCACCGCTTGCTCTCGGAAGAAGAAGTGGTCACCGCCGTCCTCGCCACCCACCGCTTTTCCGCGGTGGAGAAATTTGTCCAAGAGGTGGTCTGGCGCACTTACTGGAAAGGATGGCTCGAGCAACATCCGGGGGTGTGGGACGGCTACGTCCGCCTGGCGTCGGAACCGGCACCGGAGGTGCCGTCGGATGTGACCATGAAGCGATTCACGGAAGAGCTGTGCGCGACGGGTTACCTGCACAACCACGCCCGCATGTGGTGGGCGGCGTGGTGGTGTCACCAGCAAGGTCTGCCTTGGGCGGCGGGTGCGCGTTTCTTCTTCGACCACCTGCTCGACGCCGATGCCGCGAGCAACACGCTCGGCTGGCGTTGGGTGGCCGGACTGCAAACGCCCGGCAAAGCCTATCTCGCGCGTCGCGACAACTTGGCGAAGTATTGGCAAGACCACGGATCGCTTGAGGGCATTGACGATCACGTCCGCGCGCGGATTCCGGCCGACACCGCCGACCGCTCACGCAGTTCCTTGGCGGAATATCCGGAGGTGCCGCCCGCGCTCGAAGGAAAAGTGGCCCTGGTCGGCCATGCCGACGATCTGTCCTTCGAAACAACGCCGCTCGGCGCGGTGCATCCGACCGCCGTCGCCTTGATCGATCAACCCGGTGTGACGGACAGCGCGGTGAAGCGAGCTTGGCGGTCGCATGCCATGGACGATGCGTCGGCCCGCTGGACGGCCCACTATGGAAAAGATGTCTCCCGCTTGCCGCGTTGGGATGTTCTGCCCGCTTGGGTTGCGGAGAGTGGATGCGAAGCAGTTGTCCTTATGGCGCCTTTCGTCGGTCCGCATGCTGATGTCTGGCGCCCGGTCCGAGAGTCTCTGCAATCCGCGGGAATCCGCGTGATGGAATGCCGCCGCGCCTGGGATCAGCGCCTGTTCCCCGCGGCCCGTGCGGGATTTTTCCCTTTTTGGCACAAAGCACGGCCGATGGTGAGCTCCGGGAAATTGTGATTTTTGGCCGAATGCGTGCCGCTCATGGCGCGATGCCGGTCTGCTGGCGGGGTGACCGCCGTAAAGCGCCTCCGGCCACGGTTGCGTATTGGGCCGGTTGAGATTCACCTGACAACAACCCGTGACCGCGGCGGCTCTCTGCCTTACGGTTGGCGGATGGAGAGATCAACATTCGCCAGCCTCGGCCTGTCGCCGGAGATTCTCAAAGCGGTCGACAAGCTGGGTTTCGAGGAAGCATCCCCGATCCAGGCGGCGGCCATTCCCGTCCTGCTGGCCGGGCGGGATGTGGTCGGTCAATCGCAGACCGGCTCCGGCAAAACGGCGGCCTTCGCCATTCCCGCCATCGAGAAGACCGACCCGGCCCTGCACGCCGTGCAAGTCCTCGTGCTTTGCCCGACGCGCGAACTGGCCACCCAAGTGGCCGGCGAGGTGCACAAGCTCTCGGTGGGCAAGCGCGGCGTCCATGCCGTGCCGGTCTACGGAGGATCGTCCTTCGAAAGGCAGGCGCAGGAACTCAAACGCGGCGCGCAGATCGTGCTCGGCACGCCGGGGCGCGTCATCGACCACCTCGAGCGCGGGACGCTGAAACTCGACCGTTTGCGTTTCATCGTCCTCGACGAGGCGGACCGCATGCTCGACATGGGCTTCCGCGACGACATCAAGAAGATTCTCGATGCCATGCCGGCAGACCGGCAGACGGCTTTCTTCTCGGCCACGGTGTCCCCGGCCATCCGCAAACTGATCGACCGCTACGCGCGCGATCCGGTGACGCTGAAGATCGACCAGAAGAAGGTCGATGCCCCGGATATCACGCAGTGGTATTACGAAACTCCGCCGCGGATGAAATTCGACGCGCTGCTGCGGCTCATCGATTTCCACAGTTACCGGTCTGGCATCATTTTCTGCAACACGCAGCGCACGGTGGACGAACTGGCCGATGACCTGCAGGCGCAGGGGATTCCGTCCGACCGTCTCCACGGTGGCATCGCCCAGGCCCAACGCACCCGCGTGATGAACAAATTCAAGGCCGGCGGATTCGACTTCCTCGTCGCGACCGACGTGGCCGGCCGCGGCATCGACGTGGACGACCTCGCCTTGGTTGTTAACTTCGACCTGCCCTACGACCCGGAAGATTACGTCCACCGCATCGGGCGCACCGGCCGCGCGGGCAAGCAGGGGGTGGCCATCTCGTTGGTGACGGGACGCGACGTGCACAAGATCCGCTTCCTCGAGAAGTTCACCCATTCGACCATCCGCCGCGGCAAGCTACCCACGGCTGGCGAAATCGGCGAGAAGCGCACCGATGCCTTGCTCGAGCGGGTGCGGCAGACCATCGAGTCCGGCAGCGCTCAGGCCCAGATGGTCCACGTCGACCGTCTGCTCGAAGAAGGTGCCGATTCGACCGAGGTCGCGGCCGCGTTGCTTCACATTCTGCAGGGTGGCGAGGCCTCCGCCCCCGCAGCCGAGCCCGGGCAAAAACCCGCCCGCGCGTCCGAGCCGGCACCGGCCGACGCATCGCCGCCGCCGGACGAACCCCCGCGCAAACCGAAACCGGGCAAGGCCTGGTTGCGCGTAGGACTCGGCCGCGATGCGGTCAAAAATCCGCGCGACATCGTCGACTTGCTGGTCGAAGCGGCGGGCCTTCCGTCGCGCGAGGTGGGCTTCATCGCTTTGGGCGATGACGCGAGCTATGCAGAAGTGCCCTTCGATTTCGCCAAAGGACTCTCCCCCTCAGGCAACGTGCTGCAGGGCTCGAGTGGAGATGTCACCATTTGGCCGGTGCAGAATCTCGCGAAGAAGAAACGGCGCTGATCCCGCAAGCTCGAGCCCTTGGAAGCCAGATTACGGCCTCTGTCCGCTTGCGTTACCTTCCACCTTTTGGTCGCTACCGCGGCTCCGCCCCTGCCGCCTGCTTCTTCCACGGGGGCACGGAGAGCACGGAGGCGGAAAGTTAGGCCACCGATTAACGCGGATTAGCACGGATTCATTTTCAGCCGTCTGACAACGGCCGAAAAAAAGCGTTCCCAAGGCGATGGCGTGGCTGCCGCTTGCATATGAGAGCAATATAATGTATTGCTTACCGCAGATGACGGAACTCCACTTCGAATGGGATCCGCGCAAGGCGGCGGCCAATGCCACCAAGCACGGGGTGACGTTCGAGGAGGCGAAGACCGTGTTCTACGACGAAAATGCTCTTTTGATTGATGACCCAGACCACTCCAAGTCGGAGGAACGGTTCATTCTGATGGGAGCCAGCGCCCGATCCCGGGTGCTCGTCGTGGTGCACTGCTATCGCCGGAGAGGCTCCGCGATTCGCCTGATATCCGCCCGAAGAGCGGGCACGAAAGAACAGAAACCATACAAGGAGAACAAATCATGAGAAAATCCTACGACTTCAGCCGCGCACGGAAGAATCCCTACGCCAAGCGCTTGAAAAAGGCGGTCACTATCCGGCTCCAATCGGACATCATCGACTATTTCAAAGCCATGTCCGCGGAGACAGGCATTCCCTACCAAAATCTCATCAACCTTTACCTGTTGGACTGCGCCAGCGAAGGACGCAAGCTCGCCTTGGCCTGGCGGAAGTAAAAGTTCCGGAGGAGAGTTCGCTGGCTACGGCGGCTGGAGAACGCGGGCGCAGAGGACTGAAACACTGGCGAACTGAAATACCGAAACACCGAAACACCGGTTTCGGTGGAGAGAGAACAAAGCTCAGTCTGTCCGGCGTTTGAGGTCGGGGGCTTTCTTTTTGCCGGGGAGCAGGTCGCGCAGTCGGGCGAGGGCGCTTTGCGGGGGAGTTGATGCTGGTGTTTCCGCTCCGCCGAGACACTGGTTGCCGCCGTGCGCTCGCGCGGATTGCAGGACGGTTTCGGCGCGGCGGACGAGGTCGGCCGCGGACTGCTGTTCATCGGGAACGGACACGGCCACGCCGACGGACACGGTGGTCGGGTTGTCGCCGCGGCGCATGGCTTCGACGATTTGTCCTCCGACTTGGCGGGCGCCGGCGGGCGGTGTGCCGGGTAGCAGGGCGAGGAATTCGTCGTGCTTGCGGCGGAGGACGATGTCGCGCTGGCGTCCGCAATGGACGCGCAGGGCGCGCTCGAGCGTGTCGACTGCCTCCGCACCGGCTGCTTGGTCGCCGCCGTCGAATGCGACGAGGAGCACGGCCAGTGGACTGCTCTTGGCGATGCCTTCGGCCCATGCGGCTTGAAGCGCTGTTTCGACACGGGCGTGCGCGGTGATCAGGGTGTCTTGCCTGGCTTTCATCGGAGATTGCGCCCTGCCTCCAAAGGTTCGACCGAAACCCAGTCGACGGTCATGGTCTGCGGCTCATCCCAGTCAGCGCGGCCGGCCCAGGGCATTTGGCGGAGCCCGAAGATGACGCGGGCGGGGCGGTCGGGGACAGCATCCTCGATTGTGTGTTGCAGAATGCCGTCGATGAAAAAGCGCACTTCATTTTTATCCCATTCAATGGCGTAGATGTGGAAGCGGTCGTCTTGCAGCGAGAGCGCGTCGCCGCCGGCATCGCGTGCGGGTTGTTTGATCAAGGTTGTCGGTTCGGGTTTGTCTTTGTCCGCCGCAATCCACGTGGCCATGCGCAGGTCGGTCCAACCGCCGTCGGATCCGGTCGGATGCTGCGGACGGCGGCCTTCGGTGTCCGTCGCGGTGATCTCGAGATCGATTTCGTCGATCGTGTCTTGCTCGCGGTAAGTGAAGATCATGGCAGCGAGGCCGGGGATGGCGGTGTTCTTGGCGCGCATGCTGATGCGGTGGCCGGCGCCGAGGGGGCCGAAGGACAATGTCTGGAACGGCCAGAAGCGCCACGGGCGTTGGCGGCGCTTGAGAAGTTCGCGCTCGGCCGTGAGGTATGCGTAGCCGTCGCCGGGGATGAGTTCGGACCAGCCCGTGACGGGCGACAATTCCGCGCGGTAGTCCCAGACGAATCCGCACCGGTCGGGTGGTTTTCCGGCGGCGTCGAATCCTTCGAAGTATTCCTGCGCGGGGAGAGGTGACAGCAGCAAAGCGAGGATGGGCGGCAGCAAGAAGCGGCGGCTAAGCGTCCACGATTTTGGCGGTGCGGTGGCGGGGAACGACATGGCAAGTGTCCACGATCAAGGGCACGTGGTCGGCAAGCTCCTCGTATTTCACGCCGCGGTGCGCGGTGCAGACGACGGCGGCGTCGAAGGTCTTCAATTCGTGGTCGCTCCAGGGGATGGAGTGGCGGTCGGACCAATGGTTGTGTCCCGGTCCGATGCGGGGCACGTGCGGATCGTGATATTCCACCTCGGCGCCCTTGGCGCGCAGGAGGTCCATGATGTCATAAGACGGCGATTCGCGGTCGTCCGAGATGCCGGGTTTGTAGGCCACGCCGAGGACGAGGACACGCGCGCCGCGCAGGGTTTTTCCCGCGGCATTCAGGGCTTCGAGTAGATGGTTGACGGCGTAGTAGGGCATGGAGCGGTTGATTTGTCCGGCCAGCTCGATGAAGCGCGTGTCGTAGTGGTATTCCTTGGCTTTCCAGGTGAGGTAATACGGATCGATGGGGATGCAGTGCCCGCCGACGCCGGGGCCGGGATAGAAGGGCATGAAGCCGAAGGGTTTGGTCTTGGCCGCATCGACCACTTCCCAGATGTCGATGCCCATGGACGAGTAGATGCGCTTGAGTTCGTTGACCAGGGCGATGTTGATGAAGCGGAAAATGTTCTCGGTCAGTTTGACCGCCTCGGCCGTGTCGCAATCCTTGACCGGCACAAGTTGCTTGATGACGCGGCCGTAAAGTTCCTTGCCGCGCTCGAGGCAGGCGGGGGTGAGTCCGCCGATGACTTTCGGCATCTCGCCGAGCACGCTCTGGTGGTTGCCGGGATCCTCGCGTTCGGGGGAGAAGACCAGCGCGAAGTCCTCGCCGGCTTTCAGACCGGAGCCTTTTTCCAGCACGGGCCGCAGTTCCTGCCGGGTCGTGCCCGGATAGGTGCTCGACTCGAGCGAGACGAGCATGCCGCGCCGGAGGTGCGGCGCCACTTGGGCGCCCGCGTCGAGGATGTGCGAGAGGTCCGGGTCGTGGTGTTTGCGCAGCGGGGTGGGGACGCAAATGATCACGGCTTCGGCTTCGGAGATCCGGTCCCGGTCGCGGGTGAATTCCAGATGGCCGGAGTCGAGGGCGCTTTTGATCCGGGCGGAAGGCAAATGTGCGAGGGGCGAATGGCCCTGCTGCAACTCGAGCAAGCGCCCTTCGTCGGCGTCATAGCCGAGCACGCGGCATCCGGCATCGGCAAAGCCGAGGGCCAGGGGGATGCCGACGTAGCCGAGACCGACGATGGCGACCTCGTGGCGCGCGTGGGGAGGTTTGGGGATCATGGCGCGGCGGTGGCCGGAGTGAGCCTTTCCATCTTTTGGCCGAGATCTTCCCGGCGGAGGAAAATGTATTGGAAAGTTCCGACAAGGGAGCAGAGGAGGCGGAATTGGTGGAAGCCGAGGTGATCGACGAAGATGGCGGCGATCATTTTCCAGAATTCGCCCCACGAGACGGTGCGCCAGCGCGAGGACTCGTTGATGAGCACGGCGAGCAGGGTGATGAAAACGCCGGTGATGTAGGCGAGGAAAAGCAGGATGAGCACTTCCTTCACCGTGGCTATCCCGGCGATGAGGAGGATGACGGCCAAGCTGTAGGCGAGGAGTTCGACGATCGGGGCGAGGGCCTCGAAGATGAGAAAGAAGGGCAGACCGAAGACACCGGTCAGGCCGTAGCGCGGATTGAAGAGCATGCGCCAGTGGCGGAAGATCGATTGCAGGCTTCCGCGCTGCCAGCGGTTGCGCTGCGAGGCGTATTGTCCCCAGCGCTCCGGCACCTCGGTGTAGCAGACGGCGTCGGGGGTGAAGGCAAGGGCGTGGTGGCGTCCGTTTTTCCGGTCGTAAATGTGTCCATTGAGCCGAATGGCGAATTCCATGTCGTCGGTGATCGACTGCGGCCAGGGTCCGCCGGCGGCTTCGAAGACGCTTTTCTTGACGAGGAGCAGGGCACCGGAAATGCAGAGCATGCTGCGCAGGCGGCTCAACCCCGTGCGCGCCCATTGGAAGCTGCGGGCGTATTCGATCTCCTGGTTCAACCCGAGCATGGTGCGGGGCAGTCCGCGCCGCGTGATTGTGCCGTTTTCCACGGTGAGGCCGTTGGAAGGACGGACCACGCCGGCCGAGGCGGCGAGGCGCGAATCGACGAGGAAGGGGCGGGCCATGCGCAGCAGGCCATCGGGTTCGAGGACGCAGTCGGCGTCGATCACGCAGAGCAGGGGGTAGCGCGCGAGTGACGCGCCGGCATTGATCGCGTCGGCGCGGCGCCCGTTTTCTTTTTCCGCCACGGTCAGGTTCGGATGTGTTTCGCTCTCGTAAACGGCGCGGATGGCCCGGGTGTCGATGTGAGTGCGTCCGTGCTTGTCGACTTGGTGCAGTCCGAAATGCTTGCGCAGCACGGCGATGGTCCCGTCGGTCGAACCATCGTCGACCACGATGATTTCGTGCTGCGGGTAGTTGAGCTTGAGGACGTTTTCGACGGTGTTCACGATGATGGCTTCCTCGTTGTGGGCCGGCACGATGACCGAGACCGGCATGGACAGCTCGGATTTCGCGATGCGGTCGAACTCCGCGAAGGTGATCCCGCCCTGGTAGCGCCGGATCTGGGCGGCACCGAGAAAGACGAGGAGCATGTAGATGAGATGCAGGGCGACGAAGTAGATCAGGATGCCCCAGAGAAGAAGTTGAACGATGGTCATCATATTTTTGCCTCCCGGGCCGCAATGGCCCCGTGTTCCTCGAGAATCTGCCGGCAGGTGTCGCGGGCGAAGCGGTCGGCGTCACCGGTCATGGCCGCGGTGAGGGCCTGGCGCCCTGGGTCACCGAGTTCCCACAGCGCACGGGCCGCGGAGAAACGCACCCACCATGATGTGTCGCGCAGGCCGGAGGTGAGCAAAGCGATGTGCCGTGTAGCGTGCAATTTGCCCAGCGATTGCATGACCACATTGCGCACTTCCCAAGCGGGATCCTTGGCCAGACGCGCGATGGTGTCTCCCGTGCCATGGTCGCCGATCTGGCCGAGGGCGCGCACGGCATGGAGCCGCACGCGAAAGTCGGAGCGGTCGAGCAATTCGGTGAGAGGTTCCACCGCTTCGGGAGCGCGGAGCATGCCGAGCACGCGGGCCGCGACATCGATGGCATTGTCGGAGTATGTGCCATGGGCATTGGCCAGCACTTGGAGGAGGGGTTGGACCGCCGACGGCCCGAAATCATGCAGCGTGTCGGCCACGCGGCGCTGGTTCATCTCGCCGGGCAGGTCGAAGGTCAGGACGATGTGGGGAATGGCGCGCGATTCGCCGTGTGAGGCGAGGGACCGGGCGGCGGCGAAGCGCACGGCCAGGACCGGATCCTGGAGGGCGTCGAGCAAGGCCGGCACGGAAATGCCGTCGCCAAGGTAGCCGAGCCGTTCGGCGGCCTGCAACCGGCGCTGCCAGTTGCGGTGCTGCAGGGCGGCGGCTTCCTTTTCGCGCAGGGGCAGCGAGGCAAAGAGGGCGGCGAGCGGAGCGCGTTCGTGCGGTTCGAGCCGGTCGGAGATTTCCATCAGCGTGGCCAGACCATGAACGGGGTCACGCTGCAGGGCGAACACCACGCGGTCCGCTTTTTCGCGGCCGGCCAGATAGGCGGTGACGAGAGGTTCGGTTTCGCGGCGGAAGGCGGCGGCGCGGTTGGCTTCGGCCTGGGCGGCCAGGCGCACGCCGACGATGACGGCGAGGACGAGAGCGCTCACCGCCGTGAGGACCAGTGCCACGTCGAGCGCCACGCGCAGAAAAGAAGGGTTCAAAAGTTCCATACGGCTCCTATGGTCGGTGACCATTGTTGGTAGAGTTCCCCGGAGTTGTCTTCGCGCAGGCGGTAGACGTATTGCAGGCCGGCCACGAGGGCGAAACTGTCGGTGATGGGTTGCTGGTAAAAGAGCGATCCAATCCAGGCGTTGGAGAGACTCTTCTCCCCGGTGCCGAAATCGAGGTCGGGGTCCGTGCCGTAGGCGAGGCCGGCGCTCAGGCGTCCGCCACCGGGCATGTTCCAGAAATTCAGCGTGCCCGAGTAGTAGTTGTAGTTGTCCTCGTTGAAGGCCCAGCCCTGCGCGTAGCGGAAGGTGAAGAAAATATCGTCGGTGAACCACCACGAGAAACCGGGTTTGATTTGCTCGATGGAGCCCGTGCCGAGGGGATCCACGCTGGAGAAATTGTATTGCGCGTAATCGAAGAGCAGGAGCAAGCGCGGCGCGATCTGGTATTCGAACCCGCCCTCGTAGATTTGGTTGGGGGAAAATTGCGGGTCGGGGCAGAAGGTGAGCTTGGTGTGCAGTTCGAGGTATTTCACCGGATACCACGAGGCGAGGCCGCTGTAGAGGATGTCGGTGCCGGACGGCGGACGCTGCCGGATGTCGATCGCCGTGCCGATGATGAAATTGCGCCAGGGCTGGTAAAGGATTTCGACGTATTCCTGCTGCCAGACCGCGCGGCCGTCGTTGAACGCGGTGAAGGTGTAGAGCGGAACGATGGTCCAACGCTTGTAGGGCGCTTCCGGTTCGGCCACTTCGACGCCCTGCTCGAGGATGACTTCCTGATTGAGGAGGGTGGCCGGGTTCTCGTTCTGGGCGGCAAGCGGAGGGAGACCAGCCGCAGCCGCGGCGAGCATGATGGCGATGACTTTCTTCATGCGGCTCTCCTTTGCGCCGTTCCGCGGGCGCGCCCGAGGAGGTCGTCGATGGTTTGCTCCAAGGACCAACGCGGTTGGAATCCGGTGAGGCTGCGCAAGCGCTCTTCGACCGGATGGCGTTGCGTGATCTGGTCGAAGGTCGCGCCATAAGCCTTCTCGAACGGGACGAATTCGAGGGCCGAAGAGCTGGCGGCGCGCTCGATGACAAGGCGTGCAAGGTCGAGGATGCTGATCTCGCGCTCGTTGCCGACATTGACCGGCTGGCCGGCCGCGTCAGGAGTTCCGGCCAGCAATTCGATGGCCGTCACCGTGTCGCGCACATCGCAGAACGAACGCGTTTGCGTGCCGTCGCCGAAAACGGTGAGCGGCTCGCCGGCCAAGGCCTGCTTGATGAAGCGCGGGAGGACGAATCCGTAATTGCCGGTCTGACGCGGCCCGACCGCGTTGAAGAGGCGCGGCATAGTCACCTGCAGGCCGTGCTCCTCGCGGTAGGCCATGGCCTGGATTTCGTTGGTCAGCTTGCTCAACGCGTAACCGGTGAGCCCGCCCTCGCGCGGCAGATAGACCAGCTCGTCGTCCTCGCGGAGATCGCGGCTGTGCGAATGACTGTAGACCGAAGAACTCGAGGCGATGACCACCTGCGGGTGGCGCGGAGCCGCGGCGATGGTGGACAGCAGGCGCTCGGTGGCGCAGACATTCACCTCGGTCACGCGGACCGGTTCGCGCAGCACGCGGAACATGCCGACCACGGCGGCGAGATGGTAGACGCGATCGGCCACGTGCACCGCGCCGGCCAGGCCGTCCCATGTCATGATGTCCGCCTTGACGAAGCGGAAACGGGGATCTGGACGGAAGATCTCGACGTTGGACGCACTGCCCGTGCTCAGGTCGTCGACCACCACCACTTCATCGCCGCGGTTCAAGTGGTGCTCAACCACATGCGAACCGATGAACCCTGCACCGCCGGTGACGAAGATGTTCATTTGGCTCCCAAGGAAGGTTTGACCCGCGGGCACAAGAGCGCGTGCCCGAAATTTTGCGGGTTATGATGTTGTTTGCCGGTTTGTGATCTCATGCTGTGAGCCTGATTAAAGCGCTCCGGACGCGCGGGCTCCATGGGGTGAATTGCCCAGCCGACCGCGCGTTGTGGATGGGGTGCTTACCCCGGGGGTGGACACCCCCTACATCCGTGCCCCGTGCCCCCGCATCGTGGCGCGGTGAAATTTCCATGGTTACGGAAGGTGTTGGCGGCGCTGCCGGTGATGGTTGCCGCGTCGATGGTGCAGGCGGCGAATTATACTTGGTCCGGGGGCTCGAGCGGGGCGGGCGATGCTTGGCGGCAGGCCAACAACTGGAGCCCGTCGTCCTCGCAAGGCGGACCGTCCAGCGGTGATGTCGCAGTCTTCGGCACGAACGGCAGTGCGACTTCGATCGGCATCAATTTCAATGACGGCCGCGGGCTGACCAATGCGGTGGCGGCGATCATGCTGACCAACGGTCCGGATCGCGCCGTGTCGAATGGCTCGCCGAAATCCGCGGGCACGCTGCGGCTCGAAGGATGGATGGGGGTGCTGCTGGCCAATCATTCGGCCGCGTCGGTGCTGACTTTGCGCAACGGGGTGAACAGCGCGATGCGTATCGAGTTGGCGTCGGGAGGTGACATGCACGTCGCATCCGCGACGGCCGGGGTGGTCTTGGACGGCCAAGTCATCGGAACGCACGGCTTCGGCAAGACGGGAGCTGGTTGGCTGCGGTTGACGCACTCCAACGCGTTGACGGGATCCGTGGTGGTGGCCGGCGGAAAGCTGGAGTTGGCAGCGGCGCACGGCGGCGCGCTGCGCAACGCCTCCAGTTTGCGCATCGAGAGCGGGGCGACCGCGGTCCTGGCCGCAGCGCGGCAACTCGGTGCGGGGACTTCGGTCGATCTTGCCGGCGGGACCCTGCGCGGGGCCGGAGGGGCGGCCGCGGTCGAGGAACGCGCCGGCGTGCTGACATTGAGCTCGAGTTCGACGATCGATCTCGGTGCATCTGCGATTCGCTTTGCCGACAGCAGTGTGATCACATGGGATGGGTCGTCGATCCTGACCATCACCAACTGGGGCGGCACGCCGGGCGGCGGGTTGTTTTTCGGCTCAGGAGGTCTGACCTCGACGCAGTTGGCGCAGATCTATTTTGCGGACATCCGCGTCCAGGGCGCGCAGTTGATCGGACCCGAGGGAGAGTTGTCTCCCATTCCCGAGGCGCCGGTGGCCGTCGCCGCGGCCGCGCTGACCGGATTCATTCTCTGGCGCGAGCGCCGCCGCCTGATGCGGGCAGTGCGGCATCGCCTTGCTCCGCGATCCGGCGCATCTGCATGGCCAGCAGATAAGAATCGTAACGCGGACGGATAAACGTCCACTCCCACCAACGCTGCAAAGAGCTGGCGCGTTGGATCTGGTCGTCCCAATTGTTCAGGATGTGCCAGTCGCCGCCCTCCGGGACGGCCAGCACGGAGTGCATGACGCGGCGGCCGTCTTCCGGGACGTTGGCCAGGGCGACGAAGCTGCGGCTGGCGTTGAACCCCGACTTCGTGAGGCGGTGTTTCTTGGTCAGCGCATAATCCTCGCAGTCCCCGTAGCGTGCCGGCGGGAGCTTCGCGAGGAGCGGGGAGCGGAGCGGAGGTTCGGTCACCGCGCGATCGGGCACGGCATAATTCCGCGCGTCGGAGAGATAACGTATATCGCGATTGACGTCCGCATTGACGCGCCGCAGCAGCTGGTGCTCGTCCTTGGTCAATCGCGGGAACATCGCACTGCGCAGATGTCGTTCCTGTGTTTCGTTGAACATCCCCGTGAAAGCGGAGAGGCCGGTGCGGGGTGCGCGGTAAGGTGCGTCGACGGCGTTTTCGATCGGTCCGAGGCAAGCGGCGAGCAAGGCGGCCGCGGCGGCCAAGGCGAAGTTACGTTGGTGCGTGGATCTTTTCATCGCCTCCCACGGTGGGCGTTGCCGAAGGCCGCTTCCATGGGGCGCTGCCATACGGGCACAACACCCCATACCGTGCGGCGGCGCGGCGGCTAAGATGGCTCTCGTATCAAACGCACATCATTATGAATAAACATCTGCTTCCCTTGTTGGTTCTGGCCTCTGCTACCGCAGCCGGCCTTTCACTCCCGGCCGCCGTGGTGGCCCAGGTGCCTTCGTCACCCGCGTCCGCGCCGGATATCGTCGCCGTGGCGTCGTCCGATGCGGACTTCAGCACGCTGGTCTCCGCCCTGCGCGCCGCGGATCTGGTTGGTCCCCTGCAGGGCAAAGGACCCTTCACCGTTTTCGCGCCGAACAATGCGGCATTCGCCAAATTGCCGCCCGGGGCGCTGGAGGATCTGCTCAAGCCGGAGAACAAAAAGAAACTGGCAGCCATCCTCAAGAACCACGTCGTCGAAGGCAAAGTGATGGCGGCCGACGTGAAGAGCGGCACCGTGAGGACACTCGACGGCAAGAAAGTCGAAGTTGCGGTGGAGAACGGCAAAGTCGGATTCGGCGGGGCGCAAGTCATCGCCACGGACATCAAGGCTTCCAACGGCGTGATCCACATCATCGACACGGTGGTCATGCCTGACTGAATTTGTGCATGGGCGCGCGGTTCAACTTGCACTCGCAAGCCAAACCGCGTTTGCACAGGGCCATCCCGCGGTGGGGCGGGATGGCCCAACTTTTTCTAGAGTAGAAGCGGCGTCCCCGCCGCTTATCGATGAATGCTAAGCGGCGGGGACGCCGCTTGTCTGTTCCATTTGGCTATAGTGTCGATGTCTTCGGG
>JBIKXZ010000183.1:0-4790 GCA_044355525.1 Chthoniobacterales bacterium
CGGCCGGTTTCGCCAATTTTTCCGCCCTCGATCTTTTCACCAGCAAATCCTTCCACCGTGAGCACCGCGCGGAAGTCGAGGCGGTGGTGGACGCGGTCCGCGAGGGCATCCGTTTCATCCACGCCCATCCCGCCGAGGCCCACGCCCTTTACTACGCCTACAGCGGCGAGGAAAAGACGCCGCTCAAGGACGCCATCCTGCGTCAGACCGACACCTGCTTCCGCCCCGACTTCACCTCCGACCATCGCGAGGAGCTTCCCATCCTCCACTTCTTCCGCGAGATCGGCATCACCGACCTGCCGGAGGAAAAATTCCGCACTGCTTTTCTCCGCTGATGTGCCGCGCGGTTGAACGCCGACGGTGCCCTGCGGGTCTCATTACGCCAATGATCAGAACCATCCTCGCCCTCGCTCTCCTCGGTGCCTGCGCCCAAGCCATGGAAATGAACCCTGCCAAACCCGAACCCGCCCCGCTCATCCCGCTGCGCGACTTTTTCCGCAATCCCGAGGGCGCTTCCTATCAAGTCAGCCCCGGCGGCGACTACATTTCTTGGATGGCCCCGTGGGAAAGCCGGCTCAATGTCTTTGTCCAACCCTCCGACGGCAGCGGCGAACCCCGCCGGCTGACTGACGCGACCAAGCGCGATATCGCCGGCTATTTCTGGGCGGCCAAAGACCAGATTGTTTACCTGCAGGACGACGGGGGGGATGAGAATTTCCACCTTTACGCGGTCGATGCCGACGGAGGCAACCGCCGCGATCTCACGCCTTTCCCCGGCGTGCGCGTCGGCGTGGTCGATGACCTGCGTGATGACGAGGCTCATCTGCTCATCAGCATGAACAAGCGTGACGCCCGCGTCTTCGACGTCTTCCGCCTCAACACCCGCACGGGCGAAATGGAGCTGGTCGCCGAGAACCCCGGCGCCGTGTCCTCGTGGATTACCGACCACGACGGCAAAGTGCGCGCCGCCGTGCAGACCGACGGGGTGAACACCGAGCTGCTGACCCGCGGCACGGAGGACGAGCCTTTCCGGAAAGTCCTGAGCACGAATTTCCGCGAGAGTGCCCAGCCGCTCTTTTTCACCTACGACAACCAGAACCTCTACGCCTCGTCCAACATCGGCCGCGACAAAGCGGCCATCGTCCGACTGGACCCCGCCACCGGGAAGGAACTGGAAGTGATCTTCGAGCATCCCGAGGTCGACACGGAGCGCCTGCTCGGGTCGGATAAACGGAAGGTCCTCACCGCCGCCGCTTTCACCCGCGACAAGCAGGAATACCATTTCTTCGACGACTGGCGCCGGGAGTTGCAGGAGAAGCTGGAGAAAAAACTGCCCGGCACCGAGGTCGCGCTCAGCTCGATGAGTCGCGAGGAGGACAAATTCATCGTCCGCACGCACAGCGACCGTTCGCGCGGGGCGTTTTATTTCTATGACAGCAACACGGACGAACTCCGCAAGCTGGCCGAAGTCTCGCCGTGGCTCGACGAGGGGAAACTGGCCCCGATGGAACCGGTGCGCATTCCCGCGCGCGACGGATTGGAGTTGCCCGCCTACCTGACCCTGCCTCCCGGTGTCGAAGCGAAGAACCTGCCGGCCGTGCTCCTCGTGCACGGCGGTCCGTGGGCGCGCGATGCGTGGGGCTTCGACGGCACCGCGCAATTTTTGGCCAACCGCGGCTATGCCGTCCTGCAGGTCAACTTCCGCGGTTCGACCGGCTACGGCCGTGAATTCTGGGAGAAGAGCTTCAAGCAGTGGGGCAAGGCCATGCAGGACGACCTGACCGACTCCGCGAATTGGCTGGTCGGCCGCGGCATCGCCGATCCCAAACGTATCGCCATCTACGGCGGCAGCTACGGCGGCTACGCGGCCTTGGCCGGAATGGCCTTCACGCCGGACGTTTACGCCGCGGGGATCAGCTTTGTTGGTCCGTCCAATCTTTTTACCTTGCTCGCGAGCGTCCCGCCTTATTGGGAGCCCTACCGTCAGATGCAGTATGAAATGATCGGCAATCCGGAGACGGAAAAAGACCTGCTCACGGCTGCCTCGCCGCTGTTCTCGGCCGACAAGATTGCCTCGCCGCTCCTTATCGCCCAGGGCGCCAACGACCCGCGCGTGAAAAAAGCCGAGAGCGACCAGATCGTCGAGGCTTTGAAAAAGCGCGGCATCGACGTCCCCTACATCGTGAAGGACAACGAAGGCCACGGCTTCGCCAACGAGGAAAACCGCCTCTATTTCTACCGCGCCGTCGAACGCTTCCTCGCCAAACACCTCGGTGGCCGCGCCGAGGAAAGCGGTGAGAAAATTCCGGAGTTGGACGGCCCGCAGAGCTGACACCGGGCTTTACGCCGGCCGCCCTTCTGCTTTCCTTGCCTTATGGCCAAAACCGCCTGGCACAAGATCAAGGACTACACGGACCTGAAGTTCGAGAAGACGGACGACGGGATCGCCAAGATCACCATCAACCGTCCCGAAGTCCGCAATGCCTTCCGTCCGCAGACGGTCGAGGAAATGAAGGACGCGTTCGACCATTGCCGCGACGATGCGTCGATCGGCGTGGTCGTCCTCACGGGTGAGGGGGACAAGGCCTTTTGCTCCGGCGGGGATCAGAAAGTGCGCGGCGAGGGGGGCTACATCGGATCCGACGGCGTGCCGCGTCTCAACATCCTCGATGTGCAAAAACAAATCCGCGGCCTGCCCAAGCCGGTCGTGGCCATGGTCGCCGGCTACGCCATCGGCGGCGGCCACGTGTTGCATGTGGTCTGCGATCTGACCATCGCCGCGGACAACGCCCGATTCGGTCAGACCGGACCGCGGGTCGGATCCTTCGATGGCGGACTCGGCGCCAGCTACCTCGCGCGTGTCGTCGGACAAAAAAAAGCCCGCGAAATCTGGTTTCTCTGCCGCCAATACGACGCGCAACAGGCCCTCGACATGGGTTTGGTCAACACCATCGTTCCGCTGGCGCAACTCGAGGAAGAAACCCTCAAGTGGTGCCGCGAAATCCTCGAACTCTCGCCTATGGCCCTGCGTTGTCTCAAAGCTGCGCTTAATGCCGATTGCGACGGACAAATGGGACTCCTCGACCTGGCCGGCAATGCGACGCTTCTTTATTACCTCAGCGAGGAAGCCAAGGAAGGTAAACAGGCCTTCATCGAAAAGCGGAAGCCGGACTTTTCGAAGTATCCGCGCTTTCCCTAAGGACAAATCCATCCACGGATGAAGAAGATAAACGGCTTGGATGAACTTTTTCCTGCCGGTGTCACCGGCGGGGAAATTATCCTCCGTAATCCTCTGCTATCCGTGGCCCTGTCTTTTCGTTAGTCTCAAACCATGTCCAGCAGCACCGGCCACCTTTTCCGCATCGCCACGTGGGGCGAATCCCACGGCGGTGGCGTCGGTGTCGTCATCGACGGCTGCCTGCCGCAGCTCGATCTGACCGAAGCCGACATCCAAAAGGAACTCGACCGCCGCCGTCCCGGCCAGAGCGACATCGTCACCCCGCGCAAAGAAGCCGATCGCTGCGAAATTTTGTCCGGCGTCTTCCAAGGCAAAACCCTCGGGACGCCCATTGCCATCCTCGTCCGCAACGAAGACGCGCGTCCGGAAGCCTACAGCGAAATGGAGACGGCTTTCCGTCCCTCGCACGCCGATTTCACTTACCAGGCCAAATACGGCATCCGCAACTGGCAGGGTGGGGGACGTGCTTCCGCGCGCGAGACGATCGGGCGCGTCGCCGCTGGCGTCGTCGCCCGCAAAGTCCTCGAAGCGCTGCATCCCGGTATCGACGTTCTCGCTTGGGTCAGCCGTGTGCATCAGATCGAATCCGATGTCGACGTGTCCGCCGTCACCGCGACAGCCATCGACGCCAATGCGGTTCGCTGTCCCGATGCGGCCGCGGCGGAAAAGATGATCGCCCGAATCAAAGAGGCGCGCTCGAATGGCGATTCGGTCGGCGGACTGATCGAGTGCGTGGTGCGTAAATGTCCGCCGGGCCTTGGTGAGCCCGCTTTCGACAAACTCGAAGCCGACCTGGCCAAGGCCATGCTTAGCTTGCCGGCGACCAAGGGCTTCGAGATCGGCTCCGGTTTCGAGGGAACCAAACTTACCGGTCTCGAGCACAACGATGCGTTCGAGATGCGCGAGGGACGCACCCGCACGGTGACCAACCGCTCCGGCGGCATCCAGGGAGGCATCAGCAATGGAGAGGACATCACCTTCCGCGTGGCCTTCAAGCCGACCGCGACCATAGCGAGCGCGCAGCAAACCGTCACTGCGTCAGGCGAGAATACCGAACTCGCCGCGCGCGGACGCCACGACCCGTGCGTCATCCCCCGCGCCGTGCCCATCGTCGAAGCGATGGTCTGGCTCGTGCTGGCCGATCACGCGCTGCGCCAACGGGCTCAGCAGGCGGTGTGAGTTGCAGACGTTGTTGGCCGCTTGCTCCTGAGCGCGCCTTGACATATATACCTCTTAATATAGACTTTCAGGAGCATGAAAACGGCCAAGCTTTTCAGAAACGGTCAGAGCCAAGCAGTTCGGCTACCTAAGGAGTTCCGATTCAAGGGCGATTCGGTCTTCATCCAGCATCTCGGGAACTGCGTGGTCTTGGTGCCGAGACAGGACCCTTGGGCTTCCATGTTCGCTGCAACCAAATTGTTCAGCGAGGACTTCATGACAAAGCGTGATCAGGGCTTCCCACCCGAACGCGAGAGTTTCGGCTGATGCGCTATCTGCTCGATACCAACACCTGCATCTACATCATAAAGCGTTCCCCCGAGCAGGTGGTGGG
>JBIKXZ010000184.1:0-4783 GCA_044355525.1 Chthoniobacterales bacterium
AAGCCGGCGTAGGCCATTTGGAACGAGAGTTTTTTCGCGCACTCGGTGGCGTAGTGGGAGCACTTGCGCGAACCGACGACGGCGACGGTGTGGCGGTCGCGGTCGGTGAGTTGTCCGCGCACGTAGAGGACGATGGGCGGGTCGTGGATTTCGCGGAGGGCGGACGGGTATTCGTCGTCCTGCGCGGTGATGACATGCGCGCCAAGGTCGGCGGCTTTTTCCAGTTCCGCTGCGGGATCGGCGAAGTCTTGCCAGCGCGTGATGTTGTCCGCCAAGGCGCGGCCGACTCCGTCGACCGCGGACAACTGGTCGGTGCGGGCGAGGAGGATGTTTCCGGCGGATCCGAACCGCTCGAGCAAACGGCGCAGGCGCACGGGTCCCATTTGCGGGATCATGTTGAGCGCGACGCAGGCCTCGAGGTTGTTCATGGGGTACGCATGGTAAACATGGGGGTCAAGGGGCGGGGAGGATTTCAAATTTGAAATTTCAGATGGGGCGGGGCGCGGTTAGGGTAGCTGTGTGAAGGCGTTGCTGCTGACCAACGAGTATCCGCCGCATGTGTATGGCGGGGCGGGGGTGCATGTGGATTATTTGTCTCGGGCGCTGGCGCGGTTGATGGAGGTCGAGGTGCGGTGCTTCGGGGACCAGGATTGGAGCGAGGGGAATCTGGCGGTGCGCGGGTTTAAGGTGGACGTGGCAGACTACCGGTGCGCCAAGGCGCTGCGTTCGGTGTTCAGTTCCCTGCAGCGTGACACGGCCATGGCGGCCGCCGGGATGGATGCCGATTTGGTCCACGTGCACACTTGGTACACGCATTGGGCTGGGATCGTGATGAAGCTGAACTACGGGCGACCGTTGGTTTTGACTGTGCATTCGCTGGAGCCGTTGCGTCCGTGGAAGCGGGAGCAGCTCGGGGGAGGCTATGACTTTTCCTGCTGGGTGGAGAAAACCGCGATCGAAATGGCCGATGCGGTAATCGCGGTGTCGGAATCGACCAAGGGGGATGTTTTGCGATTGTTCGATGTCGATCCGACGCGGGTCCACGTGATCCACAACGGGATTGATCTGGAGGAATACCGGGAGCGGCGCGATGAAGCGGTGCAGAAGAAGCACGGGATTGATCCGGCGCGGCCGTTTGTGTTGTTCGTGGGACGCATCACGCGGCAGAAAGGCATCATCCATCTGGTGCGGGCGCTGAAGCATCTTGATCCGGGTATCCAAGTGGTGCTCTGCGCGGGGGTGCCGGACACACCGGAGATTGCCGCGGAGATGAAATCGGCGCTGGAAGAAGCACGGCGTCAGCGTCCGGGCGTGGTGTGGCTCGAGGAAATGCTGCCGAAGGACGAGATCATCGCGTTGTATTCGGCGGCAGAGGTGTTTGTTTGTCCGTCGATCTACGAGCCATTCGGCATCATCAATCTGGAGGCGATGGCCTGCGGGACACCGGTGGTGGCGAGCGCGGTGGGAGGGGTTCCCGAAGTGGTGGTGTCCGGTGAAACAGGCATTTTGGTGCCGGTCGAGCAAATGACGGTGGCACCGTTCGAGCCGGTCGATGCGGACGCGTTCGCCTTCCATCTCGCGGGGGCGATCAATGAGTTGATGCGCGACGAGGCGCGGCGGCGCTCCATGGGGAAGCAGGCGCGGCGGCGCGTGGAGGAAGTTTTCAGTTGGGACGCGATCGCGCGGCGGACGGCGGAGTTATACCGCGAGGTCTGCGGGCGCTGACGCGACCGCGCGCGGATTGGCGCCGTAGAGGGTGAAGCCGGCGGTATCGGTGATGTCGAGGTCGACGAGTTGTCCGGCCAAATCCGCGGGGCCTTCGAAGACCGCGATCTTGTTGCCGCGCGTGCGTCCGGTCAGACGGGCGTCGTTGTGGCGGCTGGGGCCGGTGCAGAGGACTTCGAAGGTGCGGCCGACCAGATCCTGCAGCTTTTGTTGCGCGTGCCGGTTGACCACGGAGAGCAGATCCTGGTTGCGCTCTTCCTTCACTTCTTCCGGCAACTGCGCCTCCATCGTCTCGGCTGGCGTGTCCTTGCGCGGGGAGTATCGGAAGACGAAGGCGTTGTCGAAGGCGAGTTCGTCGGTCAGGGCGCGCGTGGCAGCGTAGTCCTCGTCGGTCTCGCCGGGGAAACCGACGATGATGTCGGTGGTGATGGCGATGTCCGGGCAGTTGGCGCGGAGCTTCGCCACGAGCTTGCGGAATTTATCCGCGGTGTAACCGCGGTGCATGGCTTTAAGGATACGATCCGAGCCGGATTGCAGCGGCAGATGGACATGCTCGGCGAGTTTGGTCAGGTGGCCGAAGCAGTTGACCAGATCCTCGCGGAAGCCGATCGGGTGGGGGGAGGTAAAGCGCAGGCGCTCGAGGCCATCGACCTCGTGCACGGCTTCGAGCAATTGCACGAACGGGCTGCGGTTCTCGACCTTGGGGAATTCATGGCGCCCGTAAAGATTGACGATCTGTCCGAGCAAGGTGACTTCCTTGCAGCCGCGTTCGACGAGTTCGCGCACTTCGCCGACGATGCTGCCGATGCGGCGGCTGCGTTCCGCGCCGCGCGTGTCGGGCACGATGCAGAACGTGCAGCGCATGTTGCAGCCCTGCATGATGGAGACGAACGCACTGGCCGGGAAGGTGGCGTGGTCGCGAATGGTTTCCTGCGAGCCGGCCTCTTCGTCCGTGTCCACGATGGAAACACGCAGGTCATCCATCGCGGTATCGTGCGCCATCTTCCGGCGCAGAACGGCGTCCACGTGGTCCGCAACTTTGTGGAATTTTTGTGTCCCAACCACGAGGTCGAGGTGCGGGACTTCGGAAAGAAGCGAGGCGCCGCGGCTTTGGGCCATGCAGCCAAGGAAGCCGTAGACGGTGTGCGGGCGCTTTTTTTGCAAGCGTCCGAGGAGGCCCATTTTGCCAAGAGCCTTTTGTTCGGCCATGTCACGCACGCTGCAGGTGTTGAGGAGGACGACGTCGGCCTCGTCGGCATCGCCGGTCATCTCGTATCCCCGCGCCACGAGCATCTGGGCGACCTGTTCCGAGTCGCGCTCGTTCATCTGGCATCCGTAGGTTTTGAGGAATACCTTGGGCATGTCGGGAAAAGGTAGGCGCCGCGCGCGGCCATTTCCAGCGCGGCTTGCATTTTGGTGCGTCGTGGCGGCACATAGCGTTATGGCAACACCTGCCGAATTGGGATTCCGCATGCCGGCTGAATGGGAGCCGCACGAGGCGGTGTGGTTTTCCTGGCCGCATCCGGACACCGAGAGTTTTCCCGGCGCTTACGAACGTATCCCGCAAGCGTTCGGGGCTTTGATCCGGGCGGCGGCGGCCTTCGAGCCGGTGCGGGTCAATGTGCGCAGCGCCGCGGAGGAAGCCGAAGCGCGGCGTCACATCGGCAAGTGCGACAATGTGCAATTTTTCCCCATCGATACCGACGAACCTTGGTGCCGCGACCACGGGCCGATCTTTCTCGTCAACGACCGCACGGGCGAGGTGGCGGTGGCCGATTTCGAATTCAACTCGTGGGGTCGCAAATTGCCGCGCTGGGAGCTCGACCGGCTCGTGCCGGAGGCGGTCGCGCGGCGACTCGGATTGCGTCATTTGGCGTGCCCCATGGTTCTGGAGGGCGGATCGATCGATGTGAACGGTTCCGGGTCCGTGTTGACAACGCGCAGTTGCCTGCTCAATCCAAACCGCAATCCGTCCATGACCGAAACGCAGATCGAGGACACCCTCCGTCAATGGCTCGGGGTGCGGAACATCCTCTGGCTCGGCGACGGCATCGAGGGCGACGACACCGACGGGCATATCGATGATCTGACGCGCTTTGTCGGCAAATCCCGCGTGGTGACCGTGATTGAGGACAATCCGGACGACCCGAACCACGCCGTCCTGCAGGAAAACCTCGAAGCCCTGCGCGCCTTGCGCGACGAGGACGGTAACCCGCTCGACATCGTGCCGTTGCCTATGCCGGAAAAGCGGCGTGATTGGCAGGGGCACCGCTTGCCCTGCAGCTACGCCAATTTTCTCATCGTCAACGGAGGCGTCCTCGTCCCGACCTTCGACGATCCGCGCGACGGGGAGGCGGTCCGTGCGCTGGGCTCGGTTTTTCCGGGGCGGCGGATCGTTCCGGTCGACTGCACCGACCTGATCATCGGCTTGGGGTCGGTCCATTGTTTGAGCCAGCAGCAGCCGGCCCCGCCGCGCACTTGACTCGTTCCGCGCCCCCGCCCATCCTCGCCATTCCCGCAACCAAAACAAGGAGTTCACCGTGGACCTGAAAGAAATCAAAGCGCTCATCGATTTGATGCAGAAGAATGGCCTCACCGCCTTCGAGATGGAGAAGGACGGCTTCCGCATTTCCCTCGCCAAAGAAACGGGTTACGCGCCGGCCATGGCTTACGCCGCGCCTCCGGCCGCCCCGGCCGCCGCGGTGCCGGCACCCGCTGCCGCCCCGTCCGAAGCGGCGCCCGCCGCCTCGGGCAAGGAAATCCCTTCGCCCATGGTCGGCACATTCTACTCGTCCCCTTCGCCCGAATCGCCGGCCTTTGTCAAAGTCGGCCAGAAAGTCACTCCCGATACTGTGGTCTGCATCATCGAGGCCATGAAAGTGATGAACGAAATCAAGGCCGAGGTCTCGGGCACGATCACCGAAGTCGCCGCGGAGAACGGTCAGCCCGTCCAATTCGGCCAAGCCCTCTTCCGCTACAAATAAGCGGCTCCCGCGCGGCGGACCGGAAATGATCAAGCGCCTCCTTATTGCCAACCGCGGCGAGATCGCCCTGCGCA
>JBIKXZ010000185.1:0-4782 GCA_044355525.1 Chthoniobacterales bacterium
TCGCCTACACGCTCGACGAGCCGAACGTGGCCGTGCTCGACACCGCGGAGTTCTCGCTCGACGGCGGACCGTGGGAAGACGCGCGGGAAATTCTCCGCGTGGAAAAAGCCGTGAGCGAACGGCTCGGCATTCCGTTGCGCGGGGGACAAATGGTCCAGCCGTGGGCCCGCGAACCGTCAGCGGACACGGACGGCACCCCGCTGGCTCTGCGTTTCCGTTTCGAGATCGGCAACCTGCCGCAGGGGCCCGTGCAACTGGCTCTCGAGCAACCGCACGAATTCGCCACCACGCTCAATGGTCACGAAATCCCTGCGCCGACCAGGGATGCGTGGTTCATCGATCCTTGCCTGCGCACCGTAACCTTGCCGCCGGACGTTTTGCGAACTGGCACCAACACCCTCGAATTGCGGTGCCGCTACCGCGAAGGCGTGGACCTCGAGGCGGTCTACCTGCTGGGAGCATTCGGCGTGAGAACCGGTCCGGGTTCGCAGGTGACGCTCACCGAACTACCCGCACGGCTTGGCCCCGGTGACTGGACGCGTTGCGGTTTGCCTTTTTACTCGGGGCGCATCCGCCTGCAGATGCCGGCTGGTTCCGCCCGGCGTCTCGTGCTTTCACCTCTCGGCGCCGCCACCCTCGTGGTGCGTAATCCCGCCAACGGAAAGTCGCAAATCCTGCCGTGGGCGCCGTTCGCCTGCGATCTGGACGGACTCGCCGACGCGGAGGGTCTGGTCGAAGTGGAGTGGGTGCTGACGCGGCGCAACACTTTCGGTCCGCTGCATCTCACCCCGATGGACCCGCCCATGGTCGGCCCGACTCAATTCCGCAGCGAGGGCGAGCAATGGTCGGATGATTACCAACTCACTCCGGTCGGACTCCAACAACCGCCCATCATCGAATCATGACCCGCCGCCCCAACATTCTCTTTATCAATCTCGACCAGCTACGCTACGACTGCCTCGGCTTCACCGGCCATCCGCTGGTCAAGACCCCCAACCTCGACGCCCTCGCGCGCTCGGGTCTGCAGTTCGACTCGGCCTACACCCCTTTCCCCGTCTGCGCCCCGGCCCGGCAGACGCTGCTCACCGGCGTGATGCCCGAGCAACATGGCGGACTGTGGAACTTCGACCGCGGCGGCGGACTGCCCATCGGAGCGGCCTCCACCGCAAACAACGCCGTCTGGGTGCGGCAACTTCGCGATTCCGGTTACCGCACGGCCTACCTTGGCAAATGGCACGTCCATCCCGAAGCGGACCCCACCGCTTACGGTTACGAAACTTATGTCGAACCGCCGACCAACGCCTACCGTCCGGAAAACCAGGCGCGCCGGCACGCGCTGGCCGACGACCCGTGGCCGGAATTTCCGGTCGGAGCCGTGTCCACCCTGGACCTCGAAGCGAGCGACACGCACACGCTGGCGGCCGAATGTTGTCGGCTTATCGGGGAATTCGGCAGCAGCGACGCGCCGTGGCACATCCGGCTCGACTACAACGAACCCCACCTGCCCTGCCTGCCCAGCGAACCTTTCGCTTCGATGTATCCGCCGGAATCCATCCCGCCGTGGGAAAATTTCGCGGAAACCTTCGCCGGCAAGCCGTTCATCCAGCAACAGCAACTGCGCAACTGGCGCATCGAAGCGTGGACATGGCGCGAGTGGTCCATCTACCTCTCCGGCTACTACGGCATGATCAGCCAGCTGGACGACGCCATCGGGCGCATCGTCGAACACCTCCGCTCCCGCGGACTGCTGGAGAGCACTCTCATCGTCTTCACCACCGACCACGGCGACGCGGCCGGCAGTCATCGCATGATGGACAAACATTTTGTCATGTATGAAGAGGAAGTGCATGTGCCACTCGTTTGCTCGTGGCCCGGCGTCATCCCCGCGGGCGGCGTCTGCCGCGATTTTGTCAGCCATTTCCTCGACCTTCCGGTGACGCTGCTGGAGTTGACGGGCCTGCCCGTGCCCGCGAGTTATCAAGGACGCAGCATCCGCTCGCAACTCGAAGGCCGAACCGCCGCCGATCCACGTCCCCTCGCCTTCAGTTCCTACAACGGACAGCAATTCGGCCTTTACTGCCAACGCATGATCCGCGACCGAAAATACAAATACGTGTGGAACGCCACGGACATCGACGAATGCTACGACCTCGAGAACGACCCGCATGAATTGGTCAATCTCGCTACGGACCCGCGCCACGAAGCGCTCTGCCGCCGCTACCGGCAAAAAGTTTACGAAGTCTTCGCCGCGCTGAAAGACCCGTTGGTCCTCAGCCGCTGGAACGAGCGCTGGCTGAGAGACGGAACTCCTCAAACCTCATGAAAACCCTCCCCACCCTGCTCGCCCTGACGGGCGCCCTGCTGACCACCGCTTCCGCCGCATCCACCAATCGTCCGCCCAACATCCTGTTCATCATGACCGACGACCTCGGCATCGCCGATCTAGGCGTTTACGGGAGCGACTACCATCTGACACCGCGGCTGGACCGACTGGCGGCCGAAGGTATGCGGTTCACCGACGCCTATTCGGCATCGCCGATTTGCTCACCGACCCGCGCGGCGGTCCTGACCGGACGCTATCCCCACCGCTTGCACCTGACCGATGCCTTGCCGTGGGACCGCTTGCCGGAAAACCCGCGCCTCGTGCCGCCCAACCACCTCAAGGAACTGCCCGCGTCGGATGTGACTTATGCCAAAACGTTGCGCGAGGCCGGTTACCGCACGGGGCTCATCGGCAAATGGCACTTGGGCAACGAGCACGAATTTTTCAGTGGCGGCCGGCACCGCGACTACGGCTTCGACGAGGCGTTCGACGCGGATTATCGGAAGATTAACCAAGTGGACAAAGCCGTGGACACCCTGACCGACCGCGCCCTCGGCTTCATCGAAAACAACCGCGACCGGCCCTTCATGCTCGCCCTGCACCATCACACGCCGCATGTCCCATTGGCCGTCCCGGCGGAATACGAGAGCCGCTATAACAACCTCCCCGTCGGCGAACGTCATAACAAGAAACAATACGCCGGCATGATGTCGCACCTCGATGATGCGGTCGGACGCCTGCTCGACAAACTCGATGAGCTGAAATTGTCCGACAACACCATCGTCATCTTCACCTCCGACAACGGCGGCACGAGCGGACAAACCAGCAATCTCCCCTACCGCGAAGGCAAAGCCACCCTCTACGAGGGCGGCATCCGCGTCCCGCTCCTCGTGCGCTGGCCCGGCCACATCAAACCCGGCTCCGTGTGCGAGAGCGCCACGGTGAGCACCGACTTTTTCCCCACCTTCCTCGAAGCCGCCGGACAGCCCCTGCAACCGGACGCGCACCTGGACGGACAAAGTTTGCTCCCGTGGCTGCGCGGCGAAAAGCCCGACCCCACGCGCACCGTCTACTGGCACCTGCCCCACTACCGGCACAAAGGCCCGCAGTCCGCCGTGCGCGACGGACATTGGAAACTCATCCACAACATCGAGCCGGACACGAACGAACTCTACGACTTGGCCCAAGATCCCGGCGAAGCCAATGACCTAGCCAGCGCGCAACCCGAACGGACCAAAAAACTGGCCGCCAAACTCGACACCCATCTCACCGAATCCGGCGCGCAACGCATGCGCCCGAATCCCGACTACGATCCGCAGAAACCCCGTGGCCCCATCTCGGAAATGGGCGTCTTCTACCCCAAACAGGGCGGCACCGTTCAACAGGTCAAAGACCGCGAGTATCCCGCGTGGTTCCAGCATGCGGAACCGGCACGACAACCTTAAGCAGTTTGGCCCTCACGCCTTGCGCCCAGTGCTTCCTGAATTTCCCCGACCCGTTCGCGACTGAGGCTGTAGCGGCTGAACACAAGGATGGCGATCAAGAGGCACGACGAGGGAAAGAGGGCGACGAAAAGCCGGAGACGAAAGACGGTCTCGGGGCTCATCAGGTCTGCCCCCGCTTCATAGCCCACCATCAGAAGCACATAGCCAAGCAGGAGGGCGATGCTTGTAAACCCCAGCTTGACCACGAATCCGAAGAACGCCGCAAACACGCCCTCCCGACGTGAACCGTTGAGAAACTCGTCCTCATCGCAGATGTCCGCGATGAATGCACCATTGAGCAGCCAGCAGGCGCTCATGCCGCCGCCTATCACCATGGCAAGCAGCACTTGGAGACCGGGCAAAGCCGGGTTCAGGATGAACCATGAGCTGAGGATCGCGATCGCAGCGATTCCAAGTCCGCACATGAGAACCTTCTTTTTGTCGAATCGCCGCACGAGCAACGGAATCACAAACGCCGAGGCCACACCGGTGATGCCGGACGCCGTTCCGTAGAACCCGTTCCATGTGGCCCCGACCGATTTGTCGCCTCCAGCCACGTAGAAGATGTTGATGTATGTGATCAGTGCCCCGAGAAAAAACATGCCGGTGATCACGAGGAAAATCATCAGGCAGAGTGTCCGGAACGACCGGTTTTTGAGAACAAGAAGACCCGAGTGCAGGAGATTGATCTTTTTGCCGCTCTCGACCGAAAGTTTTTCCTTGGTGAAAATCGCCGCCGGCAACGCGGTCAGGATGATCAGGATCGCCACCGCCCAAACCACATAACGCACACCAATGACCTCGGCTTTGATTCCCTCGTCAGAGGCCATGGCAGCCAGGGGCTGTAACAGCGGTGCATACCAGACATTTGGAGTATTGGTGAGCACATCGCGGATGTGTTCGCCGACCACCAAACAGATCTTGTAGAGCCACGGGATGAGAAATGACGCCGCTGATCCGAAAACCATGCGGTAT
>JBIKXZ010000186.1:0-4778 GCA_044355525.1 Chthoniobacterales bacterium
CCGGGCTTTCACCGATCAACTCGGATTGGTCGACGTGTTTTCCGTCCTGCCCATCGTGGCCGTCATCACCGCCATCCCGATCAGCGTGTCGGGCATCGGTTTGCGTGAAAGCCTGTTCGTCTCGCTCCTCGCGCCCTTCGGCATCGGGGCGGCGGTGGCCACCCTGATCTCGGTCACCGGCTTCCTTATCAACACGGTCGGCAGCCTGGCCGGCGGATTGGTGTTCCTTTTCTACCGTTCCTCGACGCACGAGGCGATCAACCTGCGCGACATGCACAAGGAGGTCGACCGCCTCGAGGACGAGATCGAGCACAGCGAATGAAGCGGCCTGTCGTCGAGGCGAACTTCGCCATGACGGTGGACGGGAAAATCTCCACCCGCGATTGCGGTCCGACCGGTTTCACTTCGGCGCGGGACAAGCGCCGTTTGCTCGAGATCCGGGCCCGCGCGGACGCGTTGCTTGTCGGCCGCGGCACGCTGGAAACCGATGACATGGCCATGGCTCTTCCGGCGCGCGATCTCCGCGAAAAACGGATGCGGGAGGGCCGCACCGCGGAGCCTTTGCGCGTCATTTTCAGCAATCGGGGAAACATCCGTCCGGACCTCAAAGTCTTCCGGACTCCGGGCGCACCCATCATTATTTTCACCACCCGTGCCATGCCTGCGGCTGCGAGGAAGCGATTGGAGCGCGTCGCCGATGTGCGCGTCGAACCGAAGGCGCGCCAGGTCGATCTGGACAAGGCGCTCGCCGTCCTGTCCGATGAATACGGAGTGCGCGATGCGGTCTGCGAGGGCGGACCCGTTTTGCTCCGTGCGATGTTGCAAAAAGGTCTGATCCAGCGGTTGCACCTCACCGTTGCGCCGCTGATTTTCGGCGGGGCCGCGGCACCGACTCTGCTCGGTCCGGTCGGGGAAGGTGATCTGAAAAGGTCGATGCCCTTGCGGTTGGAAAACCTCGAAGTCGTCGGCGACGAAGCCTTTGCCAGCTACCGCGTGGGCACGGAGGCCCGCCGGTCAAAGCGCCGAAACCGCTAAACACGCCGCTTCCCGGCCGGAGCGCCACGCGCCTTCAATCTTGCCCCCGGCGATGGCGTCGCCGGCCAGCACAAGAGGCGGCATGCCCGGCAGGAGACGCGCCGCCTCGCCAGCGGTCTCCGCGCCGAGAGCGTAGCGCCAACGCTGCAGGAACCACGATTGCGGAGCCGACAGGTCGGCCCGGGTAAGCTGCCCCGCAGTTTCGAGCATTTGGCGAGCGATGAGGTGTTCGTCCGCGTCGAAATTCGCCGCGCTGAAGTCGGGTGCGGCGTGGAGGACCAGCACCGTGGCTTCCGGATGCAAATCGGGACGTTTGGAAGTGTCCTGCCCGATCCAGGAAATGACCGGGTTCGTCGGGGATTGGATGCCGCACCAAGGGAATTCCGTGCGGGGATAACGTGCGGCGAGGGCGAGGCACGGGGCCATGGGCAAACTCTGTAGCAGTGCCGATGCGTCCGGCGATATATCAGCGAGCAAACCGGCCGATTGCGGCGGAGGCGGCGTCATAATGAGCGCGCGCGAAGAGAAAATGCATCCGTCCTCCGTGCACACTTCCCAAATCGAATCGCGGCTTTGCACGGTCGTTGCTTTGGCCCCGCGCAAAACGAATGACGGATCGTTTCCCGCCAAATCACGTCCGAGTGACGCCATGCCTTCGCGGCAGGCATAGCGAGGAAAATTGTCGCCGTCGGGAGGTTTGGGTCCGTGTTCGGTCGCGCGGTAAAAACCCCGGGACCATTCGAAGCAGACTCCGCGTTGCAGCCAGTCTTCGACCTGCGCACGGAATTCCGGGGAGCGGGCGGTAAAGAATTGCGCGCCGTGGTCGACCGGCATGCCGTCCCATCTCCGCGTGGCCGCGCGGCCGCCGAAGCCCCGGCTCTTTTCCAAGACGAGGGCATTTTTACCCGCGGTGCGCAGGTCGCGGGCGGCGGTCAGTCCCGCAATGCCGCCGCCGATGACGAGCACGTCGCAGGCATTCTTCTCCGCGGACGGTGTCATCCGGCAACGTCAGGCCCCGGCGGATAATTCGCGGAGCAAGTTTTGGTGGAGTCGGATGCCGGACTCGAAATTTTCGATCGGGAAATTTTCGTCGGGGGCGTGTGCTTTGCAATCGGGCGCGGCGAGGCCGAGGAGAAGCGTGTCCGAGCCGAGGAGATCGCGGAAGGTTTGCACGATGGGAATGCTCCCGCCTTCCCGCATGAGGGCGGGCGGCCGGCCGAAGGTTTGTTCCAGCGCGCGCAGGGCCGCACCGCACCACGGACTCTTCAGATCGAGCGCGTAGGGCATACCGCCGTGGCCGCGGATGATTTCCAACTCGACGCCGGGCGGGAGGAGGTTTTGGAAATGGATTTCGACCAGGTTGAGGGCGCGGTCGGGCTTTTGGTTCGGCACCAGACGGAAGGTCAGCTTGGCCGAGGCCGTCGAGGGGAGCACGGTCTTGGTGCCTTCGCCCTGGTAGCCGCTGGTCAGGCCGTTGATTTCCGCGGTCGGACGGATCCCGATGCGTTCCACGGTGCTGAATCCTTCCTCGCCGGAGAGGATAAGGACGCCGGTTTCGCGCTGATAGTCGGACTCGCTGACCGGCAAAGCGGCGAGGGCTTCGCGTTCCGCGGCATCGACCTTGGCCACATCGTCGTAAAAGCCGGCCACGGCGATGCGGCCGTGCGTGTCGTGCAAGCTGGCCAGCAGTTTGACCAGGGCGGTGGCGGGGTTCATCACCGCGCCGCCGAAAATGCCAGAATGCAGATCGGTGGCGGGTCCGCGCACGATGACTTCCATGGCAGCGATGCCGCGCAGGCTTTGCGTGAGGGTGGGGTAGCCCTCGGCGATCATTCCGGTGTCCGAAATGGCGATGATGTCACAGCGCAATTCGCTGCGTCGGGCACGGATGAAGTCATCGAGGTTCGTGCTTCCGACTTCCTCTTCGCCCTCGATGAGGATGATCAAATTGACCGGCAATGAGCCTTCCTCGCGCAGGAGGTGAATCGCACCGAGGATATGGGCGAGAATTTGTCCTTTGTTGTCCGTCGCACCGCGGGCGAAGACGCGCCTGTTGCGGATAGCCGGTTCGAAGGGCGGGGAAGTCCAGATGTTCACCGGCTCCTCGGGTTGGACATCGTAGTGCCCGTAAATGAGCACCGTCGGCTTGCCCGGCGCCTCGGGTCCGCGGGCCAGCACGGCGGGGTGTCCGCCGGTCTCAGCCACCTCGGCCTGGAATCCGCCGTGCCGGAGCAGGGCGCAGAGCCAGTCGGCGCAGGCGCGCATCTCGGGCGCGTGTTCCGGTTTGGTCGAGACACTGCGGAAACGCAGGAAATCGAACAGAAGATCCAGATCGGATTTTCCTTCAAACGAGAAGCTGTTCGCAGATGGGGGCATATGGGACACTAAATATGGGGGTTAGAGGCCGGGAACACCACAATTGGTGGTATGCGGGGTTGCCATCCGTTCCGGACGCCCCTAAAAATTGAAGTTTGGAGTTTCTTCCCCATGTATCTCAAATCGCTCGAACTCGTAGGTTTTAAGTCTTTCGTCAACAAGACGCACCTGGAATTTCACGAAGGCATCACTTCGGTCGTCGGCCCGAACGGCTGCGGTAAGTCGAACATCCTCGATGCCATCCGTTGGTGCCTCGGCGAACAATCGGCCAAAGCGCTGCGCGGTGGCGAAATGGCCGACGTCATCTTCAGCGGCACCGATTCGCGTTCCGCCGTCGGCATGGCCGAAGTTTCGCTCACTTTCGGAGGATGCGCCGAGCACCTCGGCACGGATTACGAGGAAGTGTGCGTGACCCGCCGCATTTTCCGCGACGGCAAAGGCGAATACCTGCTCAACAAAACGCCGTGCCGTCTGCGCGACATCCATGAACTGTTCATGGACACCGGCATCGGCCGCAGCAGCTACTCGATCATGGAGCAGGGCAAGATCGACCTCATCCTGAGCAGCCGCCCGGAAGACCGCCGCGCCGTTTTTGAAGAGGCGGCCGGCATCACCAAATTCAAAGCGCAGAAAAAGGAAGCCTTGCGCAAGCTCGAATACGCCGAAGCGAATCTCGTCCGCGTGAACGACATCATGCGCGAGGTCAAACGCCAGATCGGTTCATTGCAACGCCAAGCCGGCAAAGCGCGTCGTTACCAGGCTCTGTCCAACGACCTCAAAGTTCTCGAGCTGAACTTCGTCCGCCGTCAGCACGACCAAATCGCCGAATCGCAGCGCGATTTGCACGGCAAACTCCGCTCGCTCGAATCGCGCTGGAACGAAACCTCCACCGCCCTCGAGGAAGGCGAGGCGGCCATTGCCGGACACCGCACGCGCCTGACCGAACTCGAACAGCAGGTCGAGTCCTCGCGTCAATCGATGCAGTCCCTCCGCGACCGCATGGTGCAAGCCCAGAGCCGCGCGGCGCACAATGGCGAGATCTGCGAGCAGCTGCGTCAGACCATCACCCGCTGCGACCAGGAAATCGCCGCGGCCCGCGAGCGCCAGCGCGTGCAACGCGAGGAAATGGGCCGCACTGACGAGCAAGTGACCAAGGTGGCCGCCGAACTGACCGAGCGCTCCGCCGCGCTCGATGCACTGCAAGCCCGCCTCCGCGAGAGTGCCGGACGCCGCGAATCATCGAAGCAATCAATGGAAGCCCTGCGGGCCGAGATCAGCAAAGCGGAAAACGAATCGCTCCGCTTGCAAGGCGAGCTGGCCGGACTCGAGGCCCGCCGCGAGGCCACGCAGGCGCGCATCGAAGCCCT
>JBIKXZ010000187.1:0-4739 GCA_044355525.1 Chthoniobacterales bacterium
CGGGCGACCGCGGCGGGGCCGGGGGCGAGGGCGGGAAGACCCGTGAATTCCCGCGCGGTGCGGTTCCACACGGCCAGTGGGAAGCCGGCGGACTGCACGCGCGCGGCGACGCGCGAGCCGATGAGTCCGAGGCCGAGAACGCCGGCCCGCAGGGCTGCGGCGGTCATGCCCTTGCTCAGCTGCCGGCGGGCGCGGTCGGGGCGGGGGCGGACGGCGCGGCGGGCAGTTTGTTGTCCACCTTGGCTTCGGAACGCACGCTCTCGATGATGCCGCGCACGACGTCGCGGCGTTTGCTGCCTTCGAGGTAGGAGCCGACTTGGTCTTTCACTTCCTCGTAGGGCATGGAACCGGCGTCTTTGCGGTCGGTCACATTGATGACGTGCCAGCCGAATTTGGTGCGCACGGGTTCTTTGCTGATGTCGCCCTTTTTCATGGCGAAGGCGGCGTCGGCGAATTCGGGGACCATGCGGTCTTTGGGGAAGAAGTTGAGGTCGCCGCCGGATTCCTTGGCGCCGGGTTCCTCGGAAACTTCCTTGGCCACGGCGGTGAAGTCTTCTTTCTTCTCGGTCACGCGCGCGAGGGCGGCCTCGGCCGCTTTCTTTTTCTCGGCCACGGCTTCGTCCGTGGCGTCCTCGGGGATGCGGATGAGGATGTGGCTGGCGCGGACCATTTCGGGGTGTTCGAATTCCTTTTTGTTCTCGTCGTAGAATTTTTTGATGTCCTCGTCGGCCACCTTGGCTTGGTCGCCGATCTGGTCTTCCATCCACTTCTGCTGCTGCATCATTTTCTTCACCGTGTCGCGGAAGGAGGTGTCGCTTTCGCCGGCTTTGGCCATTTCGGCTTTAAAGGTGGCTTCGTCGGGGAATTGGCTTTTCACGCGCGTGATCTCGGCTTCGATGTCGGCATCGGGAACTTCGACCGAGGAGGCTTTGCGCGAGACGAGTTTGTCGACGATGAGTTCGTCGAGGATCTCGCGGTAGCCGGCCATTTTCTGGTCGGCGGAGAGGTCGTCCGGGCTGATGCCGGAGGCCGCGAGGGCGTTGTTGAAGGTTTGCTGCAGGTCGGCGCGGGAGATTTTCTCGCCTTCGACCACGGCAACGGGATCGGGGAGTTCGGTGTCGTCGGCTTTGGCGGCCGGCTTGTCATCTTGGGCCACGGCGGTGACGGCGAAAGCGGTGGCGAGGGCCAGGAGGCCGGCGAACCGGCGGAGGTCGGATTTCATAAGGGCGGAAACAATGGCACGCGCCACGGGGGTCGGCCAGCGGTTTTTCAGGATCCGCGGGCATCGAACCACGCCCGGGTGGACGCGTGCCGGGCGGCGAACATGTGGGGGAAGACGAGGTTCTGGCAGACGAGATCGCCAAGCGGTCCGCCGAGGTGCCACGGCAGGCGGAACTCGACGCGGTCGGTCAGCAGGGCGCCTTCGGGGTGGGGTTCGAAAATGTGGTGATGCCGCCAGAGCGCGAAGGGGCACTGCACCCCGGTGTCGACGAGAAGATGCGGGGCGGCGGCGGTTTCCCAGCGTCCGGTCCAGCGCAAGGTGAGCGGACCTTGACGCACCGCGACGGTGAATTCCGCGCCAGGCTGCGCGGTTTCGTCCGCGCGGATCTCGAGGATGCGCAGGCCGGGCGGCGAGATGCGGCGCAGGTTGTGGGGATTCTCGTGGAAGCGGTAAAGCTCCTCCGCGGTGGCGGGAACGAGGGTCGAGCGGGTGAAGACGGGCATGGGAGGAGGGGCGAAGGAAGGCTTGCCGGAGGGTTGCTTTTTTCGTTATTGCAATGGGTTCGGTTCGCCAATAAGCGTGTCCCGTTCAAACCAACAAAATCTTATGTCCGACAAACCCATCGAAGAAAGAGTCAAAGAAATCATCGTCAAAGAACTCAGCGTTAATCCCGAGCAGGTGACGCCCACGGCCTCGTTCATCGAGGACCTTGGGGCCGACTCGCTCGACACCGTCGAGCTGGTCATGGCGTTCGAGGAGGAGTTCGGCGTCGAAGTGCCCGACGAGGAAGCCGAGAAGCTCCAGACGGTCGGCGACGTCGTCAAATACATCGAGGCGAACTCGAGCAAGTAAGCGCGACGCGCAAGTTTTTCACGGCAACCCCGGGGTGCGAGCCCCGGGGTTGTTTTTTGGGGAGGTTGCGACGGTCAGAGACCGCCGCTACAAGAGGTGACATGTTTTCGCGGGACGAGTTGCAGCGGTATGCGCGGCAGATGGCGGTGCCGGAGTTCGGCGCGGCCGGGCAGGAGAAACTGCAGGCGGCGCGCGTGCTGCTCATCGGCGCGGGTGGTCTGGGTTCGCCGGCGGCGCTGTATCTCGCGGCGGCGGGGGTGGGGACGCTGGGGATCGTGGATGCCGATGATGTGGAGCTTTCCAATTTGCACCGGCAGCTTTTGCACGGGACGGATGATGTCGGGCGCGCGAAGGTCGACTCGGCGGCGGCGAGATTGCGCGGGGTGAATCCGCATGTGCGCGTGGAGGCGATCCGCGGGCACTTTACCGCGGCCAACGCGCTGGATCTGGCGCGCGGGTGGGATGCGGTCGTCGATGGTAGTGACAATTTCCCCACGCGCTATGCCTCGAACGATGCGTGCGTGGCCTTGGGGATTCCGAATGTTTACGGGTCGGTTTGGCGGTTCGAGGGACAGGTTTCCGTCTTCGCGCCGCATCTGGGCGGACCTTGTTACCGCTGTTTGAATCCGCGCGCACCGGAGCCGGGGACGGTTCCGTCATGCGCGGAGGCGGGCGTGCTCGGGGTGATGCCGGGCTTGGTCGGGACGCTGCAGGCGCTGGAAGCGATCAAGCTGATCACGGGGATTGGCGAACCACTGGTCGGGCGTTTGCTGCACATTGATGGTGCGGCGATGAAATTCCGGGAGTTCACCTTGCGCCGCGACCCGGAGTGTGCGCGCTGCGCGGAAGGGCGGCGTCATTTGCCGATTGAGGCGGAAGGCGAATTTTGCGAAGCAGGTGCGGTCATGACAGACGATGAAATTTCGGTGGTCGATCTGGCGGCTCTCCGCGAGGCGGGCGGGGAACATGTGTTGCTCGATGTGCGCGAGGCTTGGGAACTGGCCACGGCGCGTTTGGACCCGTGTCTGCACATTCCGATGAGCGAGGTGCCGGCGAAGTTCAAAGAAATCCCGCGCGATGTGCCGGTTTACGTGATGTGCCATGGCGGGGTCAGGAGCGGGCGGGTGGTGGAGTATCTGCGCGGGCAGGGGTTCGGCAATGTGAGCAATGTTCGCGGCGGGATCGGGGCTTGGTCCGCGGAGGTGGATCCTTCGGTGCCGGTGTATTAGGAGGTTGGGGTCCGACGGTCATATCAGTTGGTCGCCCGGGCGACCCGTCTCGCCAAGCCTCGGCTGACCGGCGCTGCAAGCTTTCCATGGGCGGCTCGCGGGACGCTCGCCCTCCATCGCGGTCTTTGATTAGATGCGTTGATGCATTCGATTCTGCGTGGGGAAGAAGGGCTGAAGGCGGCGCTGGGGAGGATTCCCAGCGGGCTTTATGCCGTCGGCGCGGTGCACGAAGGGCGGCGGATCGGGATGTTGTGCAGTTTCGTCGAGCAGGCCGGGTTCGAGCCGCCGATGATTTCCATTGCGTTGGGTCACGATCGTCCGCTGCGGCAGGTCTTGGAACGTGGGGGGCTTTTCTCGGTGAACATTCTCGGGACGGAAGACAAAAAACTGCTCGCGGCGTTTGCCTCGGGGCGGGAGGAGGATCCGTTTGCGGCCTTCACGCTGGTGGAGAACGGTCACGGCCTGCCGCAACTGGCCGACGCGCTGGCGTGGCTGGCCTGCCGTCCGCGCGGGTCGGTGGCCGCGGGTGACCATATCGTCCATGTGGCCGAAGTGGTGGAAGGCTGCTTGCACCGCGAGGACAGTGAGCCGATGATCCGCGTCCGCAAAAATGGGTTCAGCTACTGACATGGATTTCCTTCTCGAGGTCGCGCGCTGTCCGCGCACAGGGCAGAAATTGCACGAGGAGGGCGGACGCCTGGTCACCGAGAACGGCCAGCTGGCCTACCGCGTGGAAAACGGAATCCCCGTGCTTTTGGCCGAGGAAGCGGCGGAGGTCGGGCGATGACGGAGCTCGAGACGCTGCGTCACTCCTGCGCCCACGTGCTGGCCGAGGCGATCCTGCGGATCTGGCCCGAAGCGCAGTTCGCGGCGGGTCCGCCGGTCGAACAGGGGTTTTACTATGACGTCGATCTTCCGCACCGGATCGCGCCGGAGGATTTCGCCAAGATCGAAGCCGAGATGGCCAAGATCATCGCGGATGACCAACCGTTCGAGCGCCGTGTGGTCAGCCGGTCCGAAGCGATCGAGCTGGGCCGTGCAGGCAAACTCGCCGCGCTGGGCGAGCGCGGGGTGCCCAGCCGCTACAAGCTCGATATTCTCGAAAACATTCCCGAGGGCGAGGAGATTAGTCTCTACCGCAACGGCGCCTTCACCGACCTCTGCGCCGGGCCGCACGTCGCCTCAACCGGCAAGATCGGGGCCTTCGCCCTGACCGCGGTGGCCAGCGCCTATTACAAAGGCGACGAGAACAACCCTCAACTGCAGCGCATTTACGGCATCGCCTTCGCCACGCCGGAGGAACTCGCGCATTGGCGCGAAATGATGGAAGAAGCGCGCAAGCGTGACCACCGCAAGCTCGGCAAGGAGTTGCAACTTTTCCACATCGACGATGCGGTTGGGTCGGGTCTGATCCTGTGGACACCGAAAGGGGCGAT
>JBIKXZ010000188.1:0-4738 GCA_044355525.1 Chthoniobacterales bacterium
GCTGCACACCTCGTCCGCCTCGCAGACCGTGCAGCGTTTTCTGAAGCTCATTCCCAGCGATCGGCTCGAGAGTTCGCAGGCCAGTCTGGCCGATTGCCTCAAGCTCATCATGTGCCAGCGGCTGATGCTCGATGACAAGGCGGGCAAGCGGTTCCCCATCCACGAGGTGCTCCTGCAATACGACGGCGTGGTCAACATCATCCGCCGCGGCGATTTCAAGAAGCTCGATGCCGAACTCGAGACCGGCTTCAAACGCGGGATGTTCAACTTCGAGAAGAGCCTGCAGATCCGCGAGGCCGAGGGCTTTGTCAGCACAACCAAAGTCGTCTCCTCCGGTTTCAGCGAGGAAGAAGTGGAGTCCTACCTCGCCAAGCAGGAGGAGGTCACCATCTAAATCATGCTCGACCAAGTCAAAGCCGTCCTGAATTTTTCCGCCTTCCGTCCGGAACCGGACGATCCCGAGGCGACGTGGAAGAGTCGTTTTCCCAGCAAGACGACGGCCTTGCTTCATGTCGGGCGCAACAGCATCGGCTACTGTCTGATCGATGCCAAAGGCGAGGTGGTGCCGGGCGAGGAGAAGCAGGGCGACTACAAGGATATTTTCAAGGATTTGGGTCCGGTTATCAAGTCGTCGTCCCACGACGCGTGGTGCGCCATCTCGCTCGATACGCGCTACGTCATAAGCATCGAGACCAATCTCTCCCGCAAAAAAGGTTCGGAGGAAGCGGTGCGCAAGGATCCCCGCAGTGTGCTCCATGCGCGCTACGAGAAAGGCAGGCGCTATGCCGTGACCCACAACCCGGAAACCAACTCCAGCCTGCTGCTGGCCATGGACGAGGAGAACATCAAAAAGATCGAAGGCTTTTGCAAAGAGCAGCAACTGCGCGTGGGGCGCATGTTTTGCGGGACCTACGTCCTTCTCCGTCATGCCTTGGCCGCGATGAACGTGAAGAAGGGATCCGAGGAACCGGTCAGTGCGCTTTACGTGATTTGTTGCCACGGCTGTGTCTGCGCCCTGCTGCAGGAGAAGGACAATTGGATGGAACTCCGCTCGCGCCCGGATCTTTACACCGAGGACCTCCAACCCCTGCTCGAGTTGCTCGCGCCTTTCGGCGAGCGCCTCTCGCCGGCCGCTTCCGTGGTTCTGGCCTGCGACGAGCCGCTCGGGGGACTTGCGGAGAAAGTCGGCGAACTTTTCGCCGGCCATCCGCTCAACGATCTCACCGAGCCCGGACTGCTCGCCGGCTTGGTGCGCCGCAACTGACATGCTGACCAACGACGCCAAAATCGACGACTTCAAGACCGACCGGAAGGGCATCACCCCGCCGCTGCCGATGGTCATGCGTCTGGTGCCGCTGCTCTTTTACCTTTCGCTTCTCTTTCTCGTGGTGGTGGGCACGGTATCGTCCATCCACGCCAAATTTTCCTCCGACCACCGCAGCACCCTCCTCGGGCGCATCGAGACGCTGAAGAAGGAGATCGAGGAAGTGAAAAAGGAGAAGACCGCCCTGGAGAACGAGATCAAGGAAGCCACGGACCTGGAGGCGTGGGTCCTCGCCTCCATCCCCCTGCAACCGCTCGTCGTTTCCATCATCCGCAGCATGGGTTCGCAGTCGGAGATCGTCGACTTCACCCTCGAGCGCGACGCCGAGACGCCGTCCCAGTTGCGCGTCGGGTTGAAGCTCAACACGGCTTCGGACAAACAGATCGAGCAGACATTGGAGGTGGTCCGCGGCATGAACTACCGCGAGTTCAATCCCACGCAAACGCGCGTGCAGGGCAACCTCGACTACAAAGCCAGCCTCCTCTGGCAGGACCCGCAAGGCAAGCGGCAGACGCCGGAGGAGCGCAAAGCGCAGGCAGGAGCCGTGCCATGAATCCCAAGCAAATCGGCATTACCCTGGTCTTGGCCGGCATTCTCATCGCCTTGCAACTCGGCATGACCTTCCGGAACAAAGCGCGCACCATCGACGTGGAGGTGGAGAAAGCGCGCGCCGAGGAAAGAGCCCTCAAGACACAGTTGGCCGCGGAGAGGCAGCTGTTCTCCGACCTGAGGCGTCAATCGGCCGGACTTTTGACCTTTGTGGCGCAGTGGAAGCCCTACTTCGCGCTGATGAGCGAGCAACAGTCGGCCGAGACGGGCATCAGTATGATCGTGCGCGAGGAAGCCATGCTCACCCTTTCCCAGCGCTACGAACAGGCGCCGCACAAGATCAGCAACAAGGAAATCGAAGCCCTGCCGGTGCTGGTGCGCGCCACGCTGGTTTTCGACGACAACTACGGCAAGCTGCTCAACTGGATCGGCAATATGGAAAAGATCAAACCGACCATGCGCATCGGGCGTCTGGCCTTGAGCAAGGGTGCGCGCGGCAACGACCTGCGCATGGAACTGGTCCTGGAAATCCCGCTGCGGAAGGAGGAACCGGACAAGTCATGAAAGTCCTCGCCGCTGTGATCCTCGTCGCGATCGCCGCCTTGGCGGCAGCGCAGGACACCAATTTGACTCCCGAGCAACAGAAGGCTCTCGATATGCGCATGCCCGACCTCGATCGTTCCGCGCTCGAACCGCAAAAGCGCACGCCGGTCGAGGTCACCGGGGGCGAGCGCAATCCCTTCGGCTTGCTTTCCGTGCCGCCGCCGACCGAGCAGGAAGAAGTGAAGATCGAAGTGGAGACCGAGGAAATGAAGATCCGCCGCATCCTCGGGAACATGCGCGTGGCCGGCGTCTCCGGTTCCCCGGGCTCCTACCGCGTCATGCTCGGCTCGATGCAACTGGCCAAGGGCGACATGGTTCCCCGCCTTTTCGCCAACCAAGCCGAGCGTCTGCGTGTCGAGGACATCACCGAACGTCAGGTCATCCTCACTTTCGTGGAACGCAAGCAGCAGGATTTGCCGCCGCGCAGCATCGGGCTGGGGATCGACCTCACGCCCCGCATACGCTCGCTGCTGCCGGGCGAGGTCTTCACCAACGTGATCCAATTCGACCCAAAAGGCGCCCAGGCCATGGAGCCGCTGAAAACCGAGGCCGTCGAGTCCATCGTGGAACAGATCAAGACCAACCAACTGACCGAGGCGCTGACCGACCATCGTCGCGCTTTCCTCGGCGAGAGCTTCGCCCCCGTGACCAATGAGCCGCCGGAATCCAGCACCGCCGAATGACGCCTTCACGCTGGTCGAGCTGCTTATCGCGGCGGCCATCGGGGCGGCGCTGATCACCGCCGCCGTCGTCGGTTTCGGGGTTATTTCCAATCTTTCTTCCGAGAGCGGCAGCGTGAATGTCGAGCTGCCCTCGGGCGCGATCTCCGATCTTTACGGTGCCGACTCGGCTTTCATCACCGTCGGCGCGAATCCCAACTACTTCCAGGGCATCCAAGCACGCCAGCTCAAGGACCGCCTGGTCAAAGATGCCGCGGCCGGCACGGCGATCTTCTGTCTCGGACGCGACTTTCGCGGTTCCCCCGACGTGCGGCCGGATAGCCTGTCGGTCGGGCAAGGCATCGATTTCCGCGAAGTCAGTTCGCCCGGGGCCTTTCGCGACACCTTCGAGGGTCAACTGGGGGCCTTTCCGTCCGGGCAGGAGGGCGCACTGAACTGGGCGCGCAATGCCAGCATTTTCGTGCTGGGCACGCTGGACAACGTCCTGCAGTCGTCGAACAACCTCGCGGTTCTGGCCGTCTACGAGGTGGACTTTGTTTCCACGAGCGAGCCGGCGGGCGGCACGTTCGCTTCGGTGCGCCGTTTCAGCGGCACGAACAACGCGGTGCCGACCGACTACTACCACGCTTTTTATCCGGGCGAAGGGAACGGGGCGAACGGCTTTCGTCCCATCGGCGCCTTTTTCCCGCGGGCCGCCGCAGGGGGCGGGGCCTTCGGGGCCGCCACCAACCTGCCTTTTTCCTTTGTCTGGTGGCCCGATCCGCTGGTTTCCAAACTCGAGGGAGATGCGGTGCCCTCGGCCTCGGGAGTGCCGTCGAGCTACGCCAACATGGCCGGGCGCACGGGTTTGTTTTTTGTGCTCCCGACTTTTTCGCCATTATGAAGGGTCGCGTCCGCCAAAAGGAACCGGGTGCCGTCATGGTCTTCGCCCTCGTGCTCATGACGGCGGGCGTGTTTGTGCTCGCCGCCGTGCTCCAACTGGCCGCCACGCAGGGTATTTCAGGCGACGCCGAATGGGCTGCGGTGCAACGCCGTGTCACGTTGGGCAACAGCCGGGCCATGGCGCGCGAATACATGCACTCCCGCATTTTCCGCGGCCCGGTGCCGGCCGACACCAATGCCGGCAGCGTGATCTTCACCAATGGATTGGGCGGATTCAGCATCCAGCCGGCCGGCAGCATGCAGACCAACTACTGGGCCGCGCTCTCCACCACGAATACCGACGTGGTGCTGAACATCAATCCGTTCAACCTGATGGAACGCGGCGGATTTTACCGGGAGGTTTTCACCGCGGAGTTGCTGGAGGGTGGCAGCGCGGTCGATTGGAGCTTCGCTTTGCGCACCCGCAGTCCGGTGGCGGCCGGTTACAGCTTCGTCCAGCACCGTCCGGCCAACAACGATCTCGCGTCCCTGGCCACGCCGCCCTACATCGATATGAACGACGGCGGAGTCCAATTCTACGGATTCTACGGCCTGCCGCGCATGCCGCTTTCTTCGGTCACGAACACCATGACCCGCGGAACCGGGGACGGCAACGGGTATCAGGGCTATTTGGACGTGCAGGAGGGGGCTTCCGTTTACG
>JBIKXZ010000189.1:0-4687 GCA_044355525.1 Chthoniobacterales bacterium
CGGACCCGGACGGTAGAGCGCGCAAAGCGCGTTCATGTCGTCGAGGCTGGTAAACCCGAAATTCCGGCAATAGCGCGACATGCCGCCTTCAAATTGGAAGATGCCGACCGTCTCGCCGCGGTTGAGCACGTCGAATGCGGCCTCGTCGTCGACCGGGACTTTTTCGATGTCGAAATCGGGAACGTGGCGACGGATCAACTCCTCGGCATCGCGGATGACCGTGAGCGTTTTCAGGCCGAGAAAATCCATCTTGAGCATCCCGAGGTCGGTCAGCGGTTCCATGGAATACTGCGTGACCACCTCGTTTTCCTTGCCGCGCGAGAGCGGGAGGATTTCCGACAAATCGCGATCCCCGATGACCACCCCCGCCGCGTGGATCCCGGCATTGCGCGAGAGGCCCTCGAGCACTGTGGAATAGCCCCACAACTGTTGCGTCCCGGGCTCGGATTCGATGGCTTGCTTGAGATCCGGGTTTTTCTCCCGCGCCGACTCGAGCGTGATGTTCAGCTCGTTCGGGATCATCTTGGCAATGCGGTCGCCGTCCCCGTAGCTCAAACCCAACACGCGGGCCACGTCGCGGACGACACTCTTCGCGCCGAGCTGGTTGAAGGTGACGATCTGCGAAACGCAGCGCTCGCCGTATTTCTGACGAACGTATTCGATGACCTCGCCGCGGCGGGCCTGGCAGAAATCGACGTCGATGTCGGGCGGGCTGACCCGCTCCGGATTGAGGAAGCGCTCGAAAATCAGCCCGTAGCGCACCGGATCGAGGTCCGTGATGCCGAGCACGTAGGCCACCATGCTCCCCGCGGCCGAACCGCGCCCCGGGCCGACCGGAATGCCGCGCTCTTTGGCGAAGTGGATGAAGTCCCAGACAATGAGAAAATAGCTGGTGAATCCGAGCTTCTCGAGGACGCCGAGTTCGTAGTTCAAACGCTCGCGCAAAGCCGGCGTGCCGTCGCCGTAGCGACGCTGGAAACCTTCCTCGCACAACTCGCGCAGGTAACCCTCGCGGGTCTTTCCGTCCGGCGGGTGGAACACCGGGAAGCGCGACTTGCCGAATTCCATGCTGACCTCGCAGCGATCGGCAATGCGTGCCGTGTTGGACAGCGCCTCGGGATGATCGCGGAAAATTTCGGCCATTTCCTCCGGCGTCTTGAGGTAAAGCTCGGGCAGGTAGCGCAGCCGGCGTTCGTCGGTTACATTGGCCCCCGTGCCGATGCAGACCATCACATCATGCGCCTCGTGGTGGGCGCGCTCGAGGAAGTGAACGTCATTGGCCGCGACCAAACCAAGCCCGAGGTCCTTGCTCCAGCGGACGAGATGCGGATTGACCTCCCGTTGCGCGTCCATGCCGTGGTCGTGGATTTCCACGAAAAAATTCTCCTGCCCGAAAATGTCGCGGTATTGCGCTGCCAATTCGCGTCCGCGCTTCGGATCGGCATCGAGGATGGCGCTGCTGATCTCGCCTTTCAGACAACCGCTCAGCCCGATGAGCCCTTTGGCATGCCGCGCCAGCAGGTCTTTGTCCACCCGCGGCTTGTAGTAGAAGCCCTCGAGGTGCGCGGCGCTGACCAGCTTGATGAGATTCGACCAACCTTCGTTGGTCTCGGCCAGGACCGTCAGGTGGTAGGCCGCATCCTTGCCCGACGAGGACTTCTTTTCGTGCATCGATCCCGGCGCGACATAGAGCTCGCAGCCGAGCAACGGCTTCACCCCGGCCTTCTGCGCTTCCTTGTAAAACTCGACCGCTCCGTAGAGCACCCCGTGGTCGGTCATGCCCACCGCTTTCATGCCGGAAGCGGACACCTTGCGCATCAGGTCCGCGATCCGCACCGCCCCGTCGAGCATGGAATACTCGGTATGGACATGCAGGTGGGCGAACTCGGGAACGGCCATGACCCAAGATTAGTGGACGCGGCAAGCGTGGCAAGCTGTCGGCCCGTCCGGCTTTTCCGGATGGCCAAAAATCCCCGCGCCGCTACCCTCCGCCCCCATGTCCGCCGAAGAAAACATCCTCGTCGTTCCCCGTAGCGTCTTCGACCGTCTCGGTTCCTTCGAGGGCCTCTGCTTCGAGCCGGACCGCTACATGTCCGCCTTCCTCGACCCGGCCCACAACCTCTTCCTGCCCCGCAGCGCCGCCGAAAACGATCCGACGCACAAACAACTCATCCCTTACCTCGTCCTGCGCCACGGCGATCGCGTCCTCTGCTACACGCGCGGCAAGTCCGGCGGCGAAGCCCGCCTGCATGCCAAGATGTCCATCGGCATCGGCGGACACATCAACGACGGCGACACGCATGCCGCGCATTTCGACGAGGCCGCCTACTTCCGCGCCGTCGAACGCGAACTCCACGAGGAATTGGTCATCCCCGGCGGCTACCGCCAGCGCATCGCCGCCCTGCTCAATGACGACAGCAACGAAGTCGGCCGCGTGCACCTCGGCGTCGTGCACCTCATCGAAGTAGATTCCCCGGACATCCGTCCGCGCGAGGACGCCATCCGCGATCTCGCTTTTTTGGGCGCGGAGGAACTCACCCCGCTGCGCAACCGTCTCGAGTCGTGGTCGCAGATTTGCCACGCCGGCCTGGAGCAACTCTTGCGTAAACTGTAGCCGCGGCACTCTGTGCCGCGCCCCGGACCGCCCCCTACCCCGACTGCAGTCCCTGGATGATGCTGATCAGCGGCAGGAAGAGCGCAATGACGATGGTGCCGACGACCACCGCGAGAAAAACAATCATGATCGGCTCGAGCAACGAGGTCAGGCCCGCCACGGTGTTGTCCACCTCGTCGTCGTAGACATCGGCGATCTTCAAGAGCATTTCCGGCAGCTGTCCGGTTTCTTCGCCGACGTCGATCATGCTCACCACCATGGGCGGGAACATGCCGCTCTTTTCCGCGGGGGTGACGATCGATTCGCCCTCCTTCACGCTGTCGTGGACACTCTGGATAGCGGAAGCCAGCGCGACATTGCCGGCCGTGTCGCGCGTGATGTTCAGGGCCTGCAAAATGGGCACACCGCTGGTCACCAGCGTGCCGAGCGTGCGGCTGAAACGCGCGATGGCCCCCTTGCGGATGAGGTCGCCGAAGAGCGGGATCTTGAGTTTCACCGCGTCGATCACGGCGCGGCCCTTCGGGTTTCGACCGGCGATGTTGAGTCCGACGAAGAAAAGCACAACCGCGCCGATGATGAGATACCACTGGTTCTGCACCAGCTTGCTCGTATCGATGACGAATTGGGTGAGCGCCGGGAGCGCCTTGCCCCCGAGCATGTCGTTGAAGATCTGCTCGAACTTCGGAACGATGTAGACGAGCAGGAAGGCCATGATGGCAACGGCGATGATCAGGACGATAATCGGATAGAACATGGCCGAGACGACCTTGTTCTTCAGCTTCTGCGCCTTTTCTTGGAAATCGGCCAGACGCACGAGGACGAGTTCCATCACGCCGCCCAACTCGCCGGCCTTCACCATGTTGACGTAAAGCTTGTTGAAAATTTTCGGGTGCTGGTTGAGCGCGTCGGAAAACGTGCCGCCGCCCTCGACCGTGTCGGCCAACTTGCCGATCGTCTTGCGCAGCACCGGGTCAGGTTCCTGCTTGCCGAGCACGTTGAGCCCGCGCAAAAGCGGCAAACCCGAATCGATCAGCGTGGCCAATTGCCGCGTGAAGATCATCAGCGTCTTTGGCTTGATCGTCTTGCGCTCGAGGAACGGGATACTGAGGTTGATCTCCTTCTTCATCCCCGCGCCCTTGGCCTGGGCCGCCTTGGGCGCTTTCGCCGCTTTGGCCGCCTTGGCCTTGCCGGCTTGCACCACGCTGGTCGGGTAATAGCCAGCCTGACGGAGGGCCGCGATGACCTCCTGCTCGCTGCCCGCCTCGAGCGTGTCGGTCACTTCTTGTCCGCGGGCGTCGAGAGCGGTGTAGGCGAAACTGGGCATGGCTGTCTGGCGGGAGCGTTTGGCTAAAGGAGGAGCATTACGCGGGGAAAGACATCACTCCAAGAGCAAAAACCGCGCTCACGGACGCACAAACGGATTTGTCGCTCTTTCCTCCCGGACCGTCGTGGCCGGTCCGTGCCCCGGCAAAACCACCGTCGCTTCGGGCAACGGAAAAATTTTTTCGCGGATCCCCCGGACCAGAAGCTCCCCGTCGCCTCCCGGTAAATCCCAGCGCCCCACCCCGCCGCGGAACAACACATCGCCGCCGATCAAGACGCCGTCCGTCGGCGCATGGAAACACAAACTCCCCGGACAGTGCCCCGGAACCTCGAGAACATCGAGGGCCAGCCCCAAAAAATCCTGCCCCGCTCCCCCGGCCAGAATCCGGTCCGGACGCAAGGTCTCGATCCGCAGCGGGAACCCGGCGCGCTCGAAAAAGTCCCCCTCGGTCAACATCGGCACCGTCTCCGCATGGCAGGCCACCGCGCAGCCATGCCGGCGCTGGATCGCCGCCGCGTCCGCCGTGTGGTCCCAGTGTCCGTGGGTCAGCACGAGCAACCCGATCTTCTCCCCGGCAAACTCCTCATCCGCCCCCTCCGGAGCGTCGAATAGCACCGCGCCAACCGGCGCTTGGACCAGGAAGCTGTTGGTTTCGTAGGGCCCTCCAGTGAAAGATTTGAACTGCAGCATGGTCTCGCGGTCCAAGCTACGTGCCTCATTTTCCTTGCGCAACCCGCCTTTCAGGGCGA
>JBIKXZ010000190.1:0-4684 GCA_044355525.1 Chthoniobacterales bacterium
GACTGGTGGAGAGGCGTCTAACGGATGACTTGCCTAAGGGCCATCTACTGCCTCTCAGCCTCCGGTTCGTCAGCCGCAAATAGTCCTCAAAAAGTTTAAAAGTGAGGGCTAAGACAGCGTAAGGCATTCATTTTCGGTTGCAAAAACTGATCGCGGGAGGAGCATAACAGCATGTCTGAAAAAGAGCTGTTGTCGCGGATTACAACGGATCCGGAGATTTGCCACGGCAAGCCCTGCATCCGTGGTCTCCGCTATCCCGTCGAATTCGTTCTCGAAATGCTGAGCGGGCCGACATCAGTCGCTGAGTTTTTGCGTGACTATCCGGATTTGGAGGAAGACGACATCCGAGCAGCGATCGCCTACGGTGCGCGTGCCAGTCGCCTGAAGAGGATTGCCCCGCTTGCTGCGGCATGAGGTTTGCCTTAGGGCTTATCTCGCCAAGCCTCGGTTCTCGTTGATGCGCATTTATAGGTTCGTGCCATGCCGGAAATCTTTCGCCATTATGGCTACCGGTTTTTCTTCTTCAGCAGGGAGGCTGAGGAGCCGATTTACGTTCACGTTGAAAGCGCGGAAAAATACGCTAAGTTTTGGGTTGAGCCGCTTCTGCTCGCTGAGTCCTATGGATTCCGTAGTGGACAGCTCAGAGAAATCCGCGAGTTAATCGAAGAAAACACCGAAACTATCAAAGCCAAGTGGAATGAGCACATTGAGCGTCATCGCAAAGCCCAAAGCTGAAGCTCGGGCTATGGATGTTGAGGTGACCACCGAAACTCTGGAGGTTGCTTTGACTGACGGGCGTCGGGTTAGTGCGCCGCTCGAGTGGTTTCCGCGTCTGCGAGACGCATCGGAAAAGCAACGCTCCAACTGGCGGCTGATTGGTCCTGGCATCGGTATCCACTGGGACGAGATCGACGAAGATATCTCGGTTCGCAGTCTTCTTGCTGGGGAATAGCGCGCTCGTTGCGCAAGCGCTGAGGTTGGCGCGCCTCACTTTTTCTTATGTCGTTACCGGTCACCAGTGACTCGCTACCCGTGACTTCGACGCTGCGCGTCAGCGTCGTCATTCCGACGCACAATCCGCGCATGGATTTCCTCGCGCGGGTGTTGGACGCGTTGCGGCAACAGACGCTGCCATATGAGCAGTGGGAATTGCTCGTTGTCGATAATGGATCGCGGGTGCCGCTCAAAGCGGGCGCGGGACAACAGGACAACAGGTCTGCAGGACCACAGGACTGCGGGACGTCGTTACCTTCCCACGTTCCCACTTTTCCACCTTCTACTACGCATCTCGACCTGAGCTGGCATTCTCATGCGCGCATCGTGCGGGAGGAGGCTCTTGGACTCACGAATGCGAGGCTACGGGGGTTTGCGGAGGCTGCAGGGGAGGTGATTGTATTGGTCGATGATGACAATGTTTTGGCGCCGGATTATCTGGAGCAGGTGGTGCGGATTGCACGGGAGTATCCTTTTCTTGGCACGTGGAGCGGGGCGTTGGAGTTGGAGCTCGAACCCGGCAGTCAGGACCCTCCGCAGGAATTAAGACATTTGCTGTGCGAGCGCAGGCCGTCGAAGGATGTTTGGTCAAACGATCGCAGTAACTTTGCCGCTACGCCTTGGGGGGCGGGGGAGTGCATCCGCCGGGAAGTTGCGATTGCCTACGCCGCGAAAGTGGCAAAGGAGCCGAGGCGATGCCAGTTGGATCTGCAGGGAGAGCAGCTTGTTTATGGCGGCGACACAGACATCGCTTACACGGGTCTTGAAATGGGTCTCGGCATGGGAGTGTTCACGTCATTGAGGATCACGCACCTGACCCCGAAATCGCGCTGCACGGAGGAATATCTGCTGAAAAACTATGAAGCGCATGCCTATTCCGAAGTGCTCCATCATTGGGTTGACCACGGGACGATTCCGAAACAACGCACGGATTTGCGTGGACGATTGGGTGAGTTGGCAAGGCGTCTTCTGGGTTCGCCGCTTGAGCGAAAGATGTCAGCTGCCCGCAGTCAGGGGTTGAAAGCGGCGCAAATGTTTCTCGACGGAGGTAAAGATGGGAAGGCAGGTAATAAGGGGTGATGTCGGTGCGCAGACAAATTGCACGATGGCTCTGGCAGCTTGAGCGTCGCTTGGGGTTAGGAAATCTGACGCAGTCCTACAAAACAGGACAGCTGCGCAGCATGCTGGGCGGCAGCCACACGGGTCTCCGCATACAGCATCCGGTCGTCATCGAACATCCGGAGAAGGTCCGCATCGGTCGAGGTTGCTCTATTGCGGCTTTCCTTCATGTCTGGGGCGGGGGAGGCGTAACCATCGGGGACCGAGTTCTCATCGCCTCCCACGTTTCCATTGTCTCCGAGACGCACGATTATACCGCCCACCCCATGACCGAGACGGCCGTGCGCAAACCGGTAGTCATCGAGGATGATGTCTGGCTGGGGACGCATTGCACCATCTTACCCGGAGTCACCGTCGGCTGCGGGGCAGTGATCGGAGCTGGCGCGGTGGTAACCAAGAATGTGGAGCCATTCACGATCCAAGCTGGTGTGCCTGCGCGCAAGGTCGGCGAACGTGACAAACGGGCTCTTGGCTTAGCCTGACATCGGCGCTGTGGCGCCCTTTCGCATGGACATTTATTGCTTCTGTCATCCGACAGGCGAGGTCTATCACGACGACTTGGTATACCTCGGCGAGGGTCTGGAATCTCTCGGCCACCGGCTTTATGGCAACCGTAATCTGTGGCGCAAGGAGCCCGGAACGGACGAGTGGTTGATCAAACACGACCCTGCAGTAGGGCCGGCGGATTGCGCATTGGTGTTGGTTGCCGGACTTTTTTTCGAGTGCCCCGTCGAAGAGGAGGGACGCCTTTCTTTTGCCCAGCTTCCGGAAGAGGTCCTGCGCAGCGATCGCCGGAACAAGGTGGTGATGCTGGACACGAACGATGGTTGGCTGACGCCGGCATGGCGTCCGCAATGCCGCAAAATGGATTTGGTGCTGCGCACGAAGCTCAACAAAATGTGCTCCTACCCGGACAACTTCCGACCTTGGGTGCTAGGCTACTCCAGCCGCGTGGAGCGCATGGCCCGCGAAGCGCTGCCATTCGATCAGCGCCAGCGTGTCGTGCTCGACAACTTCGGATACAGCCATGCTTGGCCGCACACCGTCCGGCAGTGGGCGCGACACACAGTTTATCCCGGACTGCGTTCACACATACCCGTCGAAGAAAGGCTCGCACCGACCTGCACGCCGGCGGATGGAGAATGGAATTCGATGATGCATCACCAGACCGCACGGCGTCACAACCCGGCTTATTTCCGGGATCTCGGCAACGTGCAGGTGGTGTCGGCGTTTTGTGGGGATTGGCTGCCCCAGTGGCCGAGGGATTGTACGGCTCTTTGCGGTGGCGGACGGAAAACCGAGTTGCGGCGCAGATTTTGGTGGGCGATGCATCATCTGCTCCGCGGGAAAAGGCGTGCGATCCAGTGGGATAGTTGGCGTTTTTGGGAGGCGTTGGTGTGTGGCGCAGTGCCGCTGACAACAAATCTCGAGGAAGTGGGAGTTACCCTGCCGGTCATGCCGGAGCCGAATGTGCACTACATGGCTTGCGATAGGGACGGTCGTATTCCTCCGGAGGTGTTCCAAGCAGAGCGTCTGCGGAGCATTGCGGAAAACGGCACGGCTTGGGCCAAGGAGAATTACAGCCCTCAAGCGGCGGCGCGGCGGCTGCTTGCCTGGTCGGATTTGACCTGAGTATCCGGCGAGATGATGAGAAAGATACGCACCGCATTAGGATGGAGAATTAGAGTGCTGCGGGATTATCTCCGACGTGCTCCGGGGTGTCTGATGGCCGGGCCTTGGCTGGCCGCTGCGTTAGTCAGGGGACGTATGAGATCCGGAGCGGCCTGTGGCGTGATGCATCTGCCTCTCGACCGAAACGGCTCCCGCCTATTGAGCTTGGACACAAACTCGCAACCCGAGATCGATGTCTTCGACGAAGTCGTTGTCCGCGGCATCTATCCCTTCGATAAGCTGCCATTTACGCCACAGCTCATCGCCGACTGCGGAGCAAACATCGGTTACTTTTCTTGTTTGGCGCGGGTGCGGTTTCCCGAGGCCGGGATCTATGCTTGGGAACCTGACAGAAAGAACTTCGCCCGCCTCGAAGAACAACCAATCCTGCAAAGCGGCAGGACAACCCTTACCAATGCCGCGGTGAGTGACCGCAAGGGACGCGTTTCGTTAAGCGGGGCAGGGCATGGATGCGAGGTCCAAGGCGAATCGACAGGGAGCGAAGGAGTAGAGTGCCTTGATTTCGCCGCTTGGTGGCGAGAGCACAGCGTTCCCGGTTCGCTGCTGAAGATGGACATCGAGGGCCATGAGACTGCCGTGCTACCGGCCTTGCGTGGAAGCTGGAAGTCTCCCTGCGCGGTTTTTTTGGAAACGCATGCGCCGCGTGGCGAAGACGGTGAACTCGTTAAGCAACTGGAGGCCGATGGGTTCCGGGTCGAGTTGTTGCGTTCCCACTCCTTGCCGGGCGATGGGCGTGTGTTTAAAGAGTATATGGCATTGTTGAGTTGAGGGCAGAGAGTGGAAAGTGCGGCGGTGACAAGTTGGGAAAGTGCCAAGGTTGACAGTGGTCAGTTTCAGTTGGCAGGAGTCGGAGGACGGTTGGCGGAAATCGAAGTGTGAA
>JBIKXZ010000191.1:0-4588 GCA_044355525.1 Chthoniobacterales bacterium
AGGCCATGCACCTGCGCGACTCGCTCATCCCGCAATACAGCACGCTGGTTTACAACGGATTCTGGTTCGCCCCGGAGCGTCATGCCTTGCAGGCGCTGGTCGAGGAGACGCAGAAGAATGTGACCGGCGAGGTGCGGGTCAAGCTCTACAAGGGAAATGTTATAGCCGCCGGTCGGCGCAGCCCGCTCAGCCTCTACAATCCGCACATGGCCACCATGGAGGCCGACCCGACACAGGCCTACAACCAGTCGGATGCCACGGGCTTCATCCGCTTGAATGCGCTGCGTTTGAAAGTCGCGGCCGAAGTCGGTGGCGGGAAAGCCTGAGCATTCCTACATCTGCATCAGCAGGAAGAGCAGGGTCACAGTCAGCACGACGGCGAGGAGGAACACGCCGAAGACAAGAAGTCGTCCCAGCTTGCTCGGACGGCCGCGTCCCCCCTTGCGGCGCGAGGAGCCGGACTTGCCGGACCGGCGCCCGGCATGGCGCGTTCTTGCCCCGGATGACCGGGAGCTGCGCGATCCGCGCGGAGGCAGGGGCGGCGCCTCGTCCGGTGCGGTGCCGATACGGCGTCCGGCCAAGGTATGATGGCCACCCTCCTGCAGCCCGGGAAATTCGTCCACCGGACGCCATCCCGTCTGGCCTTCGAACCAGAAAAGGGTGTCCTTTTCGAACCACGAAGTCCGCACGCCCGCGGTCACTTCATCGGCCCGGGCCGGGCCGTAGATCGCGCCGCCCCACGAAAGAAAAATTTCCGGTTCGTCGCCCGCGGTCCGGGAAGTTCTTTGCGCGTGCGCCGGCAGGAAATTATCCGGCGGGCGGAAGCGCGCGACTGCATTGGGTTCCGGGCTCATGGGGCGGGGCTGCCGGGGCGCAAGCGGCTGACGTCGAAACCTTGCGCGGCCAGACGCGCGCGGATGCGTCCGAGTAGTGCCGGATCGATCTGCGGCGTGCGCGCGAGGATCCAGAGGTAACGGCGGTCGGGCGAACCGACGGCGACCCAGCGGTAAGCGGGGTCGAGTTCGAGGATCCAATAGTCGCCCTCGAACGGACCGAAGAAGCTGACCTTGAGTTTGCTGTTGTTGCTTCCGGGCACGACGCGCGCGGTGCCTTTCACCGAGGCTGTCTTGCCGCGGCGTGCGCAGGTGTTGACCACTTCTATCGTGCCATCGGCCAGCGGGGTGTAGACGGCCTTGCTCGCTTCGCAGCCGCGCTGGAACCAGGTCGGGAATGATTCGATCTCATACCATTCGCCGGCATAGCGCTGGAGGTCGACCGAGGACACCGTGACCGGTGGGTGCAGGTGCGTGGTGGCGCACGAGCAAAGCAGCAAGCAGGCCAGCGCCAGGGGGATTGCGCGAATCATCGTGGCATAATGACTCCCGCGCGGACCGAAGGCCAGACCATTGCGCGTGCGGAGGCGGTCAGTGCGGTGCGCGATTGATGCGCCAGCGCAGGTAGAGAACGGCGGCCAAGGCGACGAACGCCGCGACCAGCATGGCCTGCCGCCAGGGGAATCGCCACGGAGGCAGGGTGCTGACGATGAATTCCCCGGTCGGCCAACGATCCTTGCCATCAGCCATCGTCACGACGCGCCATGTCGTGGACGTTCCGGGATCCAATCCCTCGATGGTGGCAAGGAGAACGGTGAGTTCGCGTCCTTCGTGTTCCGTGTTCGCCATGCCGGCGACGGTGGCTTGTGCTGTGGGATGCGGTGCGACACGGAAATCGCCGGGGTAAGGCAGTCCGGTCGTCTTATCCAGCAAGGTGGGATTGAATCCGTGTTCCAAGCGGTAGCCGTTGGCTTCCGGGTCCCGTGGGAAGATGACTTGAACGGTCGCGGAGTCCCGCCGCGCCTCAGAGCGCGCGTTTTCCACTTTGAGTGCGGGGGCAATCGGGCGGGTTCCAATCGTCGGAGCCGCGGATGATTCCATGGCGGGCGCGGGCGTTTCCATGGCGGGAGCAGGCGCTATGAATGGTGTGGCGCCGTCGCCGGCTTTTACCAATTGCCCTTCCGACCAATCGATGACGAATTCCTCCGAAACCGTTTGGCGGTCGGCGGCTTTTCCTTTTTGTGCAGTGAGTCTCCAACGCAACTCCCCGTTCGCAGCGGGTGCCTCGTCGATCGTTTCATTCGTCCACTCCGGGACCGGAGGTGGTTCTTCGTGGGTTGGTGGCGGCTGCTGCGGGCCCAACAATCCGCGGAAAAAGTCCGAGATGCGGTCGCCGATGGTTTCGATGATCCCGCGCGGCGGTGCGGGCGGCGCATAAGGCGCCCAACGGCCGTCGATGAAAACCTCCAAACGGGGCTCGCGCCATTCGCCGACCGAAGTCTTCCATTCGAGCCGACGCAGGCCACCGTCCTGACCGGCAATGCGGATGCTTTGGTTGAGTTTCCACGGCTTGGCGGGCGAAGGGGTGGGCGTCGGGCTGAACTTCGGACCGACCACGGGCGAGGGCTTTGGTTCGGCGGGCGGTGCCATGATGGCGATGCGTTTTGGCTCGTCGCCGATTTCCACGGGCAACTCGCCGGGAACTTCTGCGCCGGCGGGCAGGTCGAGGCTGACCCCGACGCTGGTCTGCCTGCCCGGTTTCACCTCGAACTCCCGCGCATCGACGCGGCCGCCGGTCGAGTAGAACAAGCCCGGCACCGGGGATAATTTGAAACGGCCGGTCACACCGCCCGCGTTGGTCACGGTGATGACGGCCTCCTTGTTGCCCTGCGTGAAATCCAATTGCGCGGTCAGCAGACCGAGATCGGGCGGCACGGGTGGCGCGACAAGCATGACCTCGCGGCGATGAGATGGCGTGGCCAAGGTCACGCTGACCTCCTGTCGTTCCCCTTTGCGCTCCGGCGGGATGCGCAATTCGACCTGGACCGACGCTCCGGGATCGAGCCGCACGGGCGAGCGGACCTCGACCAATCCTGCGGGCTCCGCGGTGACCGTAACCTCCTGTGGCTCCGTGGCGCGGCTGAGCAAAGTCAGGGTTCCGGCGCGGGTTTTGTCGCCGGCGAGGGCCAACTCCCCGTTGGTGGTGGAGACCTCGAAGGGGGCGATCGATCGGCCGCGCAGGACGATTTGCGCGCCGGTCGAATCGTTGAGTCCGGGACGGATGGTTTCGCGCATTTCTCCCCCGGCGACGGTCGGAGCATAGCGGACGAGCACATTGGTCGAGGAGCCGCGGGGCAGTTCGAGGAACCCCGCGCCGACGACCTCGAACGGCGGCTTGGCGTGGAAATCGATTTGCAGCACGTCACCGCCGGTGTTGGTCAGGCCGAGCGAACGTGTCATAGCCTCGCCCGCCGCGGCCTCGAAATCGAGCACGGCCGGAGCGGCGAGGACCGGGGGACGGTCCATGATGGTGATGCGGACGGCGGCCGGCGCACTGACCCCGCCGCCGCGCACGGCGCGGGCCCGGAAGGTGAAGTCGTCGGTCGCGCTTTCGTCGGAATTGTCGTGCGTGTAGACCACGGATCCGTCGGTCGAAAGCGAAACGCGGTCCGGGTCGGGTTGCACGACGGACGAAAGATTCCCGTGCCGCGGCGGGCGCGCGATTTCGTAGGCGACGGGGTTGTTTCCCTGGAACCCGCGCAACGGGATATTGATGCGGTCGCCGCGCCAGACGGAGATGTTGGTGGCCACGGCGATGGGCGGCTTCCACAGGCCTTTTTTCGATTGGGCGAGCAGCGTGGCGGGCGGCCAGACCGCGCCGGTCGCGGCGGCGAGGAGAATGGGGAGCAACCGCACGCGGGCATGAAAGCGAATGGGATTGAAAATGGCGAGTGGAACCCTACGTTGCGGGCGATGAGAAGGTTCGTTCGCCAATGCGCCTGCGTGGCGGGGTGCGGCCTTTTTATGCTCGGTGCCGCGGCGGCGCAGGAGGAGGCGGCCCCGGCCCTCAAGGCGCCGTCCGAACTGATCGTCGCACAGGACCCGCCAACGGTCGTACCCCGTGTGCTTGACGAGGCCACGCCGGAAAACACCAGCGTGGTGGTTTCGCTCGGCCGCCAGCGCGCCTATCTGTTTGTCGGACGCGAGGCGGCGATCGACACGCCGGTTTCCACCGGCCAGCGCCGCGGCCAGACGCCGGCGGGGCAATACACCATCACGGAGAAAACGGCGACGCACACATCGAACCTCCACGGCAATTTTGTCGATGCGGCGGGGAACGTGGTGCGCGCCGGCGTGAGCACGCGGATCGACGCCGCTCCGAGTGGCACGGTCTTCCGTCCGGATCCGGTGAAATATTACATGGCGCTCGATGGCGACGGTCTGGCGCTGCATGCAGGACGTTTGCCCGGTTATCCGGCAGCGGACACGGGGGTGCGGTTGCCGGCGGATATCGCGCCGCTCATTTTCCAGCGCGTGCAGCAGGGCACGCCGGTGAAGATCGAGGAGTGAGAGAGGAGGGGGAGGAGGGGCACGAAAAAGGAGGAGACCTGAGACCTGAGTGAAGGGGTGGTTCGCGCCGTGCCGGCGCGATCAGCGTGAAAAAAATCGCGATGGGGACATCGCGATCCACCAAACGGCTGCAACATTTGCGAAACCGCCCTAGCGCCCGATTTCTTTGAGCGGGGTGCCGGCGA
>JBIKXZ010000192.1:0-4579 GCA_044355525.1 Chthoniobacterales bacterium
CAAAGGCAGCGGCTTCTATACCACTGATTACCGCAGCGAGGGTTACAAGCAGGCGGCGAAGAAAGACACGGGTGCCGGCAAAACGGAATCCAAGCCGGCCGACAAGCCCGCCGCGACACCATCCACGGCACCGGCGCCGTCCTCCGGCGGTGGCACATCCTCCGGCGGCTCGGGGGGCGCCAAGACTTGACCGATTATGGCCCTGCGTTGCGCCAGTTGCGGATACGAGAACGACCCGACGCGGGTGTATTGTCATAGTTGCGGGACGCGTCTGGAGCGCGGCAACGTGGCCCCGGCACCCAGTGGGTATACGCATCCGACGGATGTCGCCAAAATGAAGAAACCGCGCCAACCGGTTGCGTGGGGACGTCATTTCAGCGCTTTGGTCAAATTGGCGGTGCTGGCCCTGCTGGTCGCCGCGGTCGCGCTGGCTTTGTTGCCGCCTTACAAGGTGCCCGCTCCGGTGGAACCGGATGACAATCTGGCCACGCGACTCAACGGCCTGTTGAACGATGCCTCCTCGGCCCCGGATGCGCGCTCTTTCGGTCTGCCGGCTGCCGACGTCAATCGCTGGCTCGTTTCCTCCGTGCAACTGCGCGGCAGCGACGGCCCGGTGAAGCTTCGTCCGGAGCGCCTTTATGCCGTGCCCGGCGACGGGCAAGTGCGGGTCGGACTTGAGGTGGCGCTGCCGGGCGCGGGCCAAGTCTTCTTCGAAGGCGACTACGCGCCGGTGCGCGAGGGCTCGGGTTACACTTTGCAACCGCGGCGTTATTCGGTCGGGCGCCTGCCGGTGCCGGTGCTGCTCGGATGGCCTGTGCAGAAACAGTTGGACGGCTTGGCGGCGGCGCTCGGCGGACCGCTGGCCCAGTTGTCGCGGGCGTCCTACATCGGGATCGATCCCGAAATGGTCACGCTGCGCTGGTCCGATCAGGCGCGGTGAAACGCCACTACCTTACGGTGGTCGCCGGGGCGTGCTGCGCGCTGCACGGCGCCATTGCGCAGACGGTGGCCCCCGAATTGCTCAAGCCGGAGAACCGCACGATCAGTTCGTCGAAGCAATTCACCGTCTTCGGCGGCACGCGGCAGGAGCGTTCGGATCTGGCCCGGCACGCCGAGCGGCTCAAGGAGGGCGTGCAGCGCGAGTTGGCCATCGGCACCAATTGGCGCGATCCGGTTCTCCTTGTTCTCACGCCCGGCGATGCGTTGCGGTTGCGTCAGCCGCGGGTCTTCGTGCAGGTCTTCGATGCGGAGGAAGCGGGGCGAAAAGTCGAAGTGAATATTTCCCCGGGCGCTTTGGCCGACCGTCTGGCGGTGGATGCCGGGATCGTGCGCGCCATTTTGCTGGAGGTCTCGTTGCAAAAGCAGAAGTTCGAGGGCGGCCGCTTTGTCGATCCCCCGTCGTGGATCGTGGCTGCCGTCACCGCCGCCTTGGCGCGCGGCGACGCCGCGCTGGGCGCGCCGGTTTATGCGGCTTTGCTCGAGGGCAAGGGAATGCCGAAGTTGCAGCGTTTTCTCAAGGAGAACGGCGAAGTGTTGCGCGGGCGGGCCCGCGAAATCCATGCGGCGCAAAGCTACGCGCTTTACCGGGCGTTGTCCGAAGCGACCGGCGGCAAGGCGCGCGTGGCGGACAATCTGACCTTGTCCGAACCGGCGCGTGATCCGGTCGAGCGTTTCGGCCAAACGTGGCCCGACCTGCTGGAGGAACCGGAGCGGGCGGCGCGGATCTGGGCGCTTTCCGTCGCACGGCTGGCCTCGCCGGAGCGGACCGACTTTGTTTCGTCCGAGGACAGCGCGGCCAAATTGTCGGCGGTCATTGCATCTCTCGGTGTCGAGGACTCCGACTTGGAACCATCGGCGGCGCTGCTTGAACTGGCCCGCACGCCCGAGGGCCGCTTTCGTTTCGAGCGGGCGGCCGCGGAATTGCGTCAGCTTGGTTTCCGGGCCCATCCGCTCTACGCCGCGTTGATCGAGGAATACCGGACGATGTTCGACGGGCTAGCCCGCAAAAAACGGCGCGGATTTGCGGTGAAGTTCGACGAGGCGGAGGGGTTGCGTCTGGCGTTGGATGACCGCAGCGGGGAAATCACCGATTATTTGAATTGGTATCAGGCCAATGCTCCCGCCGCAGAGCCGGCCGCGGTGGATCTCGCCTCGGTCCTGCCTCGGGAGCCCGCGGTGCGCCGGAACGATGCCATCTCGCGCTACCTCGACTCGGTCGAGCAGCGTGGCTGGTGACCGGTGCGGCGGCCGATTTCCGCGATGGCCCAAGCGGCATGTTCGCGCACCAGTTCCTCGGGGTCGTCGAGGGCGAGGGTCAGGGCGGGCAAATCTTCCGCCTCGCCCGTGTTGCCGAGGGCCACGCAGACATTGCGGAGGAAACCGCGACGTTTGGCCCGCAGGATGGGGGAGTTGCGGAAAAGGTGTTTGAAGGCGCGGTCATCGAGCGGGAGGAAATCACGCAGCGGACGCTGCAAGAGGTCTGGCCGCGGCTGCAGTCGGGCATCGCGGGAGGCAATGGCAAAGCGATTCCACGGGCAGGCATCGAGACAATCGTCGCAACCGAAGATGCGGTCGCCCAGAGCGCGCCGGAATTCCTCGGGGATGGGGCCCTTGTTTTCGATCGTCAGGTAAGAAAGACAACGGCGCGCATCCAGCCGGTAGGGAGCGGTGATGGCCTGCGTCGGGCAGGCATCGATGCATCGGGTGCAGCGTCCGCAGCGGTCAGGCAGGGTCGGGTCGGGTGCGAATTCCAGCGTGGTGAGAATGGTGGCGAGGAAAAACCAGGTGCCGAGTTCGGGATGGATCGCCATGGTGCTTTTGCCGTGCCACGAAACGCCGCAGGCATCGGCCCAATCGCGCTCGAGGACCGGTCCGCCGTCGACGAAATGCCTTTGCGATCCGCCGTGGGAGGCGAGCAATTCACACAGCTTGGCCAAGCGCGGTGCGATGATTTCGTGGTAGTCGTCGCTCCACGCATAACGGGCAATGCGTCCGCGCGCCGCGCGGAAATCGGCGCGCGGCGGGTTTGACCGGAAATAATTCACGGCGAGAACAATGACCGTGCGAACGCCGGGCAGCAGGAGCGCCGGATCGCTGCGTTCGGGCTGTGTCCGTTTCATCCACGCCATCTCGCCGTGGCATCCATCGGACAGCCAACGATCCAGGGCGTCCGCGTGAGGCGCGCGGCCGGCCTCAGCGAAGCGGCAAAGGGCGAAACCGGATTCCGCGGCGGCCTGACGGAATGCGTCCTCGGTCACGACTCAAGCCCGCGCCGGGATCAGTTCCGCCCCGTGCAGCGCGTGCCGCGCGGCTCCGAGGAGGGCGGCACGGTCGTTGAGAATGACGCGCACAGGAATCCTGGTCATGAAATCGGTAAAGCGGCCCTTCGCGAAGAACGCCTCGAGCAGCGGTGGACGTTGGAGCAGCGGAAGAATCTTGGTCGCGATGCCCCCGCCGATGAAAACGCCGCCCGTGGCCATGGTCTTGAGGGCAAGGTTTCCGGCTTCGGCCCCGAGCAAGCTGGCGAAGAGGTCCATGGTCATGCGGCAGAGCGGACAACTTTCTTCCAGCGCGGCCCGGGAAATGACGGTGCCGGCGTCGCCCTGCTGCAAAGCGGCGGCCACTGCGGGGCTTTCCGCGGCGCGGCCGGTTGCGCGGAGGAAGTGGTAAAGATTCGGGATACCCATGCTCCCGCTCAGGACACGCTCGAAGCTGACGTGGTCATGCGTGGCCAGCAAATGACGGAGCAGATCAATCTCCAGTTCGGTGCGCGGGGCAAAGTCGCAGTGGCCGCCTTCGCAGGGAAAGGGTATGTGCTTGCGTCCGTCCCAAAAAATCCCCGCTTCCCCCAATCCGGTGCCGGGGGAAATGACGGCCATATTGCCCGAGGCCGCGGCATCGCCCGCGTGGAGCACGGCGAAATCGCGCGGGGCGAGTTCGCCGATGCCGTAGGCGTTGGCCACGAGGTCATTGATGAGGAAGGCGGCTTGGAACTTGAAGCGGGCGGCGAGGGCATCGGCATCCACTTCCCACGGCAGATTGACCAGCCGCGCGTGGCGACCGCGCACCGGTCCGGGCAGGCCGAAACAGGCAAAGTCGACCGGATCGGCTTCGTCGGCGAGGAATTCCTCGATCAATTGATCGAGGCCTGCGGCCGGCTGGCTGGCAAATTTCGCCGCGCGTTGCAGGGTGAGCGGGGCGGCGGCATCGCGGCCGGAGGCGCGGAAGATTCCGAGCCATGTTTTGGTGCCGCCGACATCGCCGCCGAGAATGACCGGGCCGTCACCCGAGGGCAGCGGCCGCATGGGATGCGGATCGGCGTCGCGGTCGGGCGGATCTTTGCGGGGGGCGGCCACGGCCGGCAGGGTCAGGCGGGATTTTCCCAACGGCGGCCGTCCCGCTCGAGAAGTTTGTCGGCCGAGGCCGGACCCCACGAGCCGGCTTCGTAATCGGGGAAATCGCGCGGCGGCAGCGCGCCCCAGACATCGAGGATGGGATTCACGATGCGCCACGAGGCATCGACGCTGTCCTCGCGGTGGAAGAGTGTCATATCGCCGATCATGCAATCATGCAGGAGCGT
>JBIKXZ010000050.1:0-13923 GCA_044355525.1 Chthoniobacterales bacterium
ATTTCCCGGATCGGTCCGAAGGCCCCGGTGTAAGTGGCGGGGTTGGAGCGCGGGGTGCGTCCGATGGGCGACTGGTCGACGACGACCAGACGGTGGACCTGTCCGGCCCCGAGGATGGCCTCGTGCGCGCCCGGGGTTTCCTTGGCGCGGTAAAGATCGCGGGCCAAAGCGGCGCGGAGGATGTCGTTGATCAGCGTGGACTTCCCGCTGCCGGAAACCCCGGTCACGCAAACGAAGCATCCGAGCGGGAAGTGCGCGTCGACATTCTGCAGGTTGTTCTCCCGCGCACCGGTCACGCTGAGCCAGCCGTCGGATGCTCCGGCCACCAGCGCGCGCGGGGTGAGGGGATGGTTCCGCTTGGTCGGAACCCGGATGCGGAGTTGTCCGCTGAGATAACGTCCGGTCAGCGATTGCGGCGCTTCGGCCACTTCGTCCAGCGTGCCTTGGGCCACGATTTTCCCCCCGAGCGGACCGGCGCCGGGACCGATGTCGATGATGTGGTCGGCGGCGGCGATGGTGTCGTGATCGTGCTCGACCACGAGCACGGAGTTGCCGAGGTCGCGCAGGCGCTTGAGCGTGGCGATGAGGCGTTCGTTGTCTCGCTGGTGCAGTCCGATGCTCGGTTCGTCGAGCACATAGAGCACGCCGGCCAGCCCGCTGCCGATTTGCGTGGCCAAACGGATCCGCTGGGCCTCGCCGCCGGAGAGCGTGCCGCTTTCGCGGTCGAGCGTGAGATAGTCGAGGCCGACTTCACGCAGGAAGGCGAGCCGCCGCGAGATTTCCTCGATCACTTCCCCGGCGATCGCTTCCTCGTTCCCGCGCAAGCGCAGTCGTCCGATGACGTCCGCCGCGCGGCCGATGGTCAGCGCGCAAAGGTCATGGATGCCGAATTCCTCGCCGGAATCGGTCACGAGGGTCACGGCGAGCATTTCCGGACGCAGCCGCGCTCCCTTGCAACGGGCGCAGGGGCGGCGGTTTTGCAGGGCTTTGAGGCGCTGGCGCAGCGATTCGCCCTTGGCCCGGGCCAGCAAGTGGTCGAGTTGCGCGAGCAGGCCTTCGAACGGTTTATCCACAGCCTGACGCGTGCGACCGGTGCCGAATTCGGTCTTGATCGCGCGGTCACCCGAACCGTGGAGGAGCAATTCGCGGAACGAGACCGGCAATTTGCCCAACGGCAGATCGGTGCGGACCCCGGCATCCTTGGCCAGGGCCGCGGTCAGCGCCGCGTAGTAGGCCTGCATTTTCGGTGTTCCTTTCCGCCAGGCCACGATAGCACCGCCATCGAGCGATTTGTCCGGGTCGAGCACAAGGTCCGGATCGAAAAAGGGCTCGGTGCCGAGACCGTGGCAGGCCGGGCACGCGCCGAGATGGCTGTTGAAGGAAAAATGCTGCGGGGTCAGGCGCGGCAGGGTGAAGCCGGTGCGCGGATTGGCAAAGGCGGTGGAGAACGGGTGGTCGGCGAAGTTTTTTTCGCCGGGCGCCTGCACGGAGGCAATGATCTGACCTTCACCCCAACGCAGCGCCGTCTCCACCGAATCGGCGAGGCGCTGGCGCAACCCGGGCTTGAGCACCACACGGTCGACCACCGCTTCGATGCGGTGACGGCGTTTTTTCTCCATGCGGACTTTGGCTTCGCCTCCGAGATCGGTGATGTCGCCGTCGATCCGCGCGCGGACAAAGCCTTCGCGCCGCAATTTTTCGATGATGTCGCGGAATTCACCGGTTTCGCCGCGCACGACGGGTGCGAGGAGGATGACTTTGCTCTCCGGCGGGAAAGCCATGATGGCATCCGTGATCTCCTGCGCCGTCTGCCGACGGACCACTTCGCCCGTTTCCGGGTCATGCGGCACGCCGAGCGCGGAATAGAGGATACGGAGGTAATCGTAGATTTCGGTCGTTGTCGCGATGGTCGAACGCGGGCCGGCCGCCGCGGTGCGTTGTTCGATGGCGATGGCCGGGGAGAGGCCCTCGACGAAATCGACATCGGGACGCTCGAGCCGGTCGAGGAATTGACGGGCGTAAGCCGAGAGGCTCTCCACGTATTTGCGCTGGCCCTCGGCATAAAGCGTGTCGAAAGCGAGGGACGACTTCCCCGAACCGCTCGGTCCGGTGAGCACAACGAACCGGTTCCGCGGGATGACCACGTCAATATTCTTCAAATTATGCTGCCGCGCACCTTTGACGCGGATCACGGCAGGTTCGGAAGAAGTCTTCACTGGTAACCGGGAAGAATAAGCTTTTCTGCCCGGTGGCGGGAAGGGGGATTGTGGGGGAATGGCGAGGAAGGGGCGCGAATCCTTGGCGGGTATCTGAAAGTGCCGTGGAATTTTTCAGCCTCCTTGAATCACGGAAGATGTCGCGGTTGGCCTGCTCCGATGCACGCAGTCGAATCGTGTTTCGTCAAGTGAGCGTGAAAGCACAACGGCCTGAGCCCGAGATTTGGCCATTGCGCGCCAAGTGCGGGTGGCCGGTCGGGCCGCGCTCCCCTGCGTAATTGGCATCGGGTTTCGGCAGAAGCGCGGATGGGTTCCATCGAAACAATGCTGAACTCGCGGTCCCATCTGGGACCCTGACCTGCAAGTGGCGGGCTGTTCGCCGACCGGGCCGGGGATTGAAGTCGTGTGTGTCTCCATCACAAGGGCAGGGCGCGGCGTTCCGGTGCTGATTTTCCTTTTAAAAAGCATAATCGTTTGTCCAGATTCGCCAACGATGCACGACGCCTTTGTCAGCCACTCGTCGAAAGACAAACAGGCTGCCATCGCCATGGTGCACTACCTCGAGGATCTCGGCATCCGCTGCTGGGTTGCTCCTCGCGACATCGCTCCCGGAAAATCCTTTGCCGAGGCCATTCTCGACGGGATCTCCCGAACAAATGTCATGGTTTTAATTCTCTCCGCGTCCGCTAATAGGTCGCCGCATGTCCAGCGCGAGGTGGAGCGCGCCCTCAGTTCGGGAAAGCCAGTGATCCCCGTCCGGATAGAGGATGTCAGACCCACCGGTGCGCTGGACTACTTCATCTCCTCGGTGCACTGGATCGATGCTTTCGAGCCGCCGATGGAGCGCCATTTTCAGATGCTGGCGGATCACATTGCGGCTGTCGCCACCGCTTGCCAGTCTCCCCCGGCGCCCTTCGACAACGCAGGCGGAGTCGCGACGGCAAAATTGCGCAGCGGCAATATCACGGCAAAGCAGCCGGAGAAAAAAAGAGGCTGGGGGGGTGCTGCTCTTATCGCGTGCCTGCTTCTTGCCGTAGCCGGCGGTGGTTGGTGGTGGGGTGTGGAGCTGCCTCGTCGCGAGGCGCAAGCCCAAGCCGAACTTTCCGGGCAGGTCGCCGACCTGCTTGTCCGCGCCGCACAGCAAACAGCCGACCGCCAGTGGTCCGATGCGCGCGAGACTTGTCTGGAGATTTTACAACTCGACCCGAAGAACGCCGACGCCCGGAAATACATGAACCAAGCCGAGGACATGATCAAGCGGCCCCGCGGCGCGGTGATCGTCACTGCCAGTCCGGAAGGCGCCACCGTCCGCCTTGGCGAGGGAAGCCCGCAGCCCGCTCCGGCCACCTTCAACGATGTGCCGGTTGGCTCGCACCAGGTCGTCGTGGAGCTCCCCGGCTACAAGGCAGTCACGCGCACCACGAGCATCAGCAGAGCCGGTCAGGAATTGCAGCTCGAGCCGATCACGCTCGTTCCGCAGGCGGTCAACGTGAAGATCACGACCGATCCTCCGGGCTTGGCCTGGACTTTGAACCCCGCGGACGGCGGCGAGCCACGCGCCGGGACCGGTGCGGACGATGTGGACCTGGAACCCGGTCGATATGAAGCCACGTGGAGTCAGCCGCAGTTGGGAAACCAAAGCACCACGGTGGAAGTCGAGGCGGGTGCAAAGGATATGCCGCTGAATTTTGAACTTCCTTACGCCATGGTGGCCATCGATTGTGCGACTCTGGGTGCTGCGGTCTATAGTGCGGACGGCACGCGACTGGGTGCCACGCCGTTTCGCTTCGGCCCGGTGAAGCCCGGCACCTACAGCTACACGCTCAAAGCACCGGGCTACGTGCAGGAAACCGTCAGTTACCAAGCGCTGGAAAAGTCCCCCCTACCGCGCCAAGTCTCCCTCGCAGCTGCTCCCGCATCGACCCCCCGAGCGTCGACTGTCCAGCGCTCCGCTCCCATACCAAATCAGGAATCGGCAGCCGCGCTGACATATGACCCTGCCTTCGAAGCCGCCAAGCATAGCATTCCCGATACCGACTACCCAGCCGCACAGATAGTCGGCGAGTGGATGAATGTTCAGGCGGACACCGCACGCACCTGGGAGGTCAAAACTTACATTCAGTTGAGCCGTGGCGGAAAAGGACTCAGCCGAATGGTCGCTTTTGAGCACGCAATAAAGAGCGCTGAGAAGACGCAAGATTTAAGATGGAAATACTTAGGAGAAAATCGGTGGTCCGTCACAGTTCTTCCTGGTTCTGTCCGCCACCAATATGGCGCAGGATGGTGGGATGGACATGCGGCGGACACGCGTGTCTTCCGCTTCTTGCCTCCCAGACTCTACGACTTCACCTTCTGTGTGTCGTTTGTGCCTCTGAATGACGAGGCTCTGGTGCGGGCGATACATCAAGAGCAACGATAGCTGCAGGATTTAACAGACCTGAAATGAAGCTGAAAAAAACGCCACTTGCGACAACTCTCGAGCTCACCGCGGGACTCACGTTGGTCGCGGTATCGACCTCCTGTACGCCGTATGATCCTGTCTATGCCGGGCGGAATTACTCCGCGACTCTGCCAAATGGGCAGTCTCGAACGTGGACGGACCCTGCTTACGAAGCTGTCAAGAACAGCATTCCCGATACCAACTACCCCGCCACACAGATTGTCGGTGAGTGGTTAGAGGTCTCGGCAACCCTTGATCGCGCCTGGCGCGAAAAAAACTATTTTAAGCTGAGAACGGACGGAACCGGACAATTCAGAGCGGTCTTTACCCATAACGGGAAGAAGTGGAAAGAGATGACAGCAGATCTGAGGTGGACTTACTTGGGGCTGAATCGCTGGTCCATCGCCGTTGTTCCCGGCTCCAGGCGAATTCCGTATGTGGCACCTGGTTTTGAAGGCCACAGCCAGAGTGGTTGGGAAGCCAGACATGTCAGGTTTCTTCCGCCGAGAATTTATGACCTCACTTTCGCGACATCGCTCGTCCCTCTGGAGAACGAGGGACTCAGGCGGGCGATACATGAAGAGCAAGGAGGTCAATGATAGCTCCAGGATTATCGACACCCCATGAAATACAAAGCCCCGACAACATTGCTCCAGTTCACCGTATCCCTCGCGGAAGCGGCAGTAGAAAAATTTTCTGGCAGGGCTTTGGGTAAACCCTATGTCCTGTCATAACCGGAACAATTGTATGAACAAAGCAAACCAAGTCCTCCTCCAAGTGGCCATTTGCCTAGCAGTTCAAAGCTTTCTTATGGCATCTGATTCGTCAGATTCACCGGCCTCGACTGCATCCGCCTCCGGTCCAACCGAGCGGGATATTGCTTACTGCGAGGAGGCCACCAAGTCATTTCTGGCGTCGGCTTATTGCACGGATAAATCGGTGCCGATTCGTTACTTCACGCCGGAGTTTGCCAGCCTTTGGGTTTGGGCGTGTACTACAGAGCCCCCCTACGTAATTCCTTTTTACAATTACGAACCAATCTTGGAGACGCAGGACGGCGAGCCGCCGATGTATCGTTTCGGGCCGGGGGTAATCGAAGACGATCGGATCAAGGTGCCGGTGAGCTACGGCGACTCCGACAGTTACTTCACCAAGGAGTTTGTCTTTACCAAGGTAGACAACCGCTGGCTTGTCGAAGACATCTACACCACCGGGCGGCAACCAGGTCGGCGTAGCGAGGTGGCTTACTTGAAAGAGCACCAGGCAATCAGAAAGCGACACGGGCAATGACCCGGTAACTTCCGGCTGCGTTGCCGGCGAAGCTGTTCAAACCAAAGCGCCGCGCGAGGCGCGCGGGCTCCCCCGAGACCGCAGATACTTCCACGCGCAAAGTCTCAAAGCTTGGAGACGTTGGCATTGGGGGTCGAGATCGATGGGTTTTGCGGGTGGGCGAGGTCGCCCCCTCGGGGGCTGTAAACTTGGTCAACGAGCTGAGCGTGGAGTGCTTTGCTGTTATGAAACCTGCTATGAATCGGGTTCCATACTGCGGCCACTTCAATTGTGAAGCATGGTCGATTGGCGTGTTACCTAAATGGCGGTGAGGGAGGGATTGGTCGCCGCGGCGACCTGTCTCCGGCTCGAACCCGAGGGTCCTCATCCCGAAAAAACGGTGAGGGAGGGATTCGAACCCTCGGTAGGTTTTAAGGCCTACGGAGCTTTAGCAAAGCTCTGCTTTCGACCACTCAGCCACCTCACCTTGTGGAGATTGGAAATTGCCATCCGCAGCCTCTTCCGTCAATGCCGTCTCGTCGGACCGTCGGCTTTGGGTCGGAAGCATGCGGTCCGCAGGAGGGGTAAACCTGGGAGGCGACATATTGACTTATTGCAATAAGTCAATATGTCCTGCGCGAGCGGAAGCCGGGGTGCACAGTGGATGGGATTCGCCTACCGGCGCTTGGCGGCTTTTTGGACGGACTCGGGGATGTCCCTGACCCCGCCGCGGCGGATGATGTCGCGGTAGGTGAAGGCGGTGGGTTTGAGTTCGCGGGCGTAGGTCTTCGGGTTCATGCGGCCGAGGCCGAAGGTCGCCTTGTAGCCGTAGTGCCACTCGTAATTGTCGAGCAGAGACCAGACGAAATAGCCGCGCACGTCGTGTCCGTCCTCGCGGGCTTGCTGGATGGCGGCAATGTGTTCTTCGAGGTAGCGCTTGCGTTGGTCTTCGTCCGCCGTGGCGATGCCGTTTTCGGTGATCATCATCGGCTTGCCGTAGCGTTTGCCGACCAGACGGATCTGTTTGTAGAGCCCGGCGGGATCGATGTCCCAGCCCATCTCGGTGAAGTTGGGTCCGCGGTGGGAGCCGAGTCCGAGTGCGGCGACGGGGCCGGCTTTCTGGCTGTAGTAGTAATTGAACCCTATGACATCGCAGACGTCCCAGATTTTGTCGAGGTGGTCGAAATTCATCCGCATCATGCCGTTGAAGGCGGCGCGGGTCGGGTCGAGGAGTCCGTCGCTCCACCAGGGGAGAGCCTGAACGGACATGACCACGGCGTCGGGGCGGTGGCGTTTGATGATGGCGGCGGCCTGACGGAACTGGCCGGCGCTGGCGCGCACCGCGGCGGCGTAGGTGCCCATGGCTGCGGTCATGACGGGAGGCCATTGGCCGTTGAGATAGGCGGTGGCGATCTGTCCGTTGGGTTCGTTTTGCGGTGCGAAGTAGCGGACGTGCGGCTTGAGGCGCGGGACGACTTTGTTCACGTAGGCTTGCCAGCGTGCGTCGGACTCGGGGTGCAGCCAGTTGGATTTCTTCGGGTTCTCTTGGTCGTAGAGCCAGTCGGGGAAGGTGAAGTGCCAGAGGCAGACGACCGGCTCGATGCCGTTGGCTTTGAGGCGGCGGGCCATTTCGACATAGCGCTTGATGGACGCTTCGTCATAGCGGCCGGGCTCGGGCTCGATGCGCGCCCATTCGAGACTGAAACGGTAATGGGTGGCGCCGATTTTTTTCAGCGCGCGGACGTCGCGGTCGAATTCGCTCCACGACATGACTACCGTGTTGCCGCGCTCGGGCGCTTTGCCCTGCTCCATGAGGATGTCCCAATCGGTGCGGAAAGGCAGTTTGCCGTCCTTGCCGACTTGACGGTTCTCGTATTGCCAACTGGAAGAAGAGAAACCCCACGCGAAGTCACCGGTATCGACGCGCGCTGCTTTGGTGCGCGCCTGCGGGGTGATCTCCGGCGGTTTCGGATACATGATGCAGCCGCTGAGCAAGGCGGCGACCGCCAAGGCGACTGCTTGGGGTAGCGGGTAAAGGATGGCGAGTGGCGGGTGGGACATAAGGATCGGCAAATGGTGAGGTCAGACTGGCCAGTTGGCCAGCCGGTAGGCGCTGTCCCAGAACATCCACTCGAGTTGGGTCGCGCGGGTGAAGGCGGCATGCATGGCGGTGAGGGTCTCTTCGGAGGCGCGGGCGGCCACTGCATCTGTGGTGTCGATGACGGCGCGCACGGCATTTTCGAATTCGTCTCCGGCGTAGGTGTCGATCCACGCTTGGTAGGGATTCGGCTTGGCCGCGTGGGCGTGGATGTTTTTGCCGACCTCAAGGTAAATCCAGAAGCAGGGGAGGAGCGCGGCGAGGACCACCGGGTAAGGTTCCAGCGCGGCGATGCGCAGCAGATAGCTCACGTAGTGGTCGCAGACCGGGGTCGTCCGGGCGGCGGTGAAGTCGGCGGGCGTGACCCCGAACTTCACGAAATAATCGGCGTGCAAGGCGCGCTCGACGATGATGGCGGTTTGGCTGGCCCCGGCGAATTGCACGATCTGGTCGGCGTTGTCCGCCTTGGCTGCGGCCAGTGCCAGCGCGCGGGCGAAACCTTCGAGGTAGTGCGCGTCTTGGATGATATAATGGCGGAAGCGATCCTCGCGCAAAGTTCCGGCGGCCAACTCGGCGTTGAACGGCATGGTGAGGATGCTTTCGTAAAGTGGCTGGTTGTTTTTCCAGGCTTGGGTGCTGAATTTGCTCATGAGAATAAACCGCCGAGGGCGGAAGGGACGCAGAGAGGAGTTGAAAGATACGGGTGAGGGCGCAGTTTAAGTGGATGGCGGCGAAGTCCGACAACAAAAGGGTGGGGCAATGGCAATTCGACAACTCGTATGCCCGGCTGCCGGAGGCGTTGTATTCGCGCGTGGCTCCGGTGCCGGTGGCCAAGCCGGGCCTGGCCGTGCTGAACGAGCGGCTCGCGTCCGAACTCGGCCTTGATCCCGATACTTTGCGCGAATCGGGAGCTGACATATTTGCCGGGAACCGGCTTCCGCCCGGCGCCGAACCGATTGCCCAAGCCTACGCGGGGCATCAGTTCGGACATTTCACGAATCTGGGCGACGGACGCGCGGTGCTGCTCGGCGAGCACCTCACGCCGGCCGGGACGCGTTGCGATATCCAGCTCAAAGGCTCGGGCCACACGCCGTATTCGCGCCGCGGGGACGGTCGAGCCGCGCTCGGTCCGATGCTGCGCGAATACATCATCAGCGAAGCCATGCACGCGCTCGGCATCCCGACCACGCGCAGTCTTGCCGTCGCGACTACCGGCGAGCAGATCGTCCGCGAGGAGTTGCTTCCCGGCGCGGTGCTGACCCGCGTGGCTTCCAGCCACATCCGCGTGGGGACTTTCGAATACGCCAATGCCATCGGCGACATGGCAGCGCTCGAGGCTCTGACGAAGCACACCCTCGCACGGCACTATCCCGAGCTGCAGGGGGCGCAAAATCCGGCGCTCGCGCTGTTCGATGCGGTCCTCGAGCGCCAAGCCAAGCTCGTCGCGCAGTGGGTCTGTGTCGGCTTCGTTCACGGCGTGATGAACACCGACAACATGGCGCTGAGCGGCGAGACCATCGATTACGGGCCCTGCGCCTTCATGGATACGTACGATCCGGCCACGGTCTTCAGCTCGATCGATCGCGGCGGACGCTATGCCTACGGCAACCAACCCAGCATCGCGCACTGGAATCTGGCCCGGTTGGCCGAGGCATTTTTGCCATTGATCGATAGCGACAAGGACCGGGCGGTTTCCAAAGCTGAGGAAGCACTGGGACGCTTCCCCGAAACTTTCCGGCGCCATTATCTTTCCGGGCTCCGTGCCAAGTTGGGATTTCTGACCGAGGAGGAGGGGGACTTCGATTTAGCCAGGGAATTTCTCGATTGGATGAAGGAAGCAAGGGTCGACTTCACCAATTCGTTCGTCGCGCTGACGTGCGCTGCGGAGACAGGCACCATGGAGGGCCCGCTTTCCTTCGGAGGTGCACCCCTGCGTGTTTGGCAGGCCAAGTGGACGGCGCGCTTGGAGCACCAGCAAAAAGCCCTAGCAGAGGTCGCGGCAACTATGCGCCGTGCCAATCCCGTGGTCATCGCGCGCAACCATCGCGTCGAGGAGGCGCTGGCCGCCGCTGCTGCAGGCGACCCGAGTTTCATGCACCGCCTTCTTGATGCTTTGGCCCAACCGTTTGAGGCGACCAAGGAGACTGCTCCTTACTGCGATCCTGCATCACCAGGAAACGCCCCCTATCGAACCTTTTGCGGCACTTGATCGACGGCTCGCGGTTCTGCCTTCGCTTGCAGGTGGTCGATTGGTGATTTAGTTTCCGCGTCATGAGCAAATCCGAAGCACCCCATCCCGCCGCACCTGAGGCTCCCGAGATGAGCATAGCCCACATGGAGACAGTCTATTCGAATATGTGTCGTGGTCTGATGACCGCGGAAGAGATCATGCTCGACTTCGGATTCAACCCGAATAGCGGCGGCAGGGTCGTCGACGAACCGGTTGAAGTCCGGACGCGCGTGATACTCAGCCTCCCTTCGGCCGTGCGACTGCACCAGTTGTTGCATGCCCTTTTGGCCAAGCGGCAGGAGGCGGTAGAGCAAGCAATGGCCCGCCAGAAAGAGCAAACTGCCGCGGTGTCCACGGGTTCGCCTGCGCAAAACGAATGACCGCTGCCGAGCAGCAAGCCTTCGCCCAGGCGCGCCTGCGCATTGAGAAAAATCTCGCCGAGATTGCCTCCCTTGCGAGGGACGGTCGGATTCCTGCGGGAGAGTTTTTCCAGCGCTTCCTTGCCCTGACCCTGGAGTCGCTCGATGCGATGGGTGGTGCTGTTTGGTCGGTCGAGGAGAACGGGACGGGACGTGTCGCGGAACTGGCGTTTGCTTCCGCCGGCTATGACGATCCGAGGCAAAAAGGCTGGATCGAAAAAGTGATTGGTCATGTTGTCGCCACCGGCAAGCCGTGCATTGTCGCCGTGCAGGAACAAACACCGGCGGCTGAGAATGACGCGGTTGGCAACATGGTGCCGCATCCTTTCTTCTATACCCCGGTCGTTCTCGACGGCAGGGTTCGCATGGTCTTGCAGGTCTGGCTCAAGCAAGCCGGGGATCCGCGTGGTTACTCGGACGTTGCCGCGTTTCTGGACGGATTGGTGCACCATGCCTGCTTGTATGTGCGTGGAGTCCAGCAGTCCGCCCTGCTGCACCGTGATGCAAAGTCGCAGAAGATGCTGCGTCTTCAGGAAGAGCTGCTGGGCGAGCTGGATCCTGAGGTACTCAGCTCCACCACGGCCAATTATCTGGTCGATCTTCTCGGCTGCCCGCTGGCTGCGGTGCTTCGCCGCAAAGGGAAGAAGTGGCTTCTGCTCTCGGCGTCGAACCAGGAAGTTATCGATGTCAAAGCCACGCAGTCGCAAAGCCTGGCCAGCTTGGCCGCAGCACTGCCCGAGGCCCTGCAGGGGGAATCGCTCCGTGTCAATGCAGCGCCCGATGGCGCGTTGGCGGCAGCGAGCGAAGCGCTGGCCTCCACGGGTTATGCTGCAGCGGCTTGGTGCCATCTCAAGCCCTCCAAGAAAGCGCCGGCCAATCTCCTTCTCCTCGGTTGCTGGCATAAGGGCGGGGAAAATCTGGTCGAAGCAGCGAAGCCGCCCTTGGTCTGGTGCGCCAGCCAATTGGCCAAGGCGTCCGAGGCGGCCACCCATTTCCAGCACATACCGTTCCGCCCGTTGGTTTCCGGCGCGGGGCGCATCCTCCGTGCGTGGAATGAAGACCGCCGCCGCAAGGTGCTCACCTGGGTTGTTGCCCCCGCAGTTTTGCTCGTGGCAGCGCTTCTTTTTCCCGTGCCCCACAAGATCAAGGCCGACTGCAAGGTTGTGCCGACTCGCACCTCGACCGTGGTGGCCGAGACGGACGGCAGGATTGTCGAGGTGCTTGCGCCCGAGGGTGCGCGGGTCAAGGCCGGTGACGTGCTCGCGCGGCTTGAAGATACGGATTACACCACGCAGCTGGCGGTGTCAGCGCAGCAACTTTCGCGCTGGCGCGTCGAATCGGCGAGGGCCCAGGCGCTTGGCAACGAAGCGGAGCGGAAGATCGCCGAGTTGGCGGCCCGCCGCGAAGAGGAAAACGTCCGGCGTCTCGAATACTTGCGTTCACGCACCGAATTGCGTTCGCCGATCGACGGAATTGTGCTGACCCGCAGCGTGCAGCACCGCGAAGGCGAGGCGATGGAGACGGGAAAGATTTACTGCGAAGTCGGCAGTTTGGATTCCTACGAGCTGCAGCTTGATTTGCGCCAGAAGGATCTGGGACCCGTGCTGGGCGCTCTGGGTGCGGGGCGATCGTTGCCTGTCGACTTCATCCTGCACGCGCACTCGCGGGATGCGTTGCGAGGCGAATTGACCGAGGTCGGCCAAGTCAGCCAACTGCCCGAAATGCGCGAGGCAGAGACGGTGTTCACGGCGCGCATTCCTTTTTCCGCTGCCGCTTTGGAAGGGGGGCTCAAGGCCGGTTACACCGGCAAGGCGAGCATCACCCTCGGTCGTCGTCCTTGGGGTTGGCAGCTGACGAGCCCCTTCCGCCAATATTGGAGGATGAATTGGAGCCTGTGAGAATCGCCGGAATCTTTTGCGCGTTGATCGCCATGCTCAGCCTCGGCCCCGCGCTGGCTGTCGAGGCGGGCAACGAACCGTTCAGTGTCGAAGGTCTTCTTCTTCCCTCCGCGCAAGCCAAGCTCGCCAGCCGGGCCAAAGGAGTGATCGAGGAGATCAAGCGCGAAGGCGATGCGGTCAAGGCGGGTGATACCGTGATGCAACTCGAGAGCGAGATGGAGCGGTTGCAGCACGACCAACAGAGGCACATTCTCGATCTCCGTTCTTTTGAGCGCGCGGCCAGCGACGAGCTTTCCGAAAAAAGCGTGATCAGCAAGACCGAGGTGGAGGAAAAACGCGTCAACCACGAGGTGGCGAAAGTCCAACTGGAGTTGGCCGGTCGCCTGCTTGACATGCGGAAAGTTGTTGCGCCCTTCGATGGCGTGGTGTCCGAGCGCTTGCGCGAGCGCGGCGAAGCGGTCGATGAATTCACGCCGGTCGTCACGCTGGTCAATCTCAGCGAACTTTATCTCGAAGTTTTCCTGCCGGCGGCCAGGCTGCGTCAGGTCAAAGTTGGCACACCGGTGAAGATTTCCGTCACGGAACTGCCCGGTCGGGAATTTTCCGGTTCTGTCGCTGAGGTGTCGCCCGGCGTCAATCCCGCCAGCGGCGAATTCAAAGTCCGCGTGCGTGTGCCCAATCCGCGCGGCGAACTCGTGGCCGGCACTCCGGCGACGGCCGTTTTCGTTCCCGGGGCCTAATTGCCATGTCCGCTCAACCGTCCTCCGCGGCGGCTTCGTCCGATCCGGCCGCCCTTGTGCCGCCGGCCTTGCGCGCCGATCTCACCGCGACCAGGCAGCCCTACTTGGGGCGTGACTACATGATCTACAAGAATCCGCTCAGTCTCGCCTTCTTCCGCTTGCCGGCCGCGCATGCGGAGGCCGCGGCGCTTTTTGATGGTCGCACGCCGCTGGGTCATCTGGTCGAGCCATTGGCCGCATCCTCGCGCTATTGGCGCGCCTTGTCCCGCTCGCAGGCGCTGGCCGAACTCTCTTCTCTGGCTGGTCAACTTGGTCAGGCTGGTCTCTTGCAAGTGCGCGGTTCGGATGCCTCCGCGCGCGGGCAGCGTTTGCGCGCCCTGAAAAAGAGCCGCAAATTCGAGATGGTGATCGGCCACGTTCTTTTCTTCCGCAAGTCGCTTTTCGATCCGGACTGCCTGCTTGAGCGTTTGCTCGGCCGGTTGGGATGGGTTTACCGGCCTTGGTTTTTGGCGGCCGCTGCCGTCTTCGTCTTTGTGTCTCTGCTGGTTGCTTTATGGAACTTCGACCGTCTCGTCTCCCAAGGAGCCAACTTCTTCACGCTCTCCAACCTCGG
>JBIKXZ010000193.1:0-4557 GCA_044355525.1 Chthoniobacterales bacterium
AAGCCCAAAGATACCGTCCTCTCCCCACCTGTAGGCCCGGCTGCGGGCGTGGTCGTGCGGGAAGTAGGTCCAAGCCTCGCCGTCCTTGCTGTAGTCCTCGCGCACCGTGCCCCATTGGCGCGAGGAAACGTATGGACCCCAGACGCGCCACGGGTCTTGTGGTGCGGGATTTTCAGCGAGACGTTGCGCTTCGGGGTTCATGGGAAGAAGAGGGATGAGACTTGAGTGGGAAACTTGAGTGGAAGGGTGGCATCGGCATCCTGCCGATGATGATTGGACGTCACGGGCAAGATGCCCGTGCTACTTTTTTCATGCGCGGGCCTCCGTGATCCAGCGCGTGATGCGTTCGAGCACGTCGTCGGTATCGACATCGTGCCAGAGGAGGTGGTGGCTTTGCGGATAGAAGACGTATTCTTTCTCCGGTGCGGCGATGCAGTCGAAGAAGGCGCGGCTTTGCTCGGGGCGGATGAAGACATCGCGTCCGGCGGAGAGCATGAGGGTGGGCACATCGATGCGCGCGGCGCACTGCTGCGTTTCGCGCATGAGGTCGTGGAAATTGTTCAGAAATTCCAAAGTGAAGCCGCCGACGCGGTGCGGGATATTTTTGAGATAGTGCATGTAAGCATCGTCGGACGTGAGCCGGGGGAGGCAGGTCCCGCCGTGGACAAAACGCAGCGGGGAGAGTTTGGCCCGCGGGGCGACTTTGGAAGCTTGGCGCAAAAGTCCGACCAGCCAACCGGGAAGGGGTGCGCGGATTTCGGTCACGGGCGCGCTCAGAACGAGGCGCTGCGGCCGCAGCGCGCCGTGGGCCACGGCATCGACCGAAACGAGTGACCCCATGCTTTCGCCGACAAGATGCAAGGGGCGACCGTCGAGGTGCGCATCGGCGAAAGCCGCGAGGTCGGCCCGCCATTCGTGCGGATCGAGGAAATGTCCGCGCCGGCGATGGTCGGGGTCATTGCCTTGCCCGCGCAAGTTGATGGCCCACACAGTGAAGCCTTGCGCGGCGAGTTGCCGCCCGAGCGGACCAAAATCCGCCGCGGCCCCGCTCAATCCGTGGATGCAAAGCACCTGCGCCTTGGGTTCCCCCAGCGGCTCCCAGACCAAGCCGGGGAAACCGGCACCATCGTGTCCGTTCCACTGGAAGGGTCGCGCCCCGCGGGTGACTTGCTCATAGGTATGGGCGGAAGCCATGAAGCGGTGATTTTCCCCCGCGGCGGAGTCGGGAGCAAGTGGCGATCGCGCTTGCCGGTGCCGTGCGGTCCGCGCAACTTCGCGGGATGGATCCGGTGAATTTGGCGGAATACGAGAAGGTGGCGCGCGGGAAATTGGCGCGCGAGGCTTACGACTACTATGCGGGCGGGGCGAACGACGGGATCACCTTGCGCGCCAACGTCGAGGCTTACGGGAAGTTGCCACTTTATCATCGCGTGCTTCGCGATGTGGCGGCGAGAGACACTTCGGTCGAGGTGCTCGGGGAGCGGATTTCTTTTCCGGTGATGGTGGCACCGACGGCTTTTCATCGTCTGGCCTGTGCGCATGGCGAGTGCGCCACGGCGCGGGCGGCGGCGAGGGCGGGGACGATCATGGTAATGAGCACGCTGTCGAATACCGTGATCGAAGAAGTGGCCGCCGCGGCGGACGGCCCGAAGTGGTTCCAGCTCTACATTTACAAGGACCGCGGGGCGACGATGGATCTGGTGCGGCGGGCCGAGGAATCGGGTTGCCGGGCGCTGGTGCTCACGGTGGACACGGCGGTGTGGGGACGGCGGGAGGCGGATGTGCGCAATAACTTCACGCTGCCGGACGGCTTGACCGTGGCGAACTTGGCGGCGCACGCGAAGCAGAATTTTCCCGGGGGCTTGGCTGGTTCCGGTTTGGCGGCGTATGCGGCGGCGATGCTTGATGCGTCGTTGACGTGGAAGGATCTCGAGTGGTTGCGCGGACAGACGAAGTTGCCGGTCGTACTCAAAGGCGTGGTGCATCCCGACGATGCGCGGGCCGCAGTGGAACACGGGGCGGCGGCGGTGATTGTGTCCAACCACGGTGGACGTCAGCTCGATTCATCCCCGGCGACAATCGAGGCACTGCCGGGCGTGGCGGAGGCGGTGGGAGGCAAGGTCCCCGTGTTGGTCGATGGCGGCGTGCGGCGCGGGACGGACGTGGTCAAGGCCTTGGCGCTGGGCGCGCGGGCGGTGCTGGTCGGGCGTCCAGTTTTGTGGGGTCTGGCAGCGGATGGTGAGGAGGGAGCGTATCGCGTGCTGGAGTTGCTCAAGGCGGAGTTCGATCTGGCCATGGCGCTGTGCGGAGCGCGGACGGTGGGGGAGATTGAGCGCTCGTTGGTGATGTAGCGGCGGCTTTTTCGTCGCCGGCCGTTATTTCGCTTCGTCGCCGGGGACCCTCCTTGCGGCGTGGCATGCGGCGACGCTACAGTTTTCTTGTGCGTGCGGTGGTGCAGCGTGCGGCGACGCGAAGGCCTAGCCCCGGTAAAGTGACTCGACAAACTTCTGGTCGCGGGCGTTAGCGATGGCCACCTCTTTGCTGATCCAACCGTCCAGATAAAGTCTGGCGAGGTCTTGGTCGATGGTGTGCATGCCGTCCTTGCGTCCGATTTCGATGAGTCCGACCAGTTGTTCCCACCTTTGCTCGCGGATGCTGGCTCGCACGCCATTGTTGGCCATCAGGATTTCCGTGGCGACCACGCGACCGTTGCCGTCTTCCCTCGGCAAAAGCCGTTGTGAGATCACAGCCTCAAGCGCGTTGGCAAGTTGTGCGATGATCTGCGGTTGCTGATCTGCCGGAAACGCGTCGATGACGCGGTCGATCGCCTTTGGGGCGTCGATCGTATGGAGCGTGGAAATGACGAGGTGTCCTGTTTCCGCTGCAGTGATTGTTGCGCTGATGGTTTCCCGGTCGCGCATTTCGCCCACCAGTATAACGTCCGGGTCCTGACGAAGCACATGGCGCAGGGCGGAAATAAACGACTTTGTGTCGCTGCCTACCTCGCGCTGTTTGACCACGCTGCGCGCATTCTGGAAAACGTATTCCACGGGATCTTCCATCGTGATGATGACGCCATCCCTCTGCCGGCTGACCTGTTGGATCATCGACGCCATTGTGGTGCTTTTGCCCGAACCGGTGATGCCGGTCACGAGGATGAGTCCCCGCTCCAGTCCGCAAAGTTGCTGCACGGCGGCCCGATGCCCCAAGTCTTCCAGTTCCGGAATTCTTTCCGGAATGTAGCGGAAGGCAGCTTCGAGGGCCCCGCGGCTGTAGTGGGCATTGGCGCGAAAGCGTCCCAGTTCGGCGATTTGCAGCGCGAAGTCGAGTTCCCAATGCTCTTCGAGTCGCGCGCGTTGCTCTTCGTTGATGGCCCCCAGCACCAATTGCCGGCAAAAATCGGCGGTAAGGGCGCGTTCCGAAAGCGGTGCGAGTGAACCGTTGATCCGCGCCATCGGCGGAATGTCGGTGCTCAAGTGCAGGTCGGAGCCGCCGGCTTGGATTGTCGTGGACAGCAACTCAACGAGATCGAAGGGGTTCTCCTGCGGGCTCATTGGCGTGTGGATTGGATGGCCGAGGTAACGCCGCGCAGGAGCCGTCCCATATCTGCGGAATTCGGTGCGAAAGCCATGGCCGTCTCTTCGTTGATCGCTCCTTCATGGAACAACGACAACAGAGATGTTGTCAGCGAGGACGCCGACTCGTCCCCGCCGCGATGAATCAGATCCTGCAATTCGTTCCAGCGGCCTTCGCGTACGAGCTTGCGGGAAAAGGCGGCGTTGGTGAAATACTCGCAGGCAACACGCCGTCCCGGTTCGATTGACGGCACCAAACGCTGGCAAAGCACACCTGCCAAGACGCTCGAGAGGAGTCTGCGGACGCCGTCGCGTTCGCCCGCGGCAAAAAGAAATTCCAAACGCTCCGCCGCTTCGGCACACGCCGAAGCGTGCAGCGTGGCCAGCACGAGATGCCCGGTCTCCGCGGCTTGCAGCGCCGTTACCGCCGACTCTTTGTCGCGGATCTCTCCCACCAAAATGACGTCGGGATCCTGCCGCAGGGAGCGTCGCAATCCCTCCGCGAATGAAGCAGTATCGAGGCCAACCTCGCGCTGTGTGATGACGGAGCGATCGGGAGTGAAGACGTATTCAATGGGGTCTTCGATTGTCACGATATGCCGCGCAGCGGACGCATTGATGTGCTCGATCAGGGCAGCAAGCGTCGTTGATTTTCCCGATCCGGTCGGTCCGGTCACGATGACTATGCCCGAGGTGCGACTGCCCCAATCGCGCAACAAGTCAGCAGGCACCCCAAGTTCGTCCATGGTTGGGATCCGGGTCTTAATATGTCTCAGAACGGCTCCTCTTTCGCCCAACCGCCGATGAAGATTGGCGCGAAACCTCTGCCCTGCTTCCGTCGCCAGTGATGCATCGTGATCATTGGCCGATTCGCACGCGCCGCACATGGCCCAGAGTTGGCCGAGTTGCTCGCCGGCTAGTGCCTCGGTCTCCAGAGTGTGCAACTGACCATTGATCCTCAGCACGGGCAGCTTGCCCTCTT
>JBIKXZ010000194.1:0-4543 GCA_044355525.1 Chthoniobacterales bacterium
CTCGGGACCAGAACGGAGAAAATTTTGCGCCAGAGCCTCGTAAAGGGGAACCGGACAGACCCGCCGCGAGACTTCGTAGGCCACGATGGACGCGACCCCGAGGGGCAGCGTGAAGGCGATCGCGCCGGTCATTTCGATCACGATGATGAATGAGGTCATGGGGCTCTGCACCACCCCGGAAAAATAGGCCACGATCCAGAGCAGGATGAGTCCCTGCAGGCTGGCCCCACTCCAAGCGAACCAACCCGCCGTGGCCTGACCCAACCCCGCGCCGACCGAGAAAGAGGGATCGAACAATCCGCCGGGAATTCCGGCGAGCAGGACGAGCATACTCGCCGCCGCACGCTGCAGAGCATACCATGGCCCGAGGTTTTCCCGTGTGGCCTGCAAAGCGGCAACCTCTTCGGCCGGCAAAGTCGCCAGATAATCCGGACTGCCCTGCAGGACCAAAGCCCTCGCCGCATCGTGCCCGGTGCCCAGCGTGGCGCCGTCGGAAAACCAGGCCAGCGTGGCGCAGGCCAGACCGATGACCACCGCCACCGGCACGAAATGCGCGCGCATCACTCGGGTGACCTTCGGCACGAGAAGGAGCAGCACCTTGGCGAACAATCCCCCGAGCAATCCCCCGACGGCCCCGACGATGAGCACCGCCACCCACGGCCCCGGCGAAAGGAACTCGAGCGGCAGGCTGCGTCCAAAGTCGACTTGGCCGAAAGAATAGTAGTTGCCGACAAACACCAGACTGACGAGGCACGCCACCAGCACGGTGCGCACGATGATGCCGAGATTGCCTTTGTCGAAGTGGCGCCCGATTTCCTCGAAGGCAAAAACCAAACCGGCCACCGGCGCATTGAACGCCGCGGCGATTCCGGCCGCGCCCCCGGCCATGATCAGCCCGCACTCGGCAAGTTGAGCCGGAAACCGCACCCAGCGTCCGGCCAAATGCATGAAACAAGCGCCCAGTTGCACGGACGGCCCCTCGAGTCCGATGGAAAAAAGCGAAAACAAGCCCAACGCGGTGAGCAGCGCCTTGCCCGCAGCGACGCGCGGCGAAAACAGCCGGTCGCGCAATTCACCCGGCCCCTTTTCGAGGGCCGCCATGGTTTGCGGAATTCCCGTGCCATCGGTCCACGGAAAAACATGGTCGCGCAGCCACAAAATGAGCAGCAACCCCAGCGGCATGAGCAGGAAAACCGCCCACGGCGCGTTCGACCATAGCCAAACGGAGAAGGTGGTTGCCCCGCGGTCGGCGTAGATGAAAAAGAGCGCGCCCGCACCGGCCATGACCGCCCCAAGAAGCGATGCGACCATCGCGCGCCAACTGCTGCGCCCTTTGTCCCCGTCCATGCCTCGCATTCCGCCGCCGCAAGATGCAACGGCCAGCCTGATCACATCGCCCCGCGCAGAAGCATGGCGATGAAAGCCAACAAAGCCGCCACCGCCGCGGCCCACCACGCCCAACCGATCCCCTCGGGCTTGGGTCCGCCCCCGCCGAATTCTCGCCGCTTGAAATCCTCGTAATCAAAGTCCTCGACCGGCAGATCGAGTCCACCGGTCGTATCCGCATCCTCGCGCCACCCGGAACGCTCATCGGCCCCGCATTCGGGGCAGGCCAAAGCCCCTCGCGGCACATCCTCGCCGCAGACGGGACAAACTTCGGGTGCATTCATTTCGTATCTCTGCGTCCCCCGTGCTCTCTGTGGTTTATTGATCCCCCAACAACACATTCATCACACCCCGAGTGTCGGATAAATCCTCGAACAGGAAATCCGGCTTGTGCGCCGCCAACTCGTCCTTGCCGTAACTTCCCGTGGCGATGGCCACCGCGACAAACCCCGCCGCCCGTGCGCAATCGATGTCCCGCGGCGTGTCGCCGATGACCAAGACATCCTCCGCCTCGAAACTGGTCCCGTGCTTCTCCACCGCGCGCGAGTGCGCCACCGGCCCGAGTTTGTTGCGGTCCACATGGTCGTCGGCAAAGGCCCCGAACTCGAAAAAATCCCACACCCCGTAATGCGACAATTTCAACTCCGCACCCTTCTCGATATTGCCGGTGAGCAATCCCAACACGCAGTCCTCGCGACCGTGCAAGGCCCCGAGAAGTTCGACAATCCCAGGCAGCACGCGCCCCTCGCGGCGCGGCAACTCGCGCGCCAAGTGGTGCACATAGCCGTCGAACAAATCCGCGATGTTCTCCGGCGTCGGCGGAATGTCATGCGCCGCGAACATCTGCCGCGCGATGGCCCCATCGGTCGAACCCGCGAAGGAAATGGCGGACAAATCATCGTCCACTCCGAAACGCTCTTTGAAAGCGAGCCGCAATGCATACTCCCCCGCCCGTCCGGTCAGCAGCAACGTCCCGTCGATGTCGAAAAGCAAAAGTTTTTTCCGCGCCATCCGGTGATCCTACGCTTTGCCAAGCTGGAGGGCGAGCGTCCCCGCGAGCCGCCGCCGCAATCTTCACTCCGCCGGCACCAACGAAAACGCCGACACGCTCCCGTCGCCGAGAACCGTCACGCCCGACAAATCCTTCTGACCATCATCATCCCCGCGCAAGTTGAGCACCATGAGTCCGTCCGGTGTGATCGCCGCCAGACCGTCACCCAGCGCGAGACCCTCGGCCTTCTGCACGCGCTCCCCCGATCCGACGGTCAATGTTTTCACGATGTCCTCCCCGGCAATAACGATCCTTTCCTCATCCTGCGAGCCGTCGGTCTTTTCGCGCAGCGCGGTGTAGGTCCCGTTGAAAGCGGCAACCTCGAATTCCGCGTCGGTCACATCCGCGTTGCCGACAAAAATCGTCTCCTCGCTCGCCTCGCCCGAACCTTCCTTCGACCAAAGCCCGACAAGCGACATCCCGTCCGCCCGCGGCACCGCGCCGTAAATCGCCACGCCGCCCTGCAGAGCCACGCCGAGCGTCATGCCGACCACCACCCCCGTGCCGAACGTCTCGCGTTCGCCCGTTTTCCATTGCATGAGGACAAGTCCATCTTTGATGCGCACCGTCACCTCACCCCTGTAAGCCGAACCATCCGGATTGCGTCCGCTCACCGCATGCGTGCCCTCGAGTGAGGCCAAATCGAACGCATACCCCTCCGCGGCCCCGGCCGGGACAATCGTGACGAGCAAAGAACACAGGAGAGCAAGTTGGTTTCGCATCATAAGATGTCCCGACCCATACCCCGTGCGCCGCAATTGTCAACTTGCATGCTCCGGCGGGTGCCCGCGGCAGTTGCCTCAATGGTTTCTTGCACCCTCGCAAGCACCCGCCAAATCTATCCCCGTGCCCGCCGAACGCGTCCTCGCCGTCGACCCCTCTCTCCGCGGGACCGGCTACGCCGTGCTCGAGTCTTCCCTCGGCAAAATCCGCGCCGTCACCTACGGCGTGGTGATCAACCCGCCCAAACTCTCCGCCCACCATTGCCTGCGCGAGATCCACGAAACCCTCGGACGCATCGCCTCCGCCCACCAACCCACCGCCTTCGCCATCGAGGGCGTGATCTACGTGCAGAACGTCCGCACCGCCATCATCATGGGCTCGGCCCGCGGTGCCGCCCTCATCGTCGCGGCGACCCACGGACTCGAAGTGCACGAATACGCCCCGCGCTTGGTCAAACAAGCCGTGGTCGGACGCGGCGGCGCGCAAAAAGATCAGGTCGCCTTCATGATCCGCGCCCTGCTCGGACTTAAGGAAACCCCGCCACCCGACGCCGCCGATGCGCTGGCCATCGGTTTGACCCACTTCAACCGCCGCGCCACGGCCATCCGATGAGCGTCCCGCAAACCGGCTGGCTGGGGAGGATCGGCTACGCGCCGGCGCTCGAACTGCAGGAAAAAACCGTCGCCGCCCGCGCCTCCGGCGAGGCGAACGACCAGATCTTTTTCCTCGAACACGATCCGGTCTACACCATCGGACGCAAACGCGACCGCTCGAGCCTGGGCGACGTCCCGCTCCCGTATCCGGTCGAGGAGATCAACCGCGGTGGACAAGCCACCTTCCACGGACCCGGACAACTCGTCGGTTATTTCATCTTCGACCTGCAAAAACTCACCCCCGACCTGCACGTCTTCCTCCGCTGGATTGAGGAAGGCCTCATCGCGCTGCTCGCGGAATACGGACTGACCGCGCAACGCCGCGAGGGCCTCACCGGCGTGTGGATCGAAGACCGCAAGATCGCCAGCATCGGCGTCGGCGTGCGCAAATGGATCACCATGCACGGATTCGGACTCAACGTCGGCCCCGACCTCACCGGCTTCCAGGCGATCACCCCCTGCGGAATCGAGGGGGTTACCATGACATCCCTCTCCCGCGAGCGGGGCCGCGACATACCCGTCGAACAAGTCGCCGGCCAAGCGGCCCATGTTTTCCGCACGCACTACTCCTCTCTCTCAACCCTCAACCCGCAATTGCCTGCGGCTGTCTGCGCTGCGCTACGGCTCTCAACTCAGCAGCCATGAAATGGCTGCTGCTCACCGTCGGCAAATCCGCCCTGCCCTACGCCAAGGCCGGTCGCGACGAATACCTCGAGCGCCTCGCCCATTT
>JBIKXZ010000196.1:0-4459 GCA_044355525.1 Chthoniobacterales bacterium
GGAAATCGCGCGGCGGCAGCGCGCCCCAGACATCGAGGATGGGATTCACGATGCGCCACGAGGCATCGACGCTGTCCTCGCGGTGGAAGAGTGTCATATCGCCGATCATGCAATCATGCAGGAGCGTCTCGTAGCCGGTGGCGGGCGATTGCTGGCCGAAGTCGGCGTAGTCGAAATCGAGCGGGATGGTGTCGACCACCACGGCCGGGCCGGGGCGCTTGGCGCGGATCATGATGGTGATGCTTTCCTCCGGCTGGATATTGAGGATGAGCGCGTTCGGTCCGGCTTCGCTGTGCACCTTCTCGCCGAAGAGCATGAGCGGGGTGCGTTTGAAGCGGATAACCACCTGCGTGAGGTGCTTGGCCAGGCGTTTGCCGGTTCGCAGGTAGAAGGGGACGTCGGCCCAGCGCCAGTTTTCAACGAAGAGACGGAGGGCGGCGTAGGTCTCGGTATTGCTGCGCGGGTCGACGCTGGGCTCGTCGCGGTAGGCCGGCACCTGCTGTCCGTCAATGACCCCGGCGCCGTATTGTCCGCGCACGCAATTCTCGATCACCTCCTCGGGCTCCATGGGGCGGATGGCGTCGAGCACTTTGACTTTCTCGTTGCGCACGGCATCGCCGCTGATGCTTCCCGGTGGCTCCATGGCGATGAGCGAGAGCACGCTGAGCATGTGGTTCTGCACCATGTCGCGCAGCACGCCGTAGTGGTCGAGATAGCCGCCACGGTTCTCCACGCCGAGGGATTCGGCCACGGTGATCTGCACGCTGTCGACGTAGCGGCGGTTCCAGTTCGGCTCGAAGATCATGTTGGCGAAGCGGAAGACCATGATGTTCTGCACGGTTTCTTTGCCGAGGTAGTGGTCGATGCGGTAGATCTGTGATTCGCGCAGGACCTGGTGCAGGGTGTTGTTCAGCTCGCGGGCGGTGTCGAGATCGCGGCCGAAGGGTTTTTCGATAATGACGCGGCGGTAGCCGTCGGGCGTCTCGGCCAGAAGCCCGGCTGCGCCGAGTTGTCCGGCCACGGTGCCGAAAAGGGTCGGGGTCACGGCCAGGTTGAAGACGACATTTTGCCCGGGGATCCGGCGTTCCTGCTGCACGGCGGCGATCTTTTCCTTCAGTGCGGAAAAGACAGCGGTGTCGTTGAAATCGCCCGCGAGATAATAGCAGGAGCCGACAAAGTCGTTCCACTCGGCGGCATCGACGGGGTGGGTGGCGAATCGTTGGATGTCCGCGCTCATCTGGGCGCGGAAGCTGGCGTCATCACCCGGGGTGATGGCCACGCCGAGGACGGCGAATTGCTCGGGGAGCAGTCCGAGGCAACGCAGGTTGAAGAGCGCGGGGATGAGCTTGCGTTTGGTCAGGTCGCCCGACGCGCCGAAGATGACAAAGACGCAGGGAGGACCGGGGCGGCGGTGATCCGGGAGCGAAGTGCTGGCGTTGGGCATGATCCGGCATAGTGGAACGGCCGGATGGCCGGCTCAATGAGAAAAGCGGCGCGCAACGCTTTGCAAGGCGGGGCCGAACGGGTATTCTGGGAAGCTTGCGTGCCCCGGGTGCGCTGTATGCGAAGATGAATTTGATCGACCGTTACGTGGGCCGCGCGGTGTTCGTCACCGCCCTTTACGGCGTGGTGGTGCTGAGCGTGGTGCTGGTGCTGGGGAACATCTTCAAGGAGTTGCTCGATCTTTTGATCAACCGCGATGTGCCGCTGAAATACGTCTTGTTGTTCATGCTGTATGTGCTGCCGTTCTCCTTGGCGTTCACTGTGCCGTGGGGTTTTCTGACCGCGGTGCTGCTCATTTTCGGACGCATGTCGGCGGACAATGAAATGATCGCCCTGCGCGCCACGGGGGTAAGCCTGTTCAGGGTCTGCATGCCGGTGCTGGCGGTCGGTGTGCTGCTCAGTCTTTTTACGTTCTGGATCAATGCTTTCGTCGCGCCGCAGGCCGAAGCGGCCATGCGGGAATCGATCACAACCATGGCGCGGAGCAATCCGGCGGCGCTGTTCGTGCCCGACGAGGTCATTGATGAGTTCGCCGGCCGCAAGTTTTTCCTCGGGGCCAAGGACGGCAATGATCTTTCCGAGGTCACAGTTCTGGAAATGGACGAGAGGGGATGGGTTGAGAAGGTTATCCAGGCCCGACGCGGGAACATCCAGCCGGAAGAGGACGGGGGGCAGATTGTGCTCACTCTGGAGGAGGCCCGCTTCGAGCAGCGCGATGCGGACAACCTGAGGGACTTCTCGAAAATCCGCCATGGCATCTCGGTGGTCGAAGCGACGATCAATGTGCCGCTCGACGACCTGGCCAAGACAGGCGACCGCCCGCTGCGATCCTTCACGCTCCCGGAGTTGCGCGGACGTTTGGAAGAGGTGCGGGGCACGGACAAGGAAACGGCGACCAAGACGGAGATCAGCAAGCGTTTCTCCATGTCAATGGCCTGCATCGCCTTCGCCTTGATCGCCATGCCGCTGGGGGTCACGGCGCAGCGCAAGGAGACCTCCGTCGGTTTCGGTATCAGTCTGGCCCTGGCCTTCGGATACTTTTTCTTCGTGGTGCTGGCGGAAATGCTGCGCGATGACGCGGTGGCCTACCCGTATTTCCTGCTTTGGATCCCGAATGTCCTCTTCATCGGCATCGGTGCGTGGATGCTGCTGCGGTTGGATCACCGCTGAGCATCACAAGCGGCGTCCGGCGGCGGCGACGAAGGGGCGAAGGCCTTCGACCAGATCCGCGAACGAGGCCGGGTCGAGTTGCTGTTGTCCGTCGCTCAGGGCCTCGGCGGGATTCGGGTGCACTTCGATGATGAGTCCGTCGGCCCCGACGGCGGCGGCGCCGCGGCAGAGGACTTTGACCAAATCGGCGCGGCCGCAGCCTTGGCTGGGATCGACGATGACCGGCAGGTGGGTTTCCTGCTTGGCGATGGCCACGGCGGCGAGGTCGAGGGTGTTGCGTGTGTAATTCTCGAAGGTGCGGATGCCGCGCTCGCAGAGGATGACGTTCGGGTTTCCGTGCGCGAGGAGGTATTCGGCGGCGAGCAACCATTCCTCGATGCGCATGCTCATGCCGCGTTTGAGCAGGACGGGTTTGCCGCTGCGGGCGCAGGCGATGAGGAGTTGGAAATTCTGCGCATTGCGCGCGCCGATCTGGAGGATGTCGGCGGTGCCGGCCACGAGGTCCACGTCGTGTTCGCCGAGCACCTCGGTGACGATGCGCAGTCCGGTCTCGGCGCGGGCCGCTTCGAGCAACTTGAGGCCTTCGGGACCGAGGCCTTGGAACTCATAGGGCGACGTGCGCGGTTTGTAGGCGCCGCCGCGCAGGATCGTGGCGCCGGCGGCTTTGACCGCGCGGGCGGTGGCCATGAGTTGTTCTTCGGTTTCGACCGAACACGGGCCGGCCATGAGGACGAAATGGTCGCCGCCGATTTTGACACCGTCCGCATCGACCACCGTGCCTTCGGGGTGGGATTCTCGGCTGGCCAGTTTGTAGCGCTTTTGCACGCGCAGGACGCGTTCCACCTGCGGGAGAGCGGTGAGGGACTCGAGGCTGGCGTGCGTGGTCTCGTCGCCGATTGCCGCCACCACGGTCTGGTATTCCCCGCGGATCGGGCTGGCCGCGTAGCCGAGTTGGCCGATTTCGCGGATGACTTGCTCGACTTGGTCGGGCGGGGTGTGCGGGCGGATGACAACGATCATGGATGACGGACGTTAACAGCAGGTGCCGACCGGGGCAACGGGAGGCGTTGAATTTGCGTGATTTCCGCCGGAAGCGGGGCATATTGGCCGATCCCTATGAAAGAAAATGAAGAGGCCGCGGTAAAAGCGCTCGTGGCCCAAAGTGGTTGTACTCACTCCCCGGAACTGGTGGAGGAGTTGATCGAAACAGCGCTCCGGCTCGGCCGGGATAATGCACCGGTCGCGGACATGAAACTTTTCGTCCGCGCCCTGAAAGAACTGCGGTATGCGTCCAAGGTGTTCCAGCCTTACTCGGACCGCCGGAAGGTGGCCGTCTTCGGATCGGCCCGGCTTGCGCCGGAGACCCCGGAATTCCAAATGGCCGAGGAACTGGGGCACAAAATCGTGCAGAGCGGCTTCATGGTCATCACCGGCGGCGGTGACGGCATCATGGGTGCGGCGCAGAAAGGGGCCGGCCGCGACCACGGCTTCGGCCTCAATATCCGCCTGCCCTTCGAGCAGCGGGCCAACGAAACGATCCACGGCGACAAAAAGCTGATCAACTTCAACTACTTCTTCACCCGAAAGGTGAACTTCGTGAAGGAGACCGATGCGTTTATTCTTTTTCCCGGCGGCTTCGGCACGCAGGACGAAGGCTTCGAGTGCCTCACGCTCATGCAAACGGGCAAGGCGAAAATCACGCCGCTCATCCTGCTCGACACGACGGACGGGCGTTACTGGGAGACGTGGGAGTTTTTCATCAAGAACGATCTCCTGCGCATGAAGC
>JBIKXZ010000197.1:0-4448 GCA_044355525.1 Chthoniobacterales bacterium
GGGTGAAGGGAAAAGGGAAGAGGGGAGGGTGAAAAGGGAGCTACTGAAACGCTGACGTGCTGAAATGCTGAAAAGCGGGGGGCATTCGGGACGGGGGAGGAGATGGAGGCTGGAGGTCAGAGGTCGGAGGTCGGAAGTCGGAAGTCGGAGGTCAGGAGGAAGATTAGGTGGGCAAGTTAACGGCGTGGAAGAAAATGTCAATTCAAAATGAAATGTTGAGCATGGAGCATGGAGTCGGGAGCGGGAAGCGGCGGTGCTTCAGATGGACGGTGTTTCGGTGGAGAGGTAGGAAAGACCAAGGGACCAGGCCGGCAGTGGCTCGTGACGAGTGCCGGGTGGCGAGATCAACAGTAAGAGAAGAGGGGTGGCACAGTGGGAAGGTTTGAAAGTGGGAAGGCGGGAAGAGGTCTGGGCTCCTGAGGCGGGAGGCGTTGGGCGGATTTGAGATTTTAGAGATGTGCAGGTTGCGGCGGGGGATGGAGTTCGCGCTTGCCGTTGGATGGAAGGGGCGAGAGTTTCGTGGGTTTTCCATGGATGAGAAAGTGAAGCAGGATGGATGGCTCGAGCTGTTGTTTTTGCGGCCTTTGCGGGGATGGCGGGGTTGGACGGTTTATCTGGTGATCCTCGGGCTTTTGGGGGCGGTGTATTTCACTTTGGCTGGACAGGTCGTGGCACAGACCAACTTGGATCTGCGTCGGAGCGACCAGCTGGCCAACATGATGCTGGCGCGGGAGTCGGCGCAGGATTGGTATCCGCACCGCAGCAATTACATCCAGCCGCTGTGGCCGTGGATCAGTCGCGTGGTCATGTCGGAGAACGACGAGGAATTTTATCTCCGGGGTCGCTGGTTGAATTTGTCGATCGGCTACGCGGTGATGGTGTTGCTCGCGATCGCGGCTGCTTGGTGGATGGCTCCGATCCCGGGACTGACGATCGGCCTGCTCACCGGCATCGGGCTGATGTTGCAGCGGGCGCATTTTTTCCAACCGGAACCGCTGCTTTACGCGCTGCTTGCGGCGACGGCGGTTTTCATGGCCTTGAGTCTATGGCGAGGGCGTTGGCTCGACTACCTTGGTTGGGGACTTTTCCTCGGGCTGGCGTATTTGGCCAAAGGTTCGACCGGTCCGCTGGTGGCGGTCTACTTCGGCGCGACCGCAGTGATGTTTCTCGCGCGCGCCGGGTGGTGTCCGCGTTGGCTTTGCGGCCGGACGCCCCCCGGTCCTTCCGTTGGCCGGCACGCGGCCGGCATTTTGGGCGGGTTGTTGCTGGCCGGCGCGCTGATCGCCCCGAATGCCGTTTTCAAATACCGCGTGCACGATGATCCGTTCCACAGCGTGGTGAAATACTGGATGTGGTGCGACGATTGGGAGACGGAAGCGGATCCTTTGTATCCGCTGGTGAACACGGCCGAGGCGCGGGCGCGTTTCGCGCCGGGCGAGTTGCCGACGGGAGCGAACTACCTGCGCAAACACGGCTTCGCCCATGCCTGGAAGCGGTGGACAACGGGTGTCACCTTCATGACCGAGCGGTTTGTCATACCTATCCGCGTGGCCAAAAGGGCCCTCTTCTTCGAGCGCCAAGGAGGCAAGACCGAACGCGGTGAGCCGCCGCAATTGTGGCGTTATTTCTTTTCCGCGCGCGGGCTTTACCTCTGCTGGTTTCTCGCGCTGGGTGCGCTGCTGCTGGGTGTGCGGACGGTGCAGCGCGGCGGCCCGCTCTTCCGTAGTCCGGCCGCGCTGGCCATCACGGCATTCGTCACGGCGATGACGCTGCTTTATCTCGCGGCCTTCGGTTGGTATGCGGTCATCGGCAACGGCGAGCGTTTCACCTTGATGCTTTACCTGCCCCTGCTCATCGCGCTGGCGTGGGGCACTTGGGTGCTGGGGCGGGAGATGTCCGGTCGGTGGCGGTGGGTTTATGCCATCGGAGTGGCGGCGGTCTTTGTCCACGCCTCGGTGCAGACCGCGTTGCTGCTGGCCTATCCGCAATTCGGTCCGTCGTTGTGAAGCAAGCCGGAGTTCGCGCTTGCCGCCAAGCGGCAGGGAAGGGAGTTTGGGGAGCGCCTGATGAACGAAAAAGTGGAGTGTGATGCTTGGATGAAAGTTCTCTTCCTGCAACCGCTGCGCGGTGTGAGGGGTTGGACGATTTACGCCTTGCTCCTGGGTTTCTTGGGGGTCGTTTACTTCTCGCTCGCGTCTTCACTCGTGGGGACGACCAACACCGACCTCGAAGCCTCCGACCAGCGTTCGAATCTCGAATTGGCTTACGCTTCGGCCAATGACTGGTTTCCGCACCGCAGCAGCTACATCGAGCCGCTCTGGCCGTGGTTGAGTCGGGTGGTCATGGACGAGGACATGGGAGTCTACTTCACGCGCGGGCGTTGGTTGAATTTGGTCTTGGGCTATGTCGTCACGGTCCTGTGCGCGGTGCTGGCCGCATGGTGGATGGCACCGGTGCCGGGATTGGTGGCGGGGCTTTTGACCGGGATCGGCGTGATGTTGCAGCGCGCGCATTTTTTCAATCCCGAGCCGCTGCTTTACGCGCTTTTCACGGCCACGTTGATTTTCATGGCTTTGAGTCTCTGGCGGTCCCGCTGGATTTACTACTTGGCGTGGGGTCTGTTTTTCGGGCTGGCCAACTTGACCAAGGGTTCCATGGGGCCGCTGCTCGTGCTCTATGCCGGAGCGACAGTGGTTCTGCTCACCATCCGCGCCGGTTGGTGGCCGCGTCTGTTGGTTTCGGGCGGAGCGGGTGAGTCTTGGAGTCTGACTCGGCATGTGGCGGGCACGGCCCTTGCCCTTCTCGTCATCGCAGGGCTCATGGCGCCGGGAGCTGTCTACAAGAACCGAGTGCACGGGGATCCGCTTTACAGCCCGTTCAAATATTACATGTGGGTGGAGGACTTCGAGAATGGCGTTCTGGTGGTGACGCCACGAATCGAGACCGCCGAGGGGCGTGCGGGTTTTGCGCCGGGCGAGCTGCCCACCGCGGGGAATTACTTGCGCAAGCACGGTTGGGGGCATGCCGGAGAGAGGCTGAGTCGCGGTGTGCGTGAAATGTCGTGGCGATTCCTTGTTCCGGGCAACAAGGCCAACCGCTCTTTGCGCTGGGGCATGCTGAAGAATTCGGGAGAAGAAAACGCCCCGCAGTATTACTGGCGGTTTTTATTGCCGGCCCGCGGACTTTATCTGGTTTGGCTGGCGTTGCTGGTTTTGGTTCTGCTTGCCGTGCGTTACTGGAAGGAGGGACCACCGGTTTTCCGCACCGGCGCCGCGCTGGCCGTGCTGTCCTTCGCTGTAGCCACTGTCGCGGCCTACATGCTCGGCTTCGGATGGTATGCTCCGATCGTCGGTTGGCGTGGCGAGCGATTCACGCTCATGCTTTACCTGCCGCTGCTCTGCGGGCTGCTTTGGTCGGGTCATGTGCTGGTCCGCGACGCGGGAGTGCGGGCTTGCCGGTATATTTACGCGGCGGGACTTTCCATCCTGCTGTTGCACGCCTTAGTGCAGGTCGCACATCTCGTCGTGTGGCCGTATTTCATGCCGGGATTTTGACCCGAGGTCTTGAGCCTTCCAGTCGGCGCATGCGGCAGACGGCCTAGCCGCGGTGGCGAGTGGCGAGTGATCCGCCGTCGCGCGGCTACGGCGTGACAGGCGAGTGGCGAGAGCGACGGCAGAGGTCCAAGAGACGTGGGACGGTGTTGCGGTGCTTTGGTAGTCCGGAGACCGGGGCAGCCGGGCTACTCCAAAGGGTCGATGGGTTTCAGAGGTGATTCGTTGCGGCTGAGTTGCCAAGCTTCGCGGAGTTCCTCGAGATGAAGCGCGCGCCATTCGTTGACGAGAGCTAGAGCTTTTGGTGGCAGAAATCCCTCGTGAATTTGTCCCGTCTCGATCTCAATGAGGGCCTCGTGTTCGCCATAGATGGCGTGGAAATGAGTGGGCGGATGGTCGCGGTAGTAGAACCGGATAACGATGCCGTAGAAGCGACTGACTTCAGGCATGGACCGGTTCGCGGGTCAAATTGCCTTTGATTTCCAGATAGGCGGCGTCCGGGCAGATTTCCATTTCGTCGCTCCAGGCAATCTGACCATGGTCACCAAGATGGACGGCGGCAAAGATTTTCGGATCCCGCAGGGGCGCGAAGACGCCGCGGCCGATGGACTGCGACATGTCCAAAGCACCCGACACCCCATCCTCGAACACAACCTCTATCCGGTGGCCATCAAGCGCGCGTACAGCAATCGGCCTATTCATGAAGGAAATCTTGCGCGCCCGATCAACGCCGTCAAGTCGGCAGCCTGCGGCAGACGGCGTGGCCGTAGTGGCTAGTGGCGAGTGACGGGTGAAAAGTGAAATTGGAAAGGGGAGGGGGGAAGTTGAAAAAGGAAAGGGCTTGTGTGCATGCAATCGGGCGTTGTTTTCGGCCGGCGGTTCGCTTACATGGGCAGG
>JBIKXZ010000051.1:0-13482 GCA_044355525.1 Chthoniobacterales bacterium
CGTTGTGCCGTTCTGGTCGGGCGCGGCGACCCGCGGGGCTTCGTCCCCGACGGAGAGAGCGCCCGCCGGTGTTTTGAGTCCGAGAAAAGAAAGCATGAGGGGCATAATGGCCAAGGTGCGGATCATGCGCGAGGAATAAGCGGTCCGGGCCCGCGGCACAAGCGGCTCTTGCCAAGCGCCCGCGGGCTCCGAATCATCCCCGTTCATGCCGGACGAAGAAAAATCCCGCGGTGCCTGGCGCCACCTCGTCGCGCTGGGCTTCTCCGCCCTCGCCATTTTGGCCGCGCTGATCGCCCTGCGGGGACCCGATTGGATCAGTCCGGCCACCGCGGAAATGATCGGCTCCTGGCGATTGGCCGGTTTCCCCGTCTGGCACGCGACCACCCCCTCGGCCGCGCTGGCCGAAGTGCCTTTCGCCGCGGCCGGACCGCGCGGCTGGCAAAATGCGCATGTCGTCGTGGCTTGGCTCGCTTTGCTCTGCTGGCTTCTCTCCCTGCCGCCTCGCGCCTGGCGCGGCTTGGCCCCGCTCATCCCGGCCCTGATCGCCGTTCTGCTCTCCTCGCCGGCCGCCGGTTTGTCGGGCTTCGGACTCGCCATCCTTGTGCTCTCGGCCTGGCATCTCGCCGCCACACGAACCGCGACCTCCACCGCGATGCTCGCCCTGCCGCTTGCTTCGTGGTTCGCGGCCTGGCTTGCGCCGGGAGCACTGCCCGCCGTGGCCGCTGCTTTGATCGGTTCGACCTCGTCGTGGCCGGCCCGTGCCCGCGGGGCAATCGCCGCGCTGTGTCTCGCCGCGGTCCATCTCACCCCGCGCGGCACCCACGTGTGGGCGGAGGCTTGGAATTTCCTCCGCTGGTCGCCGCAAGCGCCGCTCGGCCTCCCCGCAATGGTCGCTTTCCTCGCGAGCCTCGTGGTCCTTCTCCTCGCGGCACGCGCGGCGCAAATCAATGGCGGGTGGAGCCGCGTGACGGCACCGGCCTTGCTCTTTCTTTGCGCGGCCGGCGGACAAAACGCCTATGGATGGGCCGCCGCGTTGTGGATGATTCCCTGCTGGCCGGTCGCGCGGGAACATTTGCAACGTTTCGGCTTCCGCGTGCGCTGGTGGATGCAGGCTGCGGCCTTGTTCACTGTCGCCTCGATCGTCGTCGTTGCCGCGACGAGGGTCCTGCCGCGATGGTATAATCTCGCCATGACGGAGGCCGTGGTCGCCCCCACGCTGACGCGTGATGCGCTCCCGGCGGAAGGTCCGGTCTTCATCAACCCCGCAGGAATGGCTCTCGCGCGTTTCGGCGGACCGCTCCCGGCGCGCGCTGTGGAACAGGAAGCGGCCAATCTCGGACGCGAACCTTCCCTCTGGCGCGCGCAGGACCGCCGCGTGCGTTACCGCGCCGTCTGGTTGCTGGGCGACAAATCCGACTACGCGCCCCTCGCCCGCCACCTCGGCGAATCACCCGACTGGCGCCTCGCCGCAGCCGATGCCACCGGTGTGCTTTTCGTCCGCGGTCCGCGCGAAGAAATTTTCGCCACCGAACCGGCCAAGGACAAAGCCCGCGCCATGATCGGCGCCGCCAACCGGTCGGGATTCCTCGCCGCCACTTCTCTCTCCTGCCTTGCCGCACAGTTTCTGCCCGAGGCCGGTGAGCTTTCCGCCGCCGCCGTCCGCCGCACGGACCGCTCTTCCTCGGTCGCCGCGGCACGTGCCCGCGTGCTTATTTCGCTCGGACAGCCGCGCGAGGCCTTGCTGGAAAGCGAGCGCGCCGTCACCCTCGAGCCGGATTCCGCGGAAGCCTGGCAGGTCCGCGCCGAAGCACTGCTGCACGCCGGTTTGAACGACGAAGCCTACGCCGCCGGAAACCGCGCCATGGAACTCGCCCCGGGCGATATCGGCGCTTTGTGGCTGGCCGCCCGCTGCGCCAATGCCGCACGCGCTTTCCAAAGCGAAGCCGGCATCCTCGAGGAACTCATCGCCCTGAGCGAAGCGCGCGGCGGCGACGCCGGCTTCTACCAACTTTACCTCGGACAAAGCTACGCCCGCCAGGGTCTGACCCGGCCCGCCTTGCGCGCGCTGCAAAAGGCCGCCGAGGCACCCGGTCTTTCCGACGAGCAAAGGCGCGAACTCGAACAGGAAATCGCCGACCTGCGATCCAATCCGCAGGCGCTCTGATTTCGCTTTCGGCTTAACGCGCGTGCCCCGAACCGCTACCGTCCACCGCGTGAGCAAGAAATCCGCACGCCCGAAACGCAACATCCTCCGCAAGTATTCCTCGCAGGTCCTCGACGGACCCGAGCGCGCCCCGAGCCGCGCCATGCTCTACGCGGTGGGATTCCGGGAAAAGGATTTCGCCAAGCCGCAAGTCGGCATCGCCTCGACCTGGAGCATGGTCACGCCGTGCAACATGCACATTGACGTGCTGGCCCGCGAGGCGGCCGGCGGCGCCAACGCGGCAGGCGGCAAGGCTGTCATCTTCAACACCATCACCATTTCCGACGGCATTTCCATGGGCACGGAGGGCATGAAATACTCCCTCGTCTCGCGCGAGGTCATCGCCGAGTCGATCGAGACGGTGGTGGGTTGCGAAGGCTTCGACGGCTTCGTCGCCATCGGCGGATGCGACAAAAATATGCCCGGCTGCATGCTGGCCATCTCGCGCCTCAACCGCCCCGCGGTCTTCGTCTACGGCGGAACCATCCTCCCCGGCTGCCTCAACGGACGGAACCTCGACGTCGTTTCGGTCTTCGAAGCCGTCGGACAGCACGCCGCAAAAAAAATCGACAACAAGGAACTGCAGAAAATCGAATCCTGCGCGATTCCCGGCGCCGGGTCCTGCGGCGGCATGTATACAGCCAACACCATGGCCTCCGCCATCGAGGCCATGGGCATGAGCCTGCCCAACAGTTCCGCGCAAGCCGCCGTCTCCGCCCACAAAAAAACCGACGCACGCGACGCGGGCGCCGCGGTGGTCAATCTGCTCAAACGCGGCATCCTGCCCTCGGACATCATCACGCGCGAATCCTTCGAGAACGCCATCACCATGATCATCGCCTTGGGCGGATCGACCAACGCCGTTCTCCACATGCTGGCCATGGCCCATGCAGCAAACGTCAAACTCGACATCAACGATTTCACCAAGATCGGACGCCGCGTTCCCGTCCTCGCCGACCTCAAACCGAGCGGCAAATACCTCATGTCCGAGCTCGTCGGCATCGGCGGCATCGTGCCGCTGATGAAAGAACTTCTCTCCGCGGGTCTGCTCCACGGCGACTGCCTCACCGTCACCGGCAAAACGCTCAAACAAAACCTCGCGCCCTTCAAACCCTACCCCAAAGGCCAGCAAATCATCCGTCCGCTCAACGATCCGATCAAAAAGGACAGCCACCTCGTCATCCTCCACGGCAATCTCGCCCCGGGCGGCGCGGTGGCCAAAATCACCGGCAAGGAAGGCGAAAAATTCCGCGGCAAGGCCCGCGTCTTCGATTCCGAGGAAGCCGCCCTCGCCTCCATCCTCAAGGGCGGCGTCAAGAAGGGCGATGTCATCGTCATCCGCTACGAAGGACCGCGCGGCGGCCCCGGCATGCGCGAAATGCTCGGACCCACCTCGGCTGTCATGGGCAAGGGCCTGGGCAAGGAAGTCGCGCTGATCACCGACGGACGTTTCTCCGGCGGCACGCACGGTTTCGTCGTCGGACACATCACCCCTGAAGCCTTCGACGGCGGTCCGCTCGCGCTGGTCAAAAACGGCGACACGGTCGAAATCGACGCGGTCAAGCACCGCCTGACCATCGACGTGCCCGCGGCGGAACTCAAACGCCGCAAAGCGAAATGGAAAAAGCCCGCCCCGCGCTACCGCCGCGGCGTGCTCGCCAAGTTCGGCGCCTTGGCCACCAGCGCATCGACCGGCGCAGTGACAGACGCGGGGCTCTGATGCTCCGGGCCGTCATTTTCGACTGGGACGGCGTGGTCGTAGACTCGTCGGCCCATCACGAACGCAGCTGGGAAATACTCGCCGCGCAACGCGGGCTCCCCTTGCGCGCCGACCACTTCAAACGCGGCTTCGGCAAAAAGAACAATGTCATCATCCCCGATCTCGGCTGGGCCACGGATCCCGCGGACGTCGCGGCTCTCGCCCGCGAGAAGGAGGAAATCTACCGCGGCCTCGTGCGTCAGCACGGCATCAAACCGCTCCCCGGCGCCCGCGAACTGCTCGTCGCGCTGCAGGCCGCGGACATCCCCTGCGCCATCGGATCCTCGACCGAACGCGCCAACCTCGACTGCCTCCTCGACCTCATGGATCTGCGCCAATTTTTCGGGGTGATTGTCTCCGGCGAGGAAGTCGTCCACGGCAAACCCGACCCGTCGATTTTCCTCCTCGCCGCCGAACGCCTGCGGTGCGCGCCCGCGGACTGCGTGGTTATCGAGGACGCGCTCGTCGGGATCGAAGCCGCCCGGCGCGCAGGAATCGCAGTGCTCGCCGTCGCCACCACGGAGTCCGCGGCCGCCCTTGTCCGCGCCGATCGCGTGGCCCCCGACCTCACCGCGGTCGACCCGGCACTTTTGACCTCCCTGACCGCCCCGAAAAAATCCTGATCGGGCCGCTTGCGCCGCGGCCGGATCGGTGAAATGTTTCCGCCGTATGGCGAACCAAACAACCGTCTCCCACCGGCTTAACCTCCATCTCCCCTACCACGGCCCCGCCCTGCGCACCATCGCGTGCCTCATCGAGGAAAACCTCGCCTGCCACCCCTCGCCCAACGCCAAGCTCGAGGGACTCGAGGGCGAATGGGGCCCCGACATCGCCGAATCCTGGTCCGCCCTGCACGATCTCAAAGTCCAACTCGAAGCCGCCGCCGACCGCGTCGACGCCGCCTGCGAGAGCGCCGACTGCTGACTTATTTCTTGTAGCCGCGGCACTCTGTGCCGTGCTCCATCATCGACGCCCCGCGCGTCGTCGTGCAACTTCGCCGCATGTCCGGCGAACTTCTCAAACAACTCGCACTCCCCGTCGCCCTCTTTGCCGTCCTTTTCGGCATGGGCCTCAGCCTTGTTCCCGCCGATTTCCGCCGCGTTGTCCTCTACCCCAAAGCTAAAATCATCGGCCTCACCTGCCAACTCCTCCTACTGCCCGCCGTCGCCTTCCTCCTCGCCCTGCTCTTCCGCCTCCCCGGTGAACTCGCCGTCGGACTCATGATCCTCGCCGCCTGCCCCGGCGGCGCCACGTCCAATGTTATAACGCATCTGGCCAAAGGCGACACCGCCCTCTCCGTCACCCTCACCGCCATCTCCAGCGTGGTTTGTGTTTTCACCATTCCGTGGATTATCCGCTGGTCGATGGACTGGTTCCTCGGCGCCGGTGCCGATGTGGCCCTGCCCTTTTGGAAAACCCTCGGGCAACTCACCCTCGTCACCATCTTTCCGATCGTCTGCGGCATGACCATCCGCCATCTGCGACCGCACTTGGCCGGTCGCCTCGAACGCCCCGCCAGCATCTTCTCCCTTGTCTTCCTCGCCCTGATCATCGCCGCCGCCGTCTCGCGCGAAAAGGATCTCGCCCACCAGTTCGCCGTGGCCGGCCCCGCCGCCATCACGCTCAACATCGTCATGATGCTCCTCGGCTTCGTCGCCGGATGGCTCGCCGGTCTGCCCCGTCCCCAACGCGTGACCATCTCCATCGAAACCGGTATCCAGAACGGCACCCTCGCTCTCGGCATCACTCTCGGGATCCTCGAAAGCGCCCGCATTGCCATGCCCTCCGTGGTTTACTCGCTGTTCATGTTCCTCAGCGGTGCCTTCATGATCGCGTGGTTCGGACGCCGACCGTCCTCCCGATGAGAGTTCCCGCCCTCATGGCCCTGCTTGCCTCACCATTGGCCGCGGCGGAAAAGCCCTCCGCAGATTGGCCGCACGCCGTGACCTACCAGATTTTCGTGCGTTCTTTTGCCGACGGCAACGGTGACGGCATCGGCGACCTGCGCGGACTCACCGCCAAACTCGACTACCTTGCCGACCTCGGCGTGCAGGCCCTTTGGTTGCTGCCCATCCACCCGTCGCCGTCCTACCACAAATACGACGTCACCGATTACCGCGCCATCCATCCCGACTACGGCACGATGGAGGACTTCGACACTTTTCTCGCCGCCGCCAAAGAACGCGGCCTGCGCGTCATCCTCGACCTCGTGGTCAACCACACCGCAAGCACCCACCCGTGGTTCGAGAGCGCGGCCTCCGGCCCGAACAGCGAATTCTTCGACTTCTACGTTTGGAAAAAACGCGACGAGGTCGGCAGCCTCACCGTGACCCGCACCGGACCCGACACCGACAACCTCCGCCGCTGGAACGAAGCCCCCGGCATCCGCGACCACTATTACTACGCCTACTTCACCGGCGGCATGCCCGACCTCAATTTCGACAATCCCGCGGTCCGCCGCGAGATTTATGACATCGGACGTTTCTGGCTGGAGAAGGGCGTCGACGGTTTCCGCCTCGATGCAGCCAAACACATCTTCCCCGACGAACGTGCCGCCGACACCGTCGCCTTCTGGGAGGAATTCCGCGCCGAGATGGAAAAGACCAACCCCGACGTGTTTCTCGTCGGCGAAGTCTGGACTGATGGCAACGAAGCCAAGCAATACCTCCCCGGCCTGCGCTCCATCTTCAATTTCGAAATGGCCGGATCTATCCTCGATGCCGTGGCCAACGGACGCGGCGCCGGACTGGCCGCACGCCACGCCGGACTGCGTCAACAATACGGCGAAGTCCTCCCCGGTTTTATCGACGCCACCTTCCTGTCCAACCACGACCAGAACCGCGTGATGAGCGCGCTCGGCGATGACGAGGACCGCGCCCGCGTCGCCGCTTCCCTCCTCCTTACTCTGCCGGGCTCTCCCTTCATTTACTACGGCGAGGAAATCGGAATGCGCGGACTCAAGCCCGACTTCTTCATCCGCGAGCCCATGCTCTGGCAAAGCCAACCCGACCCGTGGCGCGCCCGTCCGCGCGAAGTGCGTCATAGCAAGGACCGCAAAGTGGAGACTGTCGCTGCGCAAACAAAGCACGAGCAATCTCTGCTCAACCACTACAAGTCTCTCATCGAACTCCGCAACAACACACCCGCTCTGGCCAGTGGCGACCTCGAACCCCTCGAAGACCTCCACGAACGCCTCGTCGCCTTCGTCCGCCGTCACCCGTCCGGCGATGTTCTCGTCATCCACAACGTCTCCCGCCGCACCACCAGCGCCGACCTTCCACCCTCGGCAACAGGCTTCTCCCGCAAACTCTGGACCTCTGACGAAAAGACCAAACTCTCCCCCGAACGCGTCACCCTACCGCCTTACTCCTCCCTTGTGCTGGGGCAGTAGTGCCGGGCGCGGTGTGGAAGGAGTGTGGACAAAACCGGCGAAATTTTTCCGCCCGGTCCGCGGCTGCAGCTCTCCACCCGCTGCCCCGGTTGCATCCGCCATGGTGCTCTCCCCAGCTTTGACTCCGCCAAACACGGGTGGCACTATGAGTGCGCTGACCATCGGGGGTGTAGCTCAACGGTCAGAGCAGGCGGCTCATAATCGCTTGGTTGCAGGTTCGAGTCCTGCCGCCCCCACAAGAAAGACCAATCTTATGCCCTCATTCGACATTGTCTCCGAAATCGACCGTCAGGAAATCCTCAACGCCGTTGACCAAGCCCGCCGCGAACTGGCCAGCCGTTTCGACTTCAAAGGATCCGAGGCCAAACTCGAAATCGAGAAGGACGGCAATCTGCGCCTCACCGCCGAAGACGCCTCGCGGCTCAAAGGATTGCGGGAAATCGCCGTGGCCAAACTGGCCAAGCGCAACATCGACCTGCGCAACGTGGACCAAAAAGACCCCGACATCTCCCCGCTCGGCCACGCGCGGCAACTTTTTGTCTTCAAGCAGGGACTTGAGGGCGACAAAGCCAAGGAAATCTCCAAATTTCTCAAAGCCTCCGGACTCAAGATCCAGTCGACCCTGCAGGACAAACAAATCCGCGTGACCGGCAAAAAACGCGACGACCTGCAGGAAGCCATCGCCGCCCTTCGCGCCAAAGATTTCGGCGTCGCGCTGGACTACACGAACTTCCGCGACTGAGACTCGTCAGGCTTCGAGCAACTTGACGCCGTAGGCCGCAGCCAAGCGATCACGCGTCACCAAACGGAGGTCTTCGGCCAGCGCTTGCGCGATAAGCATCCGGTCGAAGGGATCACGATGGTGCCACGGCAGACGCCCAGCAGTCGTGGCGTGGTGGCTGCGGATCGGCAACTCGGCGAACCTAGTGCGCTCCACGGCCTCGAACCAACTCTCCGGCAATTCCAGTTTGCCTTGCGCGCGCTTGATCTCCAACTCCCAGACCGAAGCGGGGCTGAACCAGACATTGTTCGCCGCGGCGGCAATCTCCCGCGCAGCGTCCGCCGACAACTTCTCCGGGGCAGTCAGAGCCCAGAGCAGCGCGTGAGAGTCGAGCAACAGCCTCACCGGCTTACTCCGCAACCCGCGGCGCACCCATCTTCTCCTCGCCGTAAAACCACTGCTCCACCTCTTCGTCGGGAGACCAGCAATCGGCGGACTCCTTGGCCTTCCCGGCCAGGAGACCAAGCGGGCGGTCCCCGCCAGCCGCGGCTACGGGCACGAGTTGAATCATTGGCTTTCCAGCCTTGGCCACCACAACCGTCTCGCCTTCCATAACCTCCTCAATCAGGCGCGATAGATGGGTTTTCGCCTGATGTATATTGAGAACTTTCATGGACTAAACTTAGTTTAGTTATAGTTACTGTCAACCAACAATCTCCCCCGCGATCCGGTCAAACGCCTCCGCCGGATTCTCCGCCCGCGAAATCGGCCGCCCCACCACCAGATGCGTCGCCCCGCCGCGCACCACCTCGGCGGGCGTCGCCGTCCGCTTTTGGTCGCCGGCATCCACCCCGGTTGGGCGCACGCCGGGAATGACAAGCAGCGGTTCCTTGCCGAGTTCTGCCCGCAGCAAAGGCAACTCCAACGCACTCGCGACAAAACCACGCACCCCGGCCACATAGCCCATCTTGGCCAAGCGCACCACTTGCTCGCCCACGCTGCCATGCACGCCGCAAGCCTCCAGCGCGGCCTGGTTGGAACTGGTCAGCACCGTAACCCCGAGAATCGTTGTGTTCTCTCCCGCTTCCGCCACCGCTGCGGCGCACATCTCCGGTCCGCCGCCGAGATGGATCGTGCACAAGTCGACGCCCAAGTCGCGCGCCGAGCGCACGGCCGAGGCGACCGTGTTGGGAATGTCGTGCAATTTCAGATCAAGAAAGACCCGCGCTCCGTGCTCCCGCACCGCTTCGACGGCCGCCGGACCGGCCGCGGTGAAGAGTTGCAATCCTACCTTGTAGAACCGCGCACGTCCCTTCAGCCGGTCCATCAGGCGTCGCGCCTCGTCGAGAGAGGGCTCATCGAGGGCCACGATGATTTCCGCTTTGCCGCCGCCATCCGCGCCGTGAATCATGCCCCGCATGCAAATCGCCGCCCCGGCCAAAATCAACCTCAACCTGCGCGTGCTCGGGCGGAACGGGACCACGGGTTACCATGACATCGAGACGTGGATGGTTCCGGTCACGCTGGCTGATGAGTTGCGGGTCGAGCTGCGCGAAGCACCGGGGATCGCACTGACTTGCAGCGATCCCGAACTCGACAACGGCTCCGGCAACCTCGCTTGGAAGGCCGCCGACTTTTTTCTGCGCGAGACCAAACACCCCGGCGGTGCCGCGATCGAGCTGCACAAACACATCCCGCATGGCGCCGGCCTCGGCGGCGGGAGCAGCGATGCGGCCGCCGTGCTCAAAGCGCTCAACGAACAAGCGGGCCGGCCTCTGGACGATGCCGGACTTGAAAAACTCGGCGCCCAACTCGGATCGGACGTGCCGTTCTTCATCCGCGCGCAAGCGGCGATGGCCCGCGGACGCGGTGAGATCCTCGAACCTCGCCCGCTCCCGCAACCACTCGATCTCCTCCTGCTCAAACCCCCGTTCGCCATCGAGACAGCGTGGGCCTACCGGCGGTGGTCGGAAAAAGAGTTTTGCCCGCAGGAATGGACCGCACCGCAGCTCCACGACGGGATCGAAATCCGCAACGACCTCGAGCGCCCGGCCTTCGCCAAGTTCATCACCCTCGCCGCTTTGAAAAACTGGCTGCTCGAGCATTCGCTCGTTGCCGCCGCCGCCATGTCCGGTTCCGGATCGTGCCTCTTCGCCATCCTCCGCGACCCACGCGGCGCCGACCAACTCGCTGCCGCAGCGCGCGAAGAGTTCGGGCCCACCCTTTGGACCGCCGCCTGCCGCACAAAAGTGTGACGATCTTGTCACAATAGGCATTGACGGTCCGCTTCGTGCTTTTCAATCTGCGGAAGAGCAGTTCCCTCCATGGAAACAACGTCTTATCCCCCCGGTTTCCGCGCGCGGCGCGGACTGAATTGGGGCGCCCTCGGGCTCATGTATGCGTCTTACTACATGTGCCGCTACAATTTCCGTTTTGCCGGGCCCGGCATGAACGAGGAGTTCGGCTTCCAAGCGAGCGACCTCGCCATGCTCTGGGTTGTCTGGTCGCTCGCCTACGGCACCGGACAGTTGGTCAACGGACTCTTTACCGACCGCATCGGCGGCAAATGGTCCATGCTCATCGGCGCGATCGGCACCATCTGCTGCAACTTCATCTTCGGCTTCTCGTCCTTCGTCGGCACGTTCTCCACCTTCGCCCTCATCGCCCTGCTCAACGGCTGGTTCCAATCCTACGGCGCGCCGGGCATGATCAAAATCAACGCGGCCTGGTTCCGCCGCACCGAGCGCGGCACGTTCGCCGGAATTTTCGGCATCATGATCCAGCTGGGGCAGTTCGCCATCAACACCCTTGCCCCCTTCCTCCTCGCCGGCTTCACCATCACGATCTGGGCCATCGGCACCTGGGTAGTCGAACCAGGCGAATGGCGCGTTCTCTTCATCGTGCCACCCTTCGTCACCGTGGCCGCCGCGCTCTTCCTGTTTTTCACGGTCAAAGAGGAACCCGCCGCCGCGGGATATCCCGATGCCATCGAGGACGAGTTGGACAACTCCGCCGGCACAAGGGTCAGCCTCAAGGAATCCTTCACCACCATCTTCACCCACCCGCTTGTCTGGTTTTACGCCATCGCCTACGCCTCGACCGGCGCGGTGCGCCACAGCTCCGACCAACTTTCGGTCATGTTTTTCACCGAGCAACTCGGCATCAATTGGAAATCCAAACCGCTGGCGGTTATGGTCACCATGAACCTCATGACGTTGGCCGCCGTGGTCGGATCGATCGCCGCCGGATTCATCAGCGACAAATTCTTCAAAGGCCACCGTTCGCCCGTCGCCATGGTCCTCTACTTCACCGAAGCGGCCGTCCTCACCACCGCCGCCCTGGTCATGCTCGCCGGCTTCATCCAGCCCGGAACGCTCGGCGTTTTTCTCGGCGGCCTGTTCCTGGTCCTGACATCCCTGACGGTCAACTCCACCCACTCCATCGTCGGCGCCGCCGCCCCCATGGACATCGGCGGCAAAAAAATGGCCGGCTTCGCCGCGGGCGTCATTGACTCCTTCCAATATTACGGCTCCGCGTTGTGCCTCTTCATCACCGCCTTTGTCCTCGAACGCTACGGCTGGGCCGGATGGTATCCGGTCATGATCAGCTTTGCCCTCATGGGCGGATTCGCCATGCTTCTCCTCAAGCGAAAACAAAAACGGCTCGCCGCCGCAGCCAACCCGTCATGAAAATTCTTCCCCTCATTCTCGCCGCCGCCCTGACCGCAACCCACGCCGCCGCGCAGGATCCGTTGCGCATCGAGGGTTCGAACACCTTCGGCGAAAAACTCGGCCCGCTCCTGGTCAAGGGCTTCAAACGCGCCAACCCCGGCATTCCCGTGGAATTGAAGCGTCCGGGCTCGGGCCCCGGACTCGACGCCCTCATCGCCGGGCAAGCCGACATCGCGCCCACCTCCCGCCCCGCCAACCGCACAGAACTGCTCGCCGCCAAAAAAGCCGGCGTGAAACTCCGTCCGCAAATGATCGGAAGCTACGGCGTCGCCGTCATTGTCAACGAGGCCAACCCGGTGAAAAGCCTCAAGCCGTCCCAAGTCCGGGCCCTCTTCAACGGCAAAGTTACCAATTGGAGCAAAGTCCGCGGTGCCGCTGCACCCGTCAATCTCTACGTCTTGGACCGCAAGACCGGCGCGCGGGCCGGATTCCAAGACTTGGCCATGCGCGGCGACGCCTACGCCGCGACCTCCAATACATTGCCCGATTACGCGTCGATCGTCGCCGCCGTGGCCAAAGATCCGAATGCCATCGGCTACGCCGACATGGGACCGCTCCCCGCCGGCGTGCGTGCCGTCCTCATCAACGGCGAACCGCCTAACAGCGTCGCCATCTACGAACAAGTCTACCCCTACGCCAACTCGCTCTATCTCTACACCATCGAGCGCAAGACAACCCCGGCCGCACGCAAATTCATCCGCTACGCCCTCTCCAAAGACGGCCAACGCATCATCACAAAAGCCGGTTTCGTCCCCCGCCTCCCCGCCCCGCCCTCGGCCAGCAGCAACTTGGCCCCTTGACCACTTTCGGTGGTGGATCGCGATGCCCCATCGCGATAATCTGACCGCTTACATCGCGCCCAAAGGGCGCGATCCGCTTTTTCACTCAGCTTTCCAACTCAAGTCTCCGCCCTCTCACTCATGCTCACCGTCTCCCAAGTCACCAAATCGTTCGGCGGACGCACCCTGTTCTCCGACGCCTCGCTACAGATCAATCCCGGCGACCGCATCGGCCTGATCGGAGCCAACGGCGCGGGCAAATCCACCCTCTTCTCGCTCATTCTCGGCGACAACGCCCCCGACGAAGGCACCGTCAGTCTCCAGCGCGGACGCACCGTCGGCTTCCTCCCGCAGGAAAGCGCACCATCCGGCGACGAAACCGTCCTGCAGCTCGCCACGAGCATCACCCCCGCGATGACCGCCGCCTACGCCACCCTGCGCAAGTTTCCCGACGAACACTCCGCCGAGCACCACGAGGCGCACGATGTGTTCGTCGAACACGACGGCTACAACCTCGAAGCCAAAGCCAAACGCATCCTCGCCGGACTCGCCTTCCGCGAAACCGACTTCGACCGCCCGGCCCGCACCATGAGCGGCGGATGGATCATGCGCGCGCACCTCGCCCGCCTCCTCGTCATGGAGCCCGACCTTCTCATGCTCGACGAGCCAACCAACCACCTCGACCTCGAGACCCTCGGGTGGTTCCAGGACCATCTCGCCAACTACCCCGGGGCGCTTCTCGTCATTTCCCACGATCGCGCCTTTCTCAACTCCATCTGCGACGGAATCGTGGAAATTTCCCGCCAACATCTTCACCGCTACCGCGGCAACTACGACGACTACCTCGTGGAGAAAAAGGCCCGCGATGAGCAATACCTCGCGGCCTACAAAAACCAGC
>JBIKXZ010000198.1:0-4355 GCA_044355525.1 Chthoniobacterales bacterium
TTCGGCGGCCAAGCGCTGCAGTTTCTGGCTTTTCAGGTAAGCGATGCTGTGTTCGGACATGCCCTTGAGTTCGCCGGTGGAGAGCAGGCCACGCGATTGGGCGTCCCACGCCAATCCCGCTTCGGACGCGAGGTGGTTGAAGAGAATCTCGGCCAGCCTGCTTCGGTAGTAATTGCCGCTGCAGATGAAGAGAAGGCGTTTGCGGCGTTGGTTGGACGGCGTGGTTGTCACGACTCGCGCTTTTTCCCGGTCCACATCTGCATGAGCTGCTTGTGCAACTCGCGCACGTCGCTCTCGCTGGCCAGTTTGAATTCCGCCCAGCCGCCGTGCGTGGTCACCGGGTAGTCCTTGACCACGCGGCAGGGTTTTTCGTCGGCCTCCTCGACTTTGACCACGTCGCGCACGGCTTTTTCGACCGCCTGACGCTTTTCCTCGAGTTCATCGGGCAGTTTGACCAAAGGCTCGGCTTCGTCCTCCCAGAAAAACCGCGCCTGGTTGCCGCCCGTTGTTTCGACCGTCACTTCCACCACCCGCTGCAACTTCCCTTCGCGGCGCATGTCGTAGTCCTGCAGCGTCACCGTCTGCAGCGACTCCAGACGCACGGCATACTCGCGCGGAGGGTTCTGCATTTGCAGGACCCAGACATCCTGGGCCGGACGGTAATTCGTCGCCTGCGGGGCGGACCGGGTGGACGGCGGATCTTGGGCGACGAGCAGGGCAGCCGGCGTGGCGACCAGCAGGATGGCGAGGGCGTGCTTCATCGGCCCCGAAGTTGCCTGCACGCCTCATAAAGCACAATCCCAACCGACGTGGCCAGATTCAGACTGCGGGCCTCCGGGGCCATGGGGATGGTCCGGAGATGATTCCGCTCCGCCGCCAAGAGGCTCTCCGGAAGTCCGCGCGTCTCGCGGCCGAAAACCAGATGATCGCCGTCGCGGAACTCCGCGTCCCAATACGGACGCTGCGCCTTGCTGGTCAGGAAAAAGAAACGCGCACCTTCCGCCGCCGCGCGCAGTTCCGCGAGCGATGTCCAACGCCGCACGTCGCACTTCTCCCAGTAATCCATCCCGGCCCGCCGCAGGGCCGTTCCGTCGATCTCGAAACCGAGCGGCTCGACCAGATGCAATCGCGCGCCGGCCGCGAGACAAGTCCGAGCGATGTTCCCCGTGTTCTGCGGGATTTCCGGTTCGACGAGGACGACGTGGAGCATGCGCGGTCAGAGCCCGCGTTCGTTGATGACCAGAGACTTGATCTCGGTCATGTCCTCCATGGCGTAACGCACGCCCTCGCGACCGAAACCGCTGTCCTTCACGCCGCCGTAGGGCATGTTCTCCGTGCGGAAAGTGGGAACCTGGTTGATGAGGACGCCGCCGACGTCGAGAATGTCATAAGCGCGGTAGGCCTTGCCCAGATCGCCGGTAAAGACGCCGGCCTGCAGTCCGAATTTCGAATCGTTCACCGCAGCCAGACCGTCCTCGTAGGAACGGTAGCTCTCGAGCACGACCACCGGCGCGAAGGCCTCCTCGCAGGAGATGGCCGCGTCGCGCGGGACGTTCTCCAGCACAACCGGATGGAGCACTTGTCCGTCGGCTTGGAGGGGCGTGAGGAGTTTGGCCCCGGCCTTCTCCGCTTCTTTGATCCAGCCGACCACATTGTCCATCGCCGCCTTGGTGATCATCGGTCCAACCAGCGTCTTCGCTTCGCGCGGATTCCCGGCCACGGCCTTCTCGCGGACGGCGGCGAGAAAGACATCCTTGAAGTCCTGGTAAATGTCCGCGTGGGCGAAGATGCGTTGCACGCTGATGCACGATTGACCGGCATAGGCGAAGGCGCCCACCGCCATCTTGGTCGCGTGTTTCCGCCAATCGGAATCCGGCTCGACCACGCAAGCCGCGTTGCCGCCGAGTTCGAGGGTGATCTTTTGTTTGACCGCCTTCGACTTGAGTTGCCAACCGACATCCACGCCGCCGGTGAACGAAAGCATTTTCACCCGCGGGTCGCGCAGCAGGGTGTCGACGTGTTCGTGGCCGAATGGCACAAACGAGACTTGTCCGGACGTCGCCCCGCATTCGGCGAGGATTTCCCCGAGGAGCAGCGCGCAGAGCGGCGTCTTCATGGCCGGCTTGAGGATCATGGTGTTCCCGGTGGCCAAACACGGCGCGACCTTGTGCGCGACGAGGTTGAGCGGGAAGTTGAAAGGCGTGATGCCGAGGATGACGCCGAGCGGAAAGCGACGCGCCATCCCGACATGGCCCGCGCCCGCCGGTGTGGCCCCCATTTCGATGGGGTGACCGTTCGGTTCGAGTGCTCCGGCCGCGGCCAGTTCAAAAGTCGATTGCGCGCGCTGTACCTCGATCTTGGCTAATGTCACCGGCTTGCCCGCTTCGGCGACGAGCAGTTCGACGAATTCTTCGGCACGCTGCCCGATGGTGGCGGCGATTTTGTGCAGCACATGCGAGCGGTCGATCGGCGCTTGGTGGCGCGTTTGCTCGAAGGTCGTTGCGGCGAGGTCGAGCGCTTCGCCGATTTCTTCGGCGCCGGCCACGCAAACCTCGGCGACCAAGTCTCCGTTGTAGGGATTGCGCACCTCCGCCGTTTTCGCCGTGGTCACGGCGCGGTCGCCGAGGAGGAACGGCCGGGGTTTCATATGCGCTCGGTCTCGCGCTTCTCGACGAAGATCGGGAGGCCTTCGTGGCTGAAATGAGTCATCAATTCGTTCGGATCGAGCGCCTCGGGCATCATCACGCCGCGCTCTTTGATCTTCCCCTCGATGAGCAACCGCGCGGTCAGGGCCGGCGGGATGCCGGTCTGCACCAGGGTGAGCGAATATCCGTGCTTCTCGTAGCAGTCGCGGTGGCTGTCCATCGTGTAGATGAAATATTCCACGCGGCGGCGTCCGAGCGTCCCGCGCACCTCGGTGCCCACGCAGGAATAGCCGTCGACCGTTGGACCCAGTTGCGCCGGCTTGGGCAGGGCATGCGTGGCTACGCGGACGGGCGAAACTTCGGCGCCGTCGACTTTGACTTTCTTCCACGTGTCGAGGTCGAGCAGGGCCAGCGATTTCGAAAGGTGCACCACTTTGTCGCTCACGCTGTATTTGAAGACCGAGTAGCGGACGCCTTTTTGCACGAAGCGCGGATAAATCCCGAGACTCACGCCCTCTTCGTGCGCCACCGCGTAGGTCGGCTGCAGTCCGATCGGCTCGGGGAAGCGGATCCATTCGAATTCCGATTCGAGCGGTTTGCCGGCAGTGACCTTGCCGTTCTTCACGAAATACGGCACCGCGCCGAGTTCCTCGAAAAACGTCTCCGGCGAAAAGAGCACGGCGAAGCGGTAGCCTTTCACTTCGGCGTTGTCCGCATCGAGCACGCGGATGCTCGTCGCCGTGTCGAGTCGGTCCATGGCCCAGCGCGCGAAGACATTGACCGCGCCCGGGTCCATGCCCATGCAGAGGATACCGGCCAGTTTCTTCTCGCGGAAAATCTCGTCGAACGCTTCGATCTCCGTGTCGAAGGAATTCTTCGACGTGCGCCGCGCGCCCGGCGGGGCGTAGATGTCCGCCGCCATGTCGAGGTAGTGCGAGCCCGCCTCCGCGCAGGCCGTGAGCACCGAATGGTTTGTCGCGCAGATGGCCGCATTGCACGTGACCTTGACCTTGTGCTCCTTCATCAGCGCAGTCGTGGCCTTCACGTCCATCGCGTCGGCTTTGACCACGACAAAGCGGTTGTTCGGGATGCGCTTGGCCAGCTGCTCGGCGAAAACCGTGTCGCGGTCCGCGCAGACGATGCGGTCCACGCAGTCGTATTCATGCAGTTTCTGGGCGATCACCGACCCCACGCCGCCCATTCCGATCACCATTGCATTGGCCATAAATGTGTCGCCGCGGCATTTGGTTTCCGGTGCCGCCGGCTGGCTTGAATGTAGCCGGGCCCGCGGACGCGGCAAGCCCAATCGCCCCGCAAGCCTCTTATTTGCTGGCTTCGCGGGCGGCGAGGTCCCCGAGAACACTGATGCCCTTCAGGGTCCAAAGGGGATCGATGGTGACTTTCAAACCGGTCAATTTCGCGACCAAGGCGGCATCGCCGCCGGTGAAAACAACATGTTTCGCCGGCAAGCCCCGCAGCAAATGCCGCACCATCCCGGCGTATCCGCCGACCACGCCCGCGCGCAATGCTTCACGTGTGTTGCGTCCGGCCGCGCGGCCTGGAGGCGCGAGTTCGATGACCGGTAGTTGCGCTGTCTCTTCGGATAAAGTTTTGGCGAGAACGCGCAAGCCCGGCGCGATCGCACCGCCGGCAAAGCATCCGCGTCCATCGAGCAAATCGAACGTCGCCGCCGTTCCGAAGTCCGCCACC
>JBIKXZ010000199.1:0-4299 GCA_044355525.1 Chthoniobacterales bacterium
CCCGCTTGGGGCAAATCCCCGCCGCCGACGCCAAGGCCATCCGCGAAAAAGCCAAGTTTTCCATCCCCGAAATCCTCGAAATCGAAAAGCGGACCAACCACGACGTCATCGCTTTCCTCGAAAATGTCGCCGCGTCCGTCGGCCCCGCGGCGCGTTGGATGCATCAGGGTCTGACCTCCTCCGACGTCCTCGACACCACGCTCGCGGTGCAAATGTCCGCGGCGACCGACATTCTCATCAAGGGCGTGGACGAAGTCCGCGCCGCCGCCGCCGAACAGGCCCGCGCGCACAAACTCACGCCCATGATGGGCCGCAGCCACGGGATCCATGCCGAGCCGATCACCTTCGGGCTCAAGATGGCGCTGATGTATGACGAATTCGGCCGTGTGCGCGAACGTCTCCTCGAAATGCGCAAACGCGTCGCGGTGGGAAAACTGAGCGGCGCGGTCGGCACGCGCGCGCACCTTGATCCGCGCGTCGAGGAGGACGTCTGCGCCAAACTCGGACTCACCCCCGCCACGCTTTCCACGCAGATCGTGCAGCGCGACCGCCATGCCGAGTTTATGACCGTGCTCGCCCTCGCCGCCAGCTCGCTCGACCGTTGGGCCACCGAGTTCCGTCATTTGCAGCGCACCGAGGTCCTCGAAGTGGAGGAGTTTTTCGCCAAAGGCCAGAAAGGCAGTTCCGCCATGCCGCACAAGCGCAATCCGATCACCGGCGAGCGCCTCAGCGGATTGGCCCGCGTCATCCGCGGTTATGCCGTCACCGCGATGGAAAACGTCGCGCTCTGGCACGAACGCGACATCAGCCACAGCAGCGCGGAACGCATCATCCTGCCCGACGCGTCCACCCTTCTCGATTACATGCTCGCGCTCATGACCAAGCTCGTGCGCGGATTGCAGGTTTATCCGGAAAACATGCGGGCCAACATGGACAAATCCCGCGGTCTCTTCGCCAGCCAATCCGTCCTCCTCAAACTCACCGAAAAGGGCCTCGAGCGCCAAAAAGCCTACGAAGCCGTGCAACGCGCCGCGTTGAAAACATGGGCCGGCGACGGCGAATTCCTCGCCAACCTCGCCGCCGAACCGGAAATCAGAGCCGTGCTGCCCGCCGCCGAGTTGCAAGACGCGTGCGGCCTCGACCGCCACTTCCGCCACGTGGACAAAGTGTTCGCTGACCTCGGGATAAAGTAGAAGCGGCGTCCCCGCCGCTTCTACTCTTCCAGAAGGGCTTCCGTTGGTATTGCGCGCCTTCCTCTGCTAATCTCTCTGCTCCAGCATGTTTTCCCGCCTCTCCGACAAGTTGCAGGATGTCTTCAAAGACCTCCGCGGGCACGGGCGCATCAGCGAGTCGAACGTCAATGACGCGCTGCGCGAAGTGCGTCTCGCCCTTCTTGAGGCCGATGTGCACTTCAAGGTGGCCAAGGACTTCATCGCGCGGGTCAAAGAGAAAGCCCTCGGCGAAGAAGTGCTCCGCAGCGTCACGCCCGGCCAGCAGATCGTCAAAATTTTCCACGACGAACTGGCCGCATTGCTCGGCGGCGATGCCTCCGCGCTTAATCTCGGTCCGCAGGCCCGTATTCTCGTCGTCGGTCTCAACGGCGCGGGCAAGACGACCACCTGCGCGAAGCTGGCCGCTTGGCTGAAAAAGCACGGACGCACCCCCGTCCTCATCGCCTGCGATTTGCAGCGCCCGGCCGCCATCGACCAGCTTGCCACGCTCGCCGTGCAGATCGGCGTGCCGATGTATCGACCCGCCGCCAGTGAGAAAAACGTCCTGCGCGTCGTGAAAGACGGCATGGCCTGGGCCAAAGACCAGGGTTGCAATATCGAAATTTATGACACCGCCGGACGCCAGGACCTCGATGACGAATTAATCGACGAGTTGCGCAAGGTGAAAGATCTGGTCCAACCGGCCGAAAGTCTTCTCGTCTGCGACGCTGCCACCGGCCAGCAGGCCGTCGGAGTGGCCGAAAAGTTCCACGGCGCGGTCGGCGTGACTGGCCTCATCCTGACCAAACTCGACGGCGACGCCCGCGGCGGCGCGGCGCTTTCGCTGCGCGAGGTCACCGGTCAGCCGGTCAAATTCGCCGGCACCGGCGAGAAGGTCGACGCTTTCGAGGTCTTCCACCCCGACCGCATGGCCGGCCGCATTCTGGGGATGGGCGACGTGGTCAGCCTGGTCGAGAAAGCGGCGGCGAATTTCGATACGGAGGACGCCGCCCGCATGGAAGCGCGCCTCCGCGGCGGGAACTTCGACCTGAGCGACTTCCTCGAGCAGTTCAAAATGCTCCGCAAGATGGGTCCGCTGGAGAATCTCCTTGGACTCATCCCCGGCATGGATAAGATGAAGTCTCCCGGCGTTGATGAAAAACAGATGCGCCGGGTGGAGGCCATCGTCCTCTCCATGACGCCCGGCGAGCGGGCGCGGCCGGACATCCTGAATGCCCGTCGCCGCCAACGCATCGCCCGGGGCAGCGGGACGACGGTCACCGAGGTGAACAACCTTCTGCTGCGGTTCTCCGACATGAGAAAACTCATGAAAAAACCCGGCAAATTGAAAAAAATGATGGCAAGGGCAGGCGGTATGGGCATGCTCGGCCGGAACTAACGACAACAACTTATGGCAGTGGCAATCAGACTCCGCCGCGAAGGCACCCGCAACAGCCCCTACTACAAAATGGTGGTGGCCGACAAACGCAGCCCGCGCGACGGCAAATTCATCGAAATCGTCGGCAACTACGACCCGAAAAAGACCGGCACGAACTACACCGTGAAACTCGCGCGCATCGACCATTGGGTCAAAAACGGCGCGCAGATGTCCGACACCGTGCGCAGCATCGTCAAGAAAGCGCGCGGCGCCGAGGCCAAGGCCGCCTGAGCCCCGCGTCCATGGAGGAATTCCTCAACTTCGTCCTCCGCCGCCTCGCCGGCCATCCGGACGAAGTCTTCCTCACCCATGCCGCGGTCGACGGCAAAGACGTCTACACCGTGCAGGCGAAGCAGGCCGACCTGCCCCGCATCATCGGCAAACGCGGCCAGACCATCCACGCTATTCGCAGCCTGCTCGACGCCGCCGCCTCGAAACACGGCGGCAAAGTGCGCCTCGTCATCCCCGATTGATCCCGTGAAATTTTTTTCCGTCGTTATCGCGATTCTCGCGTTGGCCGCCGTCTCCTGCGAACGCATCCCGCCCTCGGTCAGCATTCCCGGCTACGGCGAGAAAAAAGCCGCCGAAGAAAAAGCCGAAAGCCAACCCCTCGGAGCCGCGGAAAACCCGCCGGAGTTTTTCCCTGAAGATACTTCACGGTAGGGCCCGCTGGCCCAGCGGGCCGCTGCTTTAGTTTGCCGCAAGTTAGCGGACGGCTGGGCCAGCCGTCCCTACCAGCCAAACGAAGTCCCTTACCGCGCCAGCAATCTGCTATAGTTTGTCATCATGACCGACCGCCGCGGATTCTTTTCCCGCGAAGCCGAAAGCTTCGCCTGCGCCTTCCGCGGGATCGCCGCGCTGCTTGGAAGCGAAGTCCACGCCCGCATCCATCTCGTCGCGACTGTCGCCGTCATCGCCCTCGGTTGGTGGTTCGCCATCCCGCCCGGCGAATGGATCGCCGTCGTTCTCTCCATCGGCCTCGTCTGGGTGGCTGAAGCGCTCAACACTGCGATCGAATACGTTGCCGACCTCGCGCACCCCGACGAACATCCCGAAGTCAAAAAACTGAAAGACCTCGCCGCCGCCGCCGTCCTCTTCGCGTCCATCATCGCCCTCGTCGTCGGCCTGCTGATCTTCTGGCCGCGACTCTGCGCAATGTGCGCCGCTTAAGGGTTCCCGACGCCTTTACTCGTCACACGCCACCCGCCACCTTGCCTCCGCCATTCGCAATCCTTTATGCATTGAAATCATGATTTATATGCATAGATTTGGATCATGAGAACGACGCTCGATTTACCCGCTCCTCTGCTCGAAGAGGCCCTGAGAGTTACCCGGCAAAAAACAAAAACGGCGGTGATCATTACCGCGTTGGAAGACCTTGTCCGGAAAAACCGGACGCTCGGCCTGAAGAAATACAAAGGCAAAATTGACCTCAAGATCGACCTCGACAAGCTGCGCGATCGCCGGAAGTGAGGGTGCTGGTCGACAGTTCCGTGTGGATCGATTACTTCCGCGCGGGGCGTCATGCGGTGGAACTTGAATCCCTTCTCGACGACGGCCGAGTCGTCATCAATGACCTTATCCTCGCCGAGCTCATTCCCGCTCTGCACGTCAAACGCCAGCCAAGGTTAATCAATCTTCTGCATGAGC